>CAYYBO010000087.1:0-12973 GCA_964470125.1 uncultured Planctomycetaceae bacterium | reverse complement strand
GTCTAGTGGGGGTTTCCGAAATGGTGGTTTTTAGTAAAGTTCCCGCGGGGGGTTGAGTATGCGGCGCAGCGGGCACGGGGTTATGAGGGCAGAGTGAGATGGGAGACCACAAAGGAGCAGGGAGCACCCTGGCCCGCGGCAGACCCCCTATTGGCTCGCAGGCCGGTTAATCGCCGTTCATCACGAGGCGGGGCGTTGCCCGGTCATGACCGTGTCAGGGATGGGGCGTGGAGGCTCGCGGGGTGGGCTCGGGGGTTGAGCGGGAGCGAACTACTTGCTGCGACTGTGCGACTGACGCCGGGTGGGCGGCATCATGCCCGGGCGCTTCTCCCGGCTCAAACTCCGGCACGATCTCCTTGAGGCGTTCCTTGAGTCGCTCCGGCGGCAAGTCATCAGCCACGCCGATCAACTCGTCCAGGAGGCGGCAGACGCGGGGCCAATCCTCCTTGCGGTTCCGCCAGACGTAGATCTTCTCGTGGGTGGTGCGGCTCATGTTCTCGCCGGTGACGCTCAGTTCCTCATAGAGCTTTTCTCCAGGTCGGGTGCCGGTGATTTTGATCTCAATATCCTCACCGGGGCGCAGGCCGCTGAGGGTGATCATCTCTCGCGCCAAGTCGATGATTCTGACAGGTTCGCCCATATCCAGAACGAAGATGTCGCCGTCGCCGCCCATCACGCCGGCCTGCAGGACGAGTTGCGCGGCCTCTGGGATGGTCATGAAGTAGCGGGTCATGGCCGGATCGGTCACCGTGACCGGTCCACCGGCGGCGATCTGCCTGGTGAAGATGGGCACGACACTGCCGCTGGAGCCGAGGACGTTCCCAAAACGGACGGTCATGTATTGCGTCTTGGCGTCCTGGCGAAGCTGCTGGATGTACATCTCGGCGACGCGTTTGGTGCAACCCATGACGCTGGTCGGGTTTACCGCTTTATCGGTGGAGATCATCACGAATCGGCGGACGCCGTGCCGCTTAGCGGCGTCGGCCACGGTCTTTGTCCCCAACACGTTGTTCTTGATCGCCTCGCCCACGTTCCATTCCATCATGGGCACGTGTTTGTGGGCAGCGGCGTGGAAGACAACGGCGGGGCGTTCAGTTTCGAAGATGTAGTTGATTCTCTTGGCGTCGCAGATGTCGGCGATGGCGCGGACGCGAGGGATGTCCGGGGCCAGTTGCTGCAATTCGCGATCGATTTCGAACAAGTTGTTTTCGGCTTGTTCGAGCAGGACCAGCCTGGCCGGGCGATAGCGGAGGAGCTGGCGGCAGATTTCCGAACCGATGGAGCCGCCAGACCCGGTCACCAGGACGCGTTCGCCCTGGAGGTTCTCCTTGAGCGTGGCCTCATCGAGCTCCACCTGATCGCGGCCGAGCAGGTCCTTAATATCCACATTGCGGATCTGCGAGACG
Source organism: uncultured Planctomycetaceae bacterium (assembly GCA_964470125.1). Lineage (GTDB taxonomy): Bacteria > Planctomycetota > Phycisphaerae > UBA1845 > UTPLA1 > DATKKX01. Next base: position 11,567 of record CAYYBO010000087.1, on the reverse strand, counting down.
GTCACTTGGCCTTCGATGACCGCCTCCATCGCCGGGATGGTGCGGAATAGCACGTTGAGGCCCTGGGCCTGCTCGACGATGTGTCGGAGCCGCTTCTGCGGGGCGCCGGGAAGGGCCAGCAGAAGCTCATCGACCTCGTGCTGTTGACACATCTCCCGCACCTGGTCGATGGCGCCGAGCACGGGCACGCCGTGGATGTACGAGCCGTGTTTGGAGGCGTCGTCATCCAGGAAGCCGATCACCCGGTAGCGGTCCACCTGCATGCGGAGTATCTCGCGAAGGAGTGCCTCTCCCGTGTCTCCAGCCCCGATGATCAAGCAGGTTTGCTGACCGATGGTCGATACCGGCCGGACTTCCTCGTGATACAGGCGCACCACGATGCGAGCCCCACAGACGAAGGCGACGGTCGTGCCCCAGTCGAGGAGGAAGACAGCCTGCGGGAATTGGCCGCGCGAGGCGAAGAAGCCGGGGTATTCCTCAATCAAGTAGGAGGAGGACCATTCGATGCCGAAGAACACCGCCACATATAAGAAGGTGCTGACATGGGTGGCTTTGATGACGGAGAGGACGTCCCGCATGCCCACGTAGCGCCACGAGCCGCGGAACATCTTCATCAAGCCGAAGACGGTCATCTTGATCAAGAGCGGGATAGGAAGCAGGGGCAGAAAGAAGGGGGCGAGCCAGAGGTCCAGGTTTTTGAAGTTGTAGTAGAGGCCGAACGCACAGAAAGACGCTGCGGCAAAGAGGCCGGCGTGGGCCGCGGCTACGCCGACTGTACGATGCCGGCGGAAGATCGACGGCGGATTGTGTCGCTCTGCGTGGCTGGCTTGCGGCATAGGATTAGGACCGGTTCTCTCCCGATAGAGCTTCGGACTTTCTAGGTCGCGGGATCAGAAAGCCGATTGGCTCCCCTCGCGCTTCTCGTTGCCGAGTTCGTTGGCGCGTGTGCGCTAATGGCTGCATCGGAATCGCTGCGCCTCGCCCAACCACTCTCTACCCAGCGGTCGGTTTTTTCTCGGCGGCGGGCGCGCGGTCTTCTGTGAGCCAGTCGCGGAATCGGCGAAGCGGGGCGGATGCGTCCGGGTCCGCGGTTGCCCCTATTGCGGCCTCCGCCGCCGAGATCGCGGTGCTGGTATCATCGTTAAGCCAGGCGTAATATGCAAGGAGGATGCTTCCGCTCGTTGTCTCGCCGCTCGATTTCAGGGCCAGATTGACGGCGCTCACCGTCCTGCGGAAGGCCGCCTTGGCCGCCGCCTCATCGGCACCCGGCCAGAATTGCCCAGGGAAACCCTCGATCCTGAGATCCTCCAAGGAACTGGCCAAACCAATGGCCTTTGTCAGATCATGCAGGGCGCGATGGCGGTCTCCCACCTGGTATGACGCGAACATGCACATAATGTAGGGTTTGGGCTGATCCGGCCAGACGATCCTGGCCATCTCGAACTGTTGCCGGGCCCTGATGAATTCGCCGGCCCTGAAATACGCGATGCCGATCTGGAGATATTCGTCGCCTCGCGATTCGAGCTTGGACGTGAGAACGTCGGCGACTGTTCTGGGAGCACGGATGCCGAGGGGACTCTCCGGGGGGGCAGGTTCACTCGTAGGGACCGGTAGAGTCGATTCGGGGCTTGGCACATCCGCAGACGTGCCCGCCGTTTCGACGAGGGGCGGCCTTAGGAGCAACTCGTCGCGCGACATCACGGATCGCCCAAGGTAGGCCGTGGCGCTTTGTGCCAGAGGAGAACGCACCCGAAGGAGGTTCCTGCGATCGAGGATGTATCGGGTGGGGTCGTACGACAACTGAATGTCGGGCAGGAGACCTCGTCGAGTCTCTTTCAGGGGAGACAAGCCTCGGAGTTTCTGTGCCCGAGTTTTCAGGATGTTGGTCCTCCGATTGCTCTCATAAGTGCCGAGCGCGGCGCGGGGGCGAGCCCCGTAGCCGGTCGCTGAGGTACGGGCTCGGCGGGCGCGAGCACCCAAGGAGTCCGGCTGCTGGGCAGCCGGGGCTCCTTCCACAGCGATCAGGCTCGTCGCCAGCGCGACCATGATGGCTAACCGGATGGTCATGGATCCACCTCGAACTTCAGCATCATAAACACCTTATGTTATCGGCTTTCCGGCTGTAATTCAACGACACAGAACCGCGAGGACCGCAGGCGAGCGGGATCGGAGCGAATCAAACAGACACGCGACGCCTGCCTATGGTAGCATACGACACGGGAGCCTTCTGCGGATGATTCGGCTGCGACAATTCAGTATCTCTCTCGCAGCCAAGTGCCGCTTGCTCTTCGGCATGGCTGTGCTGTTAATCATTGCATCGGCTCTGTTTGTGCCTTGGTTGCGAATGCGGGACTTGGTCCACGAGGGGAATGTCCAGACAGCAAGGCTGATCGGCCGGTTGGCCATGGCGCGTAGCGACCTCGGCAGTGGCAATTGGGGGCTGAAACAGCGTGCGCTGGATCGGTGGTGGCCGAGCGGCGCGGCGCAGCACGGTTTTCGAAGCCCTGCGCCGAGGCTTATCGCCTTATCGGACCCATCCAACCCACAGGTTCCGCCGGGGCTTGATGACTACATCGTTCAGGCGACCGCCGAGTTGTCGCGAAACCCCGAGATGCGGGAGGCGCCGCCACTGGTTGAGACCGCTGGGGTTGGTCTTCTGTACCGAATCGTCCTGCCCGTGCGCTCGACTGGTGGGAAGCACCCGGCAGGGACGCTTTTGGGGGTCGTGGCCGTTGACTACATGGTGGTCGATGCCCGGGCGGACCTTTGGATCAACCTTGGCCTGAGCCTGATGGCGGGGGCTCTTGCCGGAACGCTGGCCGTGCTGGTGTTTTACCTGATCACCCAGAAGCTGATTCTTTCGCCTGTTCGCGAACTGCGGCGCGTGGCTGAGAGCGTTTCTCAGGGCGAGCACAGCGTTCGGAGCGACATTGCGACCGGGGACGAATTCGAGGAACTCGCCCGGGCGTTCAATGCGATGCTCTCTCACTTACAGGCCTCGGAGACCGAGCTACGGACGATTAACAAGAGCCTGGACACACGGCTGGGTGAATTGGCCGAGCGCAACGTTGCGCTGTTCGAAGCCAACAAGATCAAGAGCCAATTCCTGGCCAACGTGAGCCATGAACTGCGGACTCCGCTGACGTCGATCATCGGCTTCGCCGAGTTGCTCCGGGAGGCGGCTGCCCGCGAGGGGGGGCGCACGTTGCGGTACGCCGAGAACATCATGGCCAGCGGGCGTCTTTTGCTGGGAATCATCAACGACCTGTTGGATTTGGCCAAGATCGAAGCCGGCAAGCTGGAGCTGCACCTGGCAAACGTGGATCTGGGCGAGTTGGCCCGCAATCTCATCGACTTCATGCGGCCGCTGGCTGAGAAGAAGAGCCTGCAACTGGTGGCCTGCGTTCCACCCGACCTGCCCGCCATCCACAGCGATGCGGGCAGGATTCAGCAAATCCTGTACAATCTGCTTTCCAACGCCGTGAAGTTCACGCCCGAGGGAGGCTTGGTCGAACTGCGGCTGAGCCTCGCCAGGGATGATCACGTGGGCATCACCGTGAAGGATACGGGCATCGGCATTCCTCAGGAGAAGATCCCGGACGTCTTCGAGAAGTTCCGCCAGCTTGACGATTCCATGACCCGGGAGCACAGCGGCACCGGTTTGGGCTTAGCCATCAGCAAGGAACTGACCACCTTGCTCGGAGGAACCATCAGCGTAGCCAGCGAGGAGGGCAAAGGTTCGGAGTTCACGGTGGTGCTTCCGCGCAGCGTGCGGGCGGACCGCGCCTCCCTCCTTCTGCAGGATGTCCGGCTCACGTGATGGAGCACCTCGCGGGCAATGCGGGCGGTCGAACACCGCAGAGGCGCGGCAAAGTGTCGGCCAACGGAGAACGAGGAGGAATCTTCGCGAGGGTAGCATGTGAGAAGATCAGGCGAGCTAGTGCTGTTTGCACATCGAGAGTCTCGCGTCGGTCCCCGCAGCATGCCGGCGGAGGCGTCGGGGCCGCGGGGCGCCTCAAGGCTCCACTGCTGGCAACGGCACCAGCCGGTCTGAATAGCCAACGAGGGCGATTGCGGCATGCCCGCGCGCTCTCGCCGATGTTTCAGCCCGGCCAGAGCAGGTGGTTGTTGCCGTGTTCTCCCAAGCAAGCTCGGGCGTAGTATTCGCATGGATGTTACCGGCGGCGCTCCCCCCAAGAGAACCATCGACGACCGCGGGCAACCTCCCCGCCGAGGTCGGCGACGATTGCTGCTATGCATGTTCGGTTTGGCCGTGGGACTGCTGCTCGCCGAGGGAGCGGTACGGGTGCTGCGTCCAGGTCCGCCTGTTTGTGTTTCGCGCCGCTTCGAGCCTCGCGCGGGCATCCCATTCACCCGGATTGAGAACGGGCCGATCGCCTATCAAGCCAACACGACCTTTGCCTCGGTGTACGATCCGGGGTGCGACGTTCGCGGCTACCTGGGCGGCGATGGACGAGTCACTTACGAGATCAACGAATACGGGATGCGCGGGCCGGCCGTGCGCCTTGCCAAGGGCGCAGAGGTCTTCAGGGTGGTCTGTCTCGGTGATTCCATCACGTTCGGGGAAGGCGTGCGATATCCGGATACGTACCCAGCCCGGCTGGAGAGACTTCTCGGCCCGACGATGCCCGGCCGCCGAGTCGAAGTACTGAACGCTGGGGTGCAGGGATATGGTACGAAGGAGGCGGCGGCGTTTTACCTCCTGCGGTGCGCGGCCTTTAGGCCCGACGTTGTGATTCTTGGGTTTTTCCTGAACGATGTCGTCGACTCCGGGGAAACCATCCGCCAGAGCGAGGCCATGGTCAAGGACTATGTGCCGTCGTTGCCCGGCAGAATCTCGATGATATGGGAGAGGCTTGAGCGCCGGCGGAGGGCACGGCGGTTGCAGCAAGAGTACTTCGATGAGATTCGACGGAGTTTCAACTCACCGCGGTGGGGTGAGTGCAAGGAAGTTCTCAAGGGCCTGGGGCAGGTGGGCCGGGAGGACGGATTCAGCTTCGTAGTGGTGATCTTCCCGGTAATGTGGGAGTTGAACGAAGGTTATCCGTTCCGCGATTTGCACGCCGAGGTGGCCAACGCCTGTGGCGAGGCCGGCTTGGCGTGCCTCGATCTGCTGGAGGTTTACCAGGGTCGCCGGGCGGAGGATCTTTGGGTACACCCGACCGACCAGCACCCCAACGAGATCGCCCATGGTCTGGCCGCTGAGCGCATCGCCTGGTTCCTGGCCGAGCCGCCGACGGGCCGATGACCCCGCCGACGCGGTCGAAGCCGTGCTAATAGTGCCATAGATATGTCACTCGTCGGCGGTCGTGCGGCCGCGCCGCGGCCCCGATGCGCAGAAACTGCGCTTCTCGGCCTCAAGGGCCGATAGCTTCGCTACTGTCGATACTGCCGGGAGGATGCGAGGTGAACTCGCCTCGCTGCCCCCACATGCAATTATAGGATCGCCTCGGAGAGGAAAACCACCCATTATCGGCACCTCCGGCTCGGCCCAAAAAACTCCCGCCGCCGGGAGATGATCTAACCACGAGCACGATTTCGGGGTTGTATACTTGAGTGGCCGCCTTGTGTAAGGAGCGGTGTCATGGCTTCTCTGGATCTCAGACGAATCCTCGCCGGTTGGGAGTACGAGTCCAACCAGATCACCGTGCGCAAGATCATCGGCGACGACGGGGTTAATAAGATCCAGATGCGCCTTGATCTGGGCCTGTTGCAGATGGAAGTCAGCGGGCGCCCCGACGGCAAGCGGCCGCGCAACTTCGAATCCTGGCTGCACTACTGGGAGCATGAACGAACGCGGTACATGGAGCGGAACGGGACCGATCTCGGGTTCGAGATTGCCCCCGACGCCTGCCAGGCGTTGCGCGAGGAGGCGGTACAATACTACCACCGCTATCTGGCCGAGTTCGTGCTGGAGGATTTCGAGGGCGTCGCTCGTGACACGGCCCGCAACCTGCGGGTGCTTGACCTTTGCACCGAATACGCTCGCGATGAGGCCGATCGGGCGGTTCTCGAGCAGTATCGCACTTACCTGGTCATGATGCACACTCGCGCCCAGGCTCACATTGCCCTGCGAAAAGGGGCCTTCAAGACCGCCCTGGCCCGCGTCAAGGCGGGATTGAGGGCAATCTACGAGCTCTTCGTCGAAGCCGAGCAGCAAGATTCCTTCGAGAAGGCCACGGAGGTGCTTATCCTCCAATCGCTGCGCGACGAGATCGCCGCGAGACTCCCTGCTGATCCGATGGAGAAGCTGGAGGTCGAGCTGCAGAAGGCCGTCGAGGAGGAGCGTTTTGAGGACGCGGTGGTCCTTCGCGACCGTTTGGAGGCCCTGCGCGCCCGGCGCGGCGCTCCCTCGCCCCGGCATCGAGCGAAGTGAGGAACCGCGCAGGAATAAGGCAACCGACCAAGCCGCCAGACGGCCAAGCCGCTGTGATAATGACCGCCTGAAGTGAGCGGGTTATTACTGGGCGAGCCCGAAGTGGCGCCCGTTTCTCATCGCGGTGGCGATGCAGCCGTGAGCCGACACAGTTCCTGAGAAGACCATTGCCAACAACGGCAGCGCGGGCGGCGCCAGCCTATTCGCCCGGCTCCTCGCCCCCCGCGTGAGGGCAGGGGACGGAGAGACGCTCGATGTGCAGCGCCTTGCCGGTGTCACTTTCCGCCCGCACCAGCACGGCGTTCAACCGCACGTCACCCGCAGCCACGTCGAACGGCGCCGGCAGACCGGTGATCGCCGCCTTGAGGACGCGCTCCTTGCGGCGGCCGAGCACGCCGTCGTGCGGGCCGGTCATGCCCACGTCGCTGATGTAGGCGGTGCCCTGGTCGAGCACGCGTTCGTCCGCGGTCATGACGTGGGTGTGCGTGCCGAAGACAACGCTGGCCCGACCGTTGAGATGCCAGCCCATGGCGATCTTCTCACTGGTCGCCTCGGCGTGCATGTCCACGGCGATAATCTTTACGTCGGAAGGAAGCTGCCCCAGCACGCGGTCGACCGCATGGAACGGGCAATCGCCCATTGGCTTCATGAAGAGCCGGCCGACCAGGGATATGACCGCGACCCTCGGGCCCTTGACTGTCTGGAAAACAGCGAACTCGCGACCGGCCGACTCCGGCGGGAAATTCGCCGGGCGGACGATGCTCTCGGCCTTGTCGAGCACGGGAATGAGATCGCCGCGGCGATAGATGTGGTCACCCATGGTCAGGATATGTATGCCGTAACGCAGAAGCTTGGCATAGAGGCCTTCGGTCAGGCCCGAGCCGGCCGCGGCGTTCTCCGCGTTGACGATCACGCAGTCGACGCCCAGCTCCTTGACCAGGCGCGGCACCACTTGAGCGATGGCCACGCGACCCGGCCGTCCGACAACGTCGCCGATGCACAACAGGGTGATTTCCAAGACGGTCTGCCTCCCAGCCGACGACGCGGCGACGGACCAGCAACGTTCAGGGGCGGTCCGTGATCGCGGTCACGGAGAGTATAGCTCGGCGTCTCGATGGCTCACAGCAGGGCGACATGCCCCCAGCCGGCGAGGAATACCTTGACCGCCGAGTAGGCCAGCACGACGACGAAGACCGCGCGAATCGCCGAGACGGGCCACTGGTGGACCTTGGCCGCCGACACCCACGAGCCGATCATCGCCGAGGGGACTAGGCAGGCAGCCAGGAGCAGCGATTGGGTGACGCTGAAGCCATGCTCGGCCAAGTGGTAGTTTTTCACGGCGGCACCGACGATGCTGGAGCAGAGGATCGTCGCCGCCGAATTGGCGATGGCGTTCGGCAGGCGGATTTTGAGGATGATCTGTTGAGCCGGTACGGCGAAGAGGCCCCCGCCGATGCCCAGCAGGCCGGCGAGCAAGCCGGCGGGGAGGCCGACCAGCAGCACTATTAAGGTGCTCGACAGCCGCGGCGGTCCCTGCTCGTCCGCCGGCTGCACCGCCGCACCCGGCCGCAGCCGCCACAGGTTGTAGGCCACAACATAGATCAGGAACAGCGAGAAGGCGATTTGGAGGTATCCCTGGCCGCCGCTGCGGAACAACGGCAAATCGCTCACATGGACGCCGGCGACGGCCCCTATGATCGAGCTGGGAATAGTCAGGCGGATGACCGGCCAGAGGGTGGCGTTGACCCGCCAGTGGCGTACGACCGCCGGGGCGATGACGAAGAAGTTGGCGATCATCGCGGCGGCCTGGTAGAGGTGCTGCCCGCTGCCGCCGAGGATCAGCACCAAACCGGGGATCATCACCACTGATCCGCCGATGCCCAACAGGCCGGCGCTGATGCCGGCAAAGAAACCCACGATGATCAGGAACAGGTAGTCCATCGACCGCGACGTCCGGTAGACTGTCTATCATGCGTCTGGAGCGATGTCCAACATGGCCACCCCGGCAGATCGAGTTCGCCGGGGCAATCGCAAATCGGTGTCAACTTCGCGCGGCGGGTGCTGTCGCTTCCGTGCATGGCGAGCCTGTCCAGGCAATTGGGACTGAACGGGGGGATATCACTCATTCGCTTCCTTCTCTCGTGCACTCGGCCCCTCGTCCACAAATACGTTGATCTCCTTGGCGATGACGAAGACGGTTTGGCCAGGGGTCAGGGCGAGGTCGCGCATGCGCTCGTGGGGGATTTCGACGTGGACGGAGTCGCCGGACTCGGCGGAGAGGTCGACCTTCACGCGGGGGCCGGCGGCGTTGATGTGGCGGATGGTCGCGCGGAACGCCGGTTTTCCGTTGGGCTGGTTCTCGATGTCCAGGTCGTAGGGACGGATTAAGCCGCGGGCGGGGCGGGCTGTGCCTGGCTCCTGACCGGCGTAGTCGATCTCTAACGGGCCGAGGAAGGCTCGGTTGCCCTCGACTCGGCCGTGGAAGATGTTGACGTGGCCGAGGAAGTTCATGACGAACTCGTTGGCGGGGTGATGGAAGACCTCCTCGGGTGTGCCGGCCTGTTCGATCCGGCCAAGGTTGGTGATAACCACGCGATCGGCAACTTCCAGGGCCTCCTCCTGATCGTGGGTGACCAGAAGGCTGGTTACGTGGAGTTCGCTGTGCAGCCTGCGGAGCCAGCGGCGCAGCTCCTGCCGCGTCTTGGCGTCCAAAGCGCCGAAAGGCTCGTCGAGCAGCAGGACCCTTGGCTCGATGGCCAAGGCTCGGGCGAGGGCGATCCGCTGCCGCTGACCGCCGGAAAGTTGAGCCGGATAGCGGTCGGCCAGCCAGTCAAGCTGCACGAGATTCAAGAGTTCGTGAACTCGCTGTCGGATGCGCCGCTCGGGGGCCCGTTGTTTGCGAGGCCGCACGCGCAGGCCGAAGGCGACATTTTCAAAGACGGTCATGTGGCGGAAGAGGGCGTAGTGCTGGAAGACGAAGCCAACCCGGCGGGCACCGGCCTGCTGTTTGGACACATCCTCGTCGGCAAGGAGGATGTGGCCGCTGCCGGCGTCGGGGCTTTCCAGGCCGGCGATGATCCGCAGCAGCGTCGTCTTGCCGGAGCCGGAGGGACCGAGCAGGGCGACCAGTTCTCCGGTTTCGACGCGGAGGCTGACGTCCGCCAGGGCGGTAAATGAGCCGAAGTGCTTGGAGATGTGGTTGACTTCGATGCTCACCTTCAGGCTCCGGCGTCACGCGGTCCGCATCTGCTTCTTGAACTTCCACTCGGCGAAGCTCTTCAACACCAGCGTCATCAAGGCGACCACCGTCAGCAGCGAGGCAACGGCAAAGGCGCCGACGAAATTATACTCGTTATAGAGGATCTCCACGTGCAGCGGCATGGTGTTGGTCAAGCCACGGATGTGGCCGCTGATGACCGACACGGCCCCGAATTCGCCCATTGCCCTGGCGTTGCAGAGGATGACGCCGTAGAGCAGGCCCCATTTGATATTCGGAAGCGTCACTCGGTAGAAGGTCTGCCAGCCGCCGGCGCCGAGGGAGATCGCCGCTTCTTCCTCCTCGGTGCCCTGGGCCTGCATCAAGGGAATCAACTCGCGGGCCACGAAGGGGAAGGTCACGAAGACCGTCGCCAGCACGATGCCGGGCACGGCGAAGACGATCTGGATGTTGTGCTCCTTGAGCCAGGGACCGAAGTATCCGTTCAGGCCGAAAAGCAAGATGTAGATCATACCGGAGATGACCGGGGAGACTGCAAAGGGCAGGTCTATCAGCGTGGTCAGGACGCTCTTGCCCACGAACTCGAACTTGGCCACGGCCCACGATGCGGCAACGCCGAAAACCAGATTCAGCGGGACGGCGATCGCCGCGGTGAGCAACGTCAAGCGGATGCTGGCCAAGGCGTCCGGCTCGTTCAACGACTTGAGATAGACGCCGACGCCATCAGCCAGGGCTTGGGAGAAGACGGCCGCCAACGGCGCCACCAGGAACAAACCGATGAAGCCCAGGGCGACAACGGCGAGCAGGAACCGAACGAGCGGCGGCTCGGTCGCCGCCCGACTCCTGGTAGTGGTAGGACCGGCGGCTTCTTCCGAGGTGATCGGCTGGTCGGCCATAGGGTCAACTCCTCGCCGCCGCGTGACGGTGCCCGCTCCACCATTGCAGGAGATTGATGAGCAGGAGCAACACGAACGAGGCGGTCAGCATCACGACTGCCAGAGCCGCGGCGCCCTCATAGTCGAATTGCTCGAGCTTGATGACCATCAGCAGCGGTACGATCTCCGTGCGCATGGGCATGTTGCCGGAGATGAAGATGATCGAGCCGTACTCGCCCAGCGCCCGGGCAAAAGCCAGGGCGAAACCTGTGAGCAGCACGGGCCACAACTCGGGCAGGACGACGCGACGGATCGCCTGGACGCGGGAGGCGCCGAGGCTGGCAGCCGCCTCTTCCACTTCCGGGTCGAAATCCTCCAGCACGGGCTGCAACGTACGAACGACAAAGGGCAGGCCGATGAAGATCATGGCCACGACGACGCCCACCTGAGTGAAGGCCACCTTGACGCCGAGGTCCGCGAGATACCGGCCCAACCAGCCGTTCTCGGCGTAAATGGCCGTCAGCGAGATACCCGACACGGCGGTCGGCAGGGCAAAGGGCAAGTCAATCAGGGCGTCCACGATACGGCGACCCGGGAAGCGATAGCGAACCAAGACCCAAGCCACGACAGCGCCAAAGCCGAGGTTGATGGTCGCGGCGATCCAGGCGGCGCCGAAGCTCAGTTGATAGGCGGAGATGGCGCGGGGGTCGGCGACCGTCGCCCAGAATCGAGGCCAGCTCATGGTGGCAGTCTTGAAGAAGAGACCGGCCAGGGGGATGAGGACGAACAGCACGAGATAGGCCATGGAGAAGCCAAGGGTAAGCCCGAACCCTGGCAGAATGATGCGTTGTCTAAGCGCCAGCTTCATTCAATCCCGCCAGTGCCACCGTAGCGTCGGCCCCCCGTGGCCGACGACGGATGTCGACCCCGCACCATACCGTCCGCCCGCACCCAACTCCGAGCCTCCGCACTCATGCGGGGTTGCGCCGCCGTTAATGCCACGGCCCAGTCATTATCCGCGCGGCTTGAATGCCGCGGCTCCGAGGAGACACGCTCAACTCTTCGGGACCTCCTTGCC
>CAYYBO010000086.1:0-12988 GCA_964470125.1 uncultured Planctomycetaceae bacterium | reverse complement strand
CGCGAGTCGTGGATCAGCTCGCGGACGGCCGACGCGCGGGCCTTGGCGTCGGAGACCACGGCCGGGTCCCCGGAGGGCAGGCCGACCCTGACGGCCGCCGCGCCCTCCTCGCTCAGGCAATAGCCGGCGACGTCGTCGCGGATGCGGTAGAAATCGAGTAGCGATAGGGCGTGGTCATGCATCTTCGTAGTCATCCTCATGGTGTCGGCGCGGCCTGCCCGCCTTCTTGGCGTAGCCGCGCGTGTCCTCGAGCTCGGCTAGTATGCGCGCGTAGCTCTCGTAGCGGTCCTCGTGGACCTCGCCGGTCTCGAGCGCCGCGACGACCGCGCAGCCCGGCTCGTCCAGGTGCTTGCACCGGCTACCGAGGGCGCAGCCGGCCGAGGCGGCGCGGATCTCGGGGAAGCAGGCGCCGAGCGTCACGGGGTCTATGCCCCTGACCGCTAGCCGCCTGAAGCCGGGCGTGTCGATCAATCCCGAGACTCCCGTCGCCGCGGTCGAGCCGTTGTTGCCGTGCATTGAGAACGTCCTGGTGATGGGGTACGCCCCGGGCTTTCCCGGCCAGAAGATGCTCGAATACACGTACGTGAAAGTGGCGGACCTTCGGGCGATGATAGAAAGGATGGGATCGGCGGCGACGATCACGGTCGACGGCGGCGTGAAGGCCGAGAACGCCAAGCGGCTGGTGGAGGCCGGGGCGGATACGCTGGTCGTCTCGTCTGGCATGTACCAACATTCCACGCCGGAGGAGAGTCTTCGGGAAGTCCGCAGGGTCATCGGGTGGTGAAGGCCCGCACCGGCGAGGCTTCGGGGGAGGACTTGAGAAACGCCCGGATGTCGTCAGCGAGCATGCCGCAGGCTTCCTTGGAGAGGGGGGTTGCCGGGCGGGCGTGGGGCAGGGCGTCTTCCAGGTCTCGTGGCGAGCATATCCAGCAGAAGTCGTACAAGTTGGAGAGGTGCTCGAGGAATTCGAGCTGATGATTGCCTGCCTTGGTGTCGTTGACCACGGCGATGAAGGGCTTGCCGAGGGTGATGAATTCGCAGAGCGAGCCTGTACCGGCGTGGGTGATGATCAGGTCGGCCTTCTCGGCGGTCTCCAGCAGGTTCCTGTCGAACGCGATGTATTCGACGTTCTTGGGCTTTTGTTTGGAGAGGCCGACTTGAGCGAGGATCGGTTGGGCGAGGACGCCACATCCCGCCAGCCGGTCGACTTCGTCGATCAACTCATCAAAATACTGGGTGCCTACGGTGACGAGGATCATAGAACCGCTCCAGCGAAGACCGCTCCATTGACGTCTCGAGCAAGCCGCGGCCATTGGACGTAGAGGCGGTCGGCAAGACGCAATCGGCGAATGATCCGTCCGGTCATTGACAGCCGCTCGACCCTCGTGAGCGACTCTACGAACACATTGCAGGCGCCGAGGCACTTGGCGGCGCAGAAGAGGGGAATGGCGGTGCTGGTTCCCAAGGCCAAGACCGCGTGGGGGCGGAGTCTGGCGACGAGGCGGTAGGCCTCGACGAAGCTGAGGAGCAGGCGGACGGCGTTGGTCAGGATATGACGCGGCCGCCATCGCGTAGGGCCGAGGTAGTGGATGGGGTAGCGGGGGCCATCATGAGGCATGGGCAGCTTGGCGGCGCCGTGGACACCGGCGCAGTGCCCGTAGGCGTAGGCGAAGCGAAACTCGCCGGGCGGAAAGCGGTCGAGGATGCGGAATGTCTCCGGATGCCAGCCGCCGCCACAGAGGGTGACCAGCACTAGAGGCTTGTCGGACTGGCGGTTGTTCTCCACGGCATCATCAGCGGGTAGGCGTGAGGGCGAAATCCGCTGCCCCCGGCGGCGTTCAATGCTGCTCGCCGACTCGGTTGGTCCTCGCCTCCTGTTTGCGGACAAAGTACACGTTGGCATCATCGGTGGAGATGGGGATCACTTGAGTTCGGAGTAGAAGCACACACGTGGGGACAAGAAGACTCCGTGGAGCGTCTGATAAGCTGCGGAACAGTTATTGGCCAACCGGACGAAAGCCGATACTGGTGTGTGCCGTCACGGAACCAACAGCGTCAGTACCTGAAGGTCGAGATTCTGAGGAGTCCTGTTGCGGACAACGATGTCCGCCCTTCTGGCAAGACGACGTGGACAGGATGACGTTGCGGGCGTGGATGATTCTCAGTGCAGCTTCAGATGGAGGGGATAGCCACGTTGGCGCGGAGGGCGGCGCGGAAGGAGCAGCCGGTGGATGGGTCGGATCGCAGGCGGCGAGTTGCCGTGGCTCGATAGATCGAAACGCGCCAGCGGTCCTCGGCATCGAAACACTGCGGACTGTTTGCCGGAGATGAATGTGGCTGGGTTATGTAGCCGTGCGCGAAGGGGCATCATCAGCCATTGACCGGCTGGAGACAGTTCATGAGAAGCTTTGCGACCAAAGCCGACCGTTTGCTCCTGTCGGATGCACACGGTCCTGCCTTGTCGAAGGTTGAGCTTGATGCGATCGCCAAGGTATCCGTATGTGTTGTTGTTGTGACCTGCAACAGCGAGTCCTGGGTGAGTTCATTCTTATCCGGTGTGGCTCAGCAGACACAGGTCGCACGGGAAGTCGTTGTGGTGGACAACGGATCGACGGATGCGACGCTATCGCTGTTGAAGTCGCAAAGCAGGTGTGAGCTCACGATCTTCCCTGAGCAGGAGAATACCGGCTATGCGGCGGCATGTAACCGTGGAATCCGTTATGCCGCGAGCAAGAATCACAACTATGTTCTAGTCATGAACCCGGACGTGACCCTTTTGCCGTGGGCAGTGGCAGAGATGATTTCAGTTTCGATGGACAGTCCCGGCCTTGGCCCGATCTCGCCGCTTCACTTATCTCACTGCCCCGGGCAGGTCGAACGCGGATGCCTCTGGTTTCTCGGCTTGAGCGAGGAGTTTCGCCGCGATGCAATCATGGGTGCACCGTTGCGGCGCTACTACACAACCGACTTTGTCAACGGCGCCGTCATGCTCCTTCCCATGGATTTGATTCGAGACGTGGGCGAATTCGACGAGTTGTTCTACTTCTATGGCGAGGACAACGATCTCTGCAGACGTTCTTGCCTGTTAGGGCGCTCGCCGGCCGTGGCAGTCAGGGCTCGGGCCTATCACTGGCATGCAACCGTGTGTGTGAAAGATCGATCGCGAGATTCGCAGCGCCGGAGGGCGAACTACCGACTGATAATCAAGAAGCCAACTCGGTCTTTGTGGTTGAACTTGTGCGCATTCGTTTCCAAGGCCGGCCTGGATCTGTTGTCAGCGTGCAAGAATCGAAAGGAGATTCTCGCCGTGCTGCAAGACTGTCTGGTGCCTTTTCGTGAGGTAAGAGCACTGGCCAAGTCGCGGCGTGAGAATCTTCGCCTCGCCGCGAGTAGATGACCCGATAGAGTCAGGGCCTGGATGATTTTCGCAACGGGGCGGAGCCGCCGTTTGCGACCCTGCGACGGACGGAAGACTCACGGACGGCCCATTGACAGGGCGCGGGCGGGAGGCCTCTTCTTTGCAGGCGATGTTCTCATCAGAGCAATTGCCGATAGGCTCGGGCGTAGGTCTCGGCCACGGAAGCCCCGGAGAAACGGGCCCTGGCGCGGGCGGCGATCGCCTGACGCTCAAACCGCCCGTGCGTGTCGATCATCTTCCGCAGCACGGCGACCAGAGAAGGGATGTTCTGTCTGTCGGTCAGCAAGCCGTCAGCGCCACCGACGAAATCCGCGCAGGCCGTGCCGCGCGAGGTGATGACCGGCAGGCCGGCGCAAAGCGCCTCCGCAACGGCCAGGCCAAAGGTCTCCCCATAGGTCGGGAGCACGAGGAAATCGCTCTCGGCCATCAGCCGGGCGGTGGTCGAACGGTCGCAGTGCCCGTGCAGCACGAGTCGATCAGATATCCTCCCGGCGGCGAAGCGGGCGGCAACCGCCGGCTTCACGGGACCGTCTCCGGCGAAGTGCCATTCAACGTTGGCGCTATGCCCCAGCGTCGTCGCCGCCGCCGCCAATTCCCCGACGCCCTTTTCCACAACGAGGCGGCCGACGAACAGGGCACGAAGCAGGCGATCCGCCCGCGGAGGGGGTATCTCCTGTTGCAGGAACAACTCCGAGACGGGGATGCCACAGACCTCGATATCACGGGTGAGGCCCGCGGCTCGCATCTCGCCGCGGCCGTGGGGGCTGAGGGCGAAGACGGCCGCCGCCTTAGCCAGGGCCGTGCGGACGTACCAGCTCGCCCCACGCGGCTTCAGGGTGAGGGAGAAGGGGCCGGTGAACTCCGTGACCACGACGCGCCGGGCGAGAGGCTCGTCCAGGTGTGTGCAGGCCCAGCCGGCGGGAATGGCACACATGGCCTGGAGGACGTCCGGTTCGCCGTACTGAGCACGGTAGGCCGCCAGTCCGCGACGCAGCCAAGTGCGGAAGCGGCGCATCTGCAGGCTTGGCAGGCGCAGAGCAGTGTGCAGGCCGCGTATGCGGAAGACCGGTTGCCCGGCAGTAGTCTCCGTCCGTAACTGAGGGAAAACCGGGATTGATCTCCCTCGTCGAAGAAAACGCGGACTGATCAGATCTGGATACACAACGCCGACGCGGGCGCCGGCCTCGGCGAATGTGGCCGCGAAGTTCGGCAGGAACACGCCGTTCATCGGCTGTTCCGGCGACGGCCACCACGAAGGGATGATGAGCACATGCAATCCGGTCATTGAGGCCATGCCGGTATCCTACCGCCAACAGGCCGAGTTGCGGAGGGCGAGATCGTGGAGAGTTCGTTGGCGTCGGGCAAACAAGAGGACCGATGGACGCGGAGCGCGGAAGAGGGTTCAATGTAGTGCGTGTGTGAGACGGGCAGCCAATCCAATCGCAAGCTGCTGTTGGCTTCGTACTGGTATCCGCCGGCAGTAGGTGCGGGGGCTGAGCGAGCGGCGGCTTTCATTCGCTACCTGCCGAGGCACGGGTGGGATTGCTTTCTGCTTACGGCGGACCGGGGCGGGAGCGCACTGACCAGAGGGGCGGCGATAGCGGTTCGCGACCCGGCCGGGGCAAGAGGCGTTTCGCTGGAGGATTACGATCCGCGGCGTCAAAGGGGATGGCTGCAGCTTTGCGCGCGAGAGGTTGTCTTTCCGGATCGGTTCGTCTTCTGGGGACGCGCGGCGGGACGACCGGCCGTGGAAACCGTGCGACGCGAGGGGATCAGGTTGATTGTGGCGTCTTTTCCTCCCGCAAGTGTCGTGTCATTGGCACTTCACGTCCAGCGGCAGACCGGGGCGTACCTCGTGCTGGACCTTCGTGATCGCTGGTTTGGAGCGGGGGGATACGAGCCTCTTTGCCCTGTGAGCCGGTGGCGGCACGCGCGATTGGAGCGCAAGGCGATGTCGCACTCCTCGGCGATCATCACAATTTCCGAGGAGATGGCTGAGGCGGTCGTGGCGGAGCATGGTTATGACCGCCGGCGGATCATCGTCATCCCCAACGGCTACGAGGCGGCGGCGCCAATGTCCGCACCGGTTGTGTCCGACGAGCAGGGCGCGCAGGACGCCGAGAAGGGAAAAGACGACCGGTTGGTCATTTCCCACGTGGGCACGGTCATTGCGCGGAACCGGCCGGACCTGTTTCTGCGATCGGTGGCGGCGTTGCAGGAGCGGGGGGCGTTGCAGCAGATTGTGTTCAGATTCGTCGGCAACCTTTCGGGGGACTATGTGCGGGCGGCGGGCCTAGCCGCGGCGGTGGAGACGACGGGAGCCGTTCCTCGTGACCAGGCGATCGACGAGATGCGAGGAGCGAGTGCATTGCTGTTGCTTACGGGCGCCTATGTCGGCCGGTGGGGATACAACGCCAAGCTGTTCGAGTACATTCGGACCGGCCGGCCGATTGTCTGCGTGGAGGAGGAGGCCGAGAGCAATGATCGTGGGCTGCTGAAGCAGTTTGCGGGCGAGCGGAGCTTCTTTGCGAGAGCAGGTGATGCTGAGTCGCTCGCCGGAGCGGTTGGCCGCCTGCGCGCGTGGCTGACACAGGGCAAAACGTCTGTCGCCCCGCCTGATCCGGCCTTTGAGGCGTATGATCGGCGCGTGCTTGTGGCCCGGTTGGCCGAGCGTCTGGACGGCCTGACGACATGACGCCAGTCAGACATCCCCTCTCTATTGGCGAGCTTGTTCCATCGCTTATCGCGGATTTCAGGCGCCGTAGCGGGGAGCGTGTGAGAATGTGCGGCTTGCCGCATGGCCGATAGAAGCAGTAGACGATGCCGGCAGACGACTCGGTTGGACGGTACGGCTCTCGACACCTTTGGTGCGTCGCGGTGCTGATCTGCGCCGCGATGAGCGCGTTGGTGTGGGGATACACGGTCGACGACGCCTACATTGTCTTTCGGTATGCCCGAAATCTGATCGAGGGGCATGGCCCGGTCTATAACGTCGGCGAGAGAGTGGAGGGCTACACCAGCCCGCTTTGGCTAATGCTGGCGACGGCGGCGGAAGCCCTGCGCTTGCCGACGGAGCAAGTCTGCAAGATAGCGAGCCTTTTGACCGTCATGGTGTTCATTCGGTCGGTGTCTCGCCGGCTCGTTGGGCTCCATCCGACGGCGCAGGCGCCGTTGGTGTTGCTGGCGGCGTATTCGCCGCTGCACGTTGCGATAGTAAGTGGGCTGGAGACGGCGGTAAACGCGGCCATCATCGGTTGGCTGGTCCTCTCATCCTCCGCTGCCTTGGCGCCGGGGCTTTGCCCAAAGGAGGCGCCAAGCGGGGGAGAAAGAGAATCGCTCTCTCGGGCTCGCAGCTCAGTTCGTGCGGTCCCCCACAACGAGGACCGGCGCCGAGGGGAATTCAGTTGGCCCCAGTTGGCGGCGTATGGAGGGCTAGCGTTGGTCTGCCGGCCGGAGAACGGCCTGCTTGTCGTGATCCACGGGATGTACCTTTGGTGGGCAGCGCCTCGGATGCGGCGCGGTATCTGGGCGGCCGCGGGTGTGTGGTTGGCAGTGCTGGTCGTGGAGATGGCGGCCCGGCTGGCATATTACGGGGCCTGGTTGCCCAACACCGCCGTTGCCAAGATGAGCACGGAAGCGGCGTTGGGCGTCGGCGGCTGGTTTTACTGCCGGACGTGGCTGGGCTGTTCCTGGTGGCTCGTGCTCCTCGGCATCCCATCGCTACTTCACAGGGATACCCGGCGACTGGCGGTTAATGCCTGGTTGTTGGTGGCCGGTCAAACGGCTTTCGTGTTCATCAGCGGGGGCGATTGGATGCCGCAGTGGCGGTTTCTGCTACCGGCAGCGGTCCTGTTGACAATCGTCGGTTGCATCAGCGTAGACGCGACGGTGTCGGCGGGGCGTATTTTGTCGGCGGCAGGCCGGCCAGGGCGGGCGGCGCGGTGGGTCGGAACGACGGCGGGGATCGCATGTGCGGCTGTGATAGTGTCGCAGATATGGCACTTCCGGTCGGTCCGCTGGACGCAGGAACACTATCGTCGCCAGCTTGAGGCATTGGCAGCCGGACCGGTGCGATACCTTGGCGAGCGGGCTGGGGAAGGCGAACTGGTCGTCGCCCGAGATATCGGCGTTTTGGGGTATCGTACGCGCTGCCGCGTTCTCGACATGGTGGGCCTGACGGACTTGCACGTGGCCCGCTCATCGGGTTATCGTCACCGGGACAGAATCGACGTGGACTACGTTTACGGCCGTCAGCCAGCGTATCTGATGCTGCAGAGCGGCAAGGAGCGGAGCGAGCCCATGCCGCTGGACGATCTGGCCCTGGCCCTGACGAGGGACGGCCGATTTGGCTTGTATGATCTATGTGATCGGTGGGAGCTTCCGGGCCGACATTACTGTGAGGTCTACCGAAGACGAGGGAACGTGGATCAAGATGAGACGCCGAAGAGCATGTCGGCCGCGGAGCAGTAGCGCAGGCCGGTGTTTCTGGAGAAGACTGGAGGCCAGCCGTGGCGAAAGGCCGCGATCAATTCGAGGAGCGCTTTGAGCGCAAGCAAGAACAGAAGAAACGGCACCTGAAGGAGATGCCGGGGGAGGACGATCCGCCGCTGCCTCCACCCGTGGAGTCGATCAAGAAGGAGAAGGAGGAGCCGGGTCGGAATGATCCGTGCCCCTGCGGCAGCGGGAAGAAGTACAAGCAGTGCTGCCTGGGCAAGGAGAAGAAGAAGGGGTGGTTCGGGCGGTGGCGGAAGTGAGAATACGGAATCGAGGATGTGGGGAGAGTGCCGTCCGGGCGGAAGCTCCATCCTTGGCGGCGTCCCCTTCCGCATTCTGAATTCTACATTCCTCTCGCAGCGTGTATCATCTCCACATGCGCGCCCTGTTTCTTGATTTGCTGTACATCCCGCTTGCAGTGCTCTACCTGCCTTTCCTGTTGTACCAGATGATCGTGTTGAGCAAGAACCGCCGCGGCTGGGGCGAGCGATTTGGTCTTGTGCGCCGGCGAGAGGGCAACCGCCCCTGTATGTGGATACACGCCGTGTCACTCGGCGAGGTGAACGCCACGAAGAGCCTGGTGGCCGAGATCGAACGGCGCCTGCCGGACTACGACATCGTGATTTCAGTGACGACGGATACAGGCTATGCCGCGGCCGTCAGGCAATATCGTCCGAAGGCCGTGTTCCGCTATCCGCTTGATTTCTCCTGCATTGTGCGGCGAGTGTTCAACCAGATTCGCCCGAACGCGATCATTCTGATGGAGTTGGAGGTTTGGCCAAACTTCGTGGGCACTGCAGCCAGGCGAGGGGTGCCCGTCATTGTCGCCAACGGGCGCATCACCGAAGAGCGATCGATGCGACGGTTTCGTCTGCCGATCGTGCGAGGTCTGGCTCGTCGGATGTTCGGGCGGATCGCGTTCGCGGGTGTGCAGAACGAGATTTACGCCGCCAGGTTCAAGGAGCTCGGCGTGCCGGCGGGGCGAGTGGTCGTCACGGGTTCGCTGAAGTACGACACCGCCATGATCGCCGACAGCGTGCCGGGCGATGCCGAGCTTGCGGTGGCGATGGGCATTGACCGCGGGCAGCCGTTGATCGTCGCCGGATCAACCGGGCCGGGCGAGGAGGAGATGCTGCTGACAGCGTTCACGACCCTCCGCGGTGAATGTGCGGCACTGCAACTGGCAATCATCCCTCGCAAACCGGAGCGGTTCGGCGAAGTAGCTCGGCTGATCGAGGCAAGCGGATTCGGCTGCGTGCGACGGAGCCGCTGCTCCGCGGATGGGCCGCCGCCATTGACGCCTGCGGCGACCGGTAAGCCAAGTGGTGCCGCCGTTTTTCTTGGCGACACGATGGGCGAGTTGCGGAAGTTCTACTCTCTTGCCGACGTCGTGTTTGTCGGACGATCGCTGGTGCCAATGGGCGGGTCGGACTTGATGGAGGTTGCCGGGCTGGCGAAGGCCATGTGTTTCGGCCCGCACGTTTCGAATTTCGCCGACGTGGCCCAGAAGCTCGTGGCGGTGGGCGCCGCGGTGCAGGTGCCGTCGGGTGACGATCTCGCGTCAGCGCTCCGCAGGCTCCTATCCGATACGGACGCCCGCCAGGCAATGGGCCAGTCCGCTCAGAATGTCGTTCGGCGCAACACGGGGGCAACGGCAAGAGCAGTCGATCTGGTTTGTGAGAGTCTGGAACGTCAGGCACAAGCGCCACGCCCGGTGTCATCGGGAAAAACGTGCCGCACAAGCGCAGGATGCCGTACAGACTGACTGGTCCGCACCCGATGCGTGTATCTGAGGAGCCTGCGGCGGGAAGGGCCGCGCGCCTATCAGAGTGCTGTTCTGGTCCGCGTCGTCGGACGCCGCAGCTTTGCGTTTGGGGTCGGCGGTTCAGCGGGGCCGCCTCTTCTCTGGGGCGTCGTCCCTCAGGTCTTCGCGGGAGCGCCGACATCCACGATGAACAAGTCTCGCCTGTGCCAATTCTCCCAGATGTCCAGGGCCAGTCGGCGAACGCCGTCCCAGTACTCGCGTCGCGAGAGGCCGTACTCCTTTCGGAGCCGGCTGATTTCCACGGCAACCTTCTGCTCGTACTCAGGCTTGACGGCCAGCTTGATCTCCCGGCCGTTGTATGCAAAGAGGACCTGCGTGGAGCCATCCGGGCCGGGGGCGTGAGTGAACAGGCCTCGCCCCGGCGTTGAGCCGGTCGCGACGATGACTCCGTCATTGAGGCAGCTTACGGGGGGTTCGGCAGCGCCGTGCGAGGTGACTTTCATTGCGTGAAGCGGGGCGTTGAGCAGCTCCGCCGCCCGCAGCCCCATCTTGGCGCCGAGGATCGAGTAGGCGCCGAGGTGGTCGTGCAGTTCATTGGTCACGAGCTGGGCGAACCACTCCGTCTCGCCGTTCTTGGCGATGATGGCCGATGCCCGAACGCGCACGTCCGGTTGCAGCAAGTCCTCCGGCCAAGGGCGTTCGGCGATCACGACCCTCTCTTTGTGTTGGCGTCCTTCGCTCAGGCACCGTGTGAAGAGATCGAGCACGGCGGGGCCTTCACGAGGAGCGAAGGTCGAAGCTGCCGCTTTCGATCCGGAGCCGGCTCTGGGCTGCTGAGTGAACAAGTCCGGATCGAGACAGCGGAGCAGTGCTAACTCGTCGGAGAAGCCGGGCCATCGCGTCAGGTAGTGTCCTCTCCGCTGGGAATCCGCCAACAGGCGGCACACCAGGGCCTCGCCGATGGATGTGCCTTGGCCGATTCGCAGGTTGCGCTCTCGCCATGTTTGGGGTTTGCGAAGGTCTTCGGCGGTGACGACGAACTCCAGGCGAATACCGCTGGCCCGCACCTGGTTCCAGGCCGATTCATCGTAGGCGAGGTTCCAGTTCTCCCGTGGGTCGAGAGATCCAGGGAGGATCAGCTTCTCAATGCCATCCTTCAGCGATGGCTTCGCAGCCAGGGCCGCGGCTAGGTTGGTCAGCGGTCCAAGCGCTAAGATGATCGGCTTCCGCTTGCCGGCATAGGCCTCGGGGGAGAATGGCCGGTGGCTCGGTTTCACATCGTTCGGGAGGGCGGCGCCGACGGCCTGCTCCGCGAAAGTGCGGAATGGCGGCGCGGCCCGCGATTCCGGGCCGGCGGATGGGGCGAAGAGCGGCACATCGGACCGGTTGAATTGATCGAGCATTCGCTCGAGAAGCACGAGTCCCTGCTCCCGGCCGGCCACCCCCTCGCAGGCTACAACGGCGACGACATCGACATCGGGGTGCTGCAAGGCAAGGGCTAATGTGACGGCGTCGTCCAGGCCCATGTCTGTGTCGATGACGATGCTTGGCTGTGCCGCATGCTCGTCTCCAATTGCCGGGACGACCGGCAGCAGGAGAAGAATCATCAGGCAGGTTCGCGCGCATTGCATAGCGATCTCCCGAACACTGGCCGACACCCGGGAAACTCCAGCACCGACTGACATCGGGTGACTGCTCAGAAGCGATGGGAATCAATGCGGTGGCCCGGCAGGGTTTGCGGCGACGTAGATCACCAGTCGCGCGGCCCTATGCCTCCTCCTTCGGCTCCGACGGACCGCCCTCGAACGACTGCAGGGCCAGGTAGTTCGGCCCGAATCGCTTGATGTTGTCAAGTTGCTTGTCGAACGCGTCGAAGTGGCCTTCCTCATCGACCACCAGCGATTCGAAGAGTTGCTTGGACACCGCATCAGCGTTGACGCTGCACTCCAGCGCCGACTTGTTGTAGTCACCAGCGGCTTGTTGCTCCATCATCGCGGCCCGGGTGAGGATGGCGGCAGGCTCGGTAATCGTTTCCACCGGCCCCCCCACGATCATCTTCACGTCGCCTTTCAGAAAAAGGATGCGCTCAGCCAGTCTCTCGACGTGGCCCATCTCAATGATCGCGGTACGCTTGAGCAGGCCGGCCAGCGGGGCGAATCCCTGATCGTCCAGGTGGAAATGCCAATACATGTACTGGTGGACTGCCTGCAACTCGTCGGCCACTGCTTTGTTCAACAGGACAATGCTCTTCTGTGTATCCATAGCGGGTTCCTCATGATTGGCGCCGATCAGACGGCGCGTGACACCAGGCCGATGGAACCTGTCCCATCGGCAAAGTCAGAATAGACCTGCTCCCCCTGGTCGTCAACAGACGCAACCGGAATTACCTATGCGAAGGAGCCGTCTCTCACCGCTGAGCCAGCGCCTTGCGCACTCCCTCGGCGTAGGCCGGATCAGCCTTGGCGAAATGGCCGAGCTGTCGCTCGACGATCTCTCGCGGCACGCCCTTCATCGCATTGGCGATGGCCTGATGCAGTCGTTGTTGCTCAGCCGCCGGCAAGAGGCGATACAGATTCCCGGCCTGGGTGTAGTCGTCGTTGCCGTCGCGGTGATCGTACCGGTCGGCATCGCCGCTGATGCGCAGCGGGGGCTCCTTGAAACGCGGGTCCTCAGCGGGGCCGCCCCGGCTGTTGGGCTCGTAGTTGACCGAGCCTCCAGCGTTGCCGTCAAAGCGCATGGTCCCGTCGCGGTGGTAGGTCGCCACCGGACATCGCGGACGGTTCACGGGCAAGCTCTCGTAATTGACGCCCAGGCGGTATCTATGCGCGTCCGCGTAAGAGACGATGCGGAACTGGAGCATCTTGTCCGGGCTGTGACTGATGCCGGGGACGACGTTCGCGGGGGAAAACGCCGATTGTTCAACCTCGGCGAAGTAGTTCTCGGGGTTACGATTCAGCTCCATGAGGCCGACCTCGATCAAGGGATAGTCCCCGTGCGGCCAGACCTTGGTGAGGTCAAACGGGTTGTACGGCGTCTTCTCGGCGTCGCGCTCCGGCATGACCTGGACCATCACCCGCCACTTGGGGAAATCGCCCCGGGCGATGGACTCGTAGAGGTCGCGTTGGTGGCTTTCGCGATCGCGGCCGATGAGTTCGGCGGACTCCTCTTCGGTCATGTTGGCAATGCCCTGCACGGTCTTGAAGTGGAACTTCACCCAAAAGCGTTCGTTCTTTGCGTTTATTAAGCTGTAGGTGTGGCTGCCGTACCCGTTCTGGTGGCGGTAGCGATTGGGTAACCCGCAATCGAAAAAA
>CAYYBO010000085.1:12589-13146 GCA_964470125.1 uncultured Planctomycetaceae bacterium | reverse complement strand
CGGCGAGAATCCCAACTGCGCCGGCTACGGCGGCACATTGGAACAGGGCATCGCCGCTTTCGTGGCTGACCTGCTGGAGGCGTGAGGTCAAAACGATCCTGGCCACCACCCCACATGTAGGCACGCCGGCGCTGGGGTCGTGATGGAGAAGGCTGGCCGCCTGTTCGCGAGATTGGAGTCTCGATTACCCCCGTGCCGGCCCCGGCCTTCAGGCAGACAGGGGCTGCGCGTGCGGGGTCACGACTTGCCGTCCGTCCGCCCGCCCAGCCGCTCTCGCTTTTCGGCAATGACCGAGCGCAACATCTCTTCCAGAGAGGTCTTCGGTTCATAACCGACGGCCCGCTTGATCCGCTCCAGACAGGGCACGCGCCTCATCATGTCGTCAAAAGGCCGGCCATAGGCCTCCTCGTAAGAAACGTACTTCTTCCGGCTCTTGCTGCCGGTCATCTTGATGATCTTGTCGGCCAGATCCTCGATGGTGATTTCCTCGATCGAGCCGATGTTGTAAACCCTTCCGGCGGCGTCCTTGCAGTTCATCAAATCGATGACCGCCCCGA
>CAYYBO010000085.1:7238-12579 GCA_964470125.1 uncultured Planctomycetaceae bacterium | reverse complement strand
TTGGGGTTTTCCACGTAGAGCCCTTTTTTGTAAACCCTTCCGGGGGGTTCTTGGATTTAATCAAATAGATGTCCGCCCCGACCACGTCGCCGACGTAGCCGAAGCATCGCGATTGCTTGCCCGTGCCGTGGATGAGCAAAGGCTCGTCCTTCAAGGCTCGCTCGACAAATCGGGGAATGACCATGCCGTACTGCCCGGTCTGCCGCGGACCCACGGTGTTGAAGAAACGGGCGACGACGACGGGCAGGCCGTATTGCTGGTGATAGGCCAGCCCGAGGAACTCGTCGATGGCCTTGGAGCAGGCGTAGGACCACCGCGAGAATCTGGTCGACCCCAGGACGGTGTCGTCGTCCTCGCGAAAGGGGACGTTCTCGCTCTTGCCGTAGACCTCGCTGGTGGAGGCGATGAGCACGGGCCTGCGGAACTTGTTGGCCGTGGCCAGCACAACCTCGCTGCCGTGGATGTTGGTCTCGATGGTATGCACCGGCTGGTCGACGATGAGTTGCACGCCGACCGCGGCGGCGAGATGAAAGACAATGTCGCTCTCGGCAACCAGCACGTGAAGCGTCTGAGGATTGCGGACGTCATCATAGACAAATCGAAATCTGGCGTCGCCCACGACACCGGCGAGATTCTGCATGCTGCCCGTGCTCAGATTGTCCAGGGCGATAACCTCGTGCCCCGTCCGCAGAAGCCGTTCCGCCAAATGCGACCCGATGAAGCCTGCTCCGCCTGTGATGAGTGCTCGCATGATATTCCATCCGCGTTGACCGCGGTCATTCCCGCGGACAGTTCTCTCCAAACCGTCGTGTCATACTACGTCGTCTCGTCGCCGACGGCAAATAACCGCTACTCGATCCGGCCTTCCGCGCGCAGGCTTGCCAACCGCCGCCGAGCGTAACCCTTGATGTGGTCCGGGACGTCGCCGTCGACGATCTGCTGGAGCATCTCTGCGGCCAGCTCGGGCCGATCGAAGGAAGTGCCCGACACCCGCCGGTCAATATAGAACATGGCCAACTGATATCGCGCCACCCATCCCCCTTCCCTAATGGCCTCCGCCCGAAGCAGCGCCTTCTCCGCCGCCCTGAAATCGCCCAGCGATCGCCAACAGTAGCTCATGCGGACGTACGCCGCCGTCTTGGATGAACGCGTCGGCACGGCGGCCGATCTGTTGAACATCTCAACCGCGGCCGCGTACTCGCGGCGGCCCCGCTCAACATCTCCCTGATGAAACAACCACCCCGCCCACAGCTCCACCGACAGCAGGGCCAGCAAGGGAATGAGCGGTACAACACTCCACGCCAATCGCCAGTTGAAGTGCTTCCTCTGCAGCAGCAGGGCGTGCACCACCGCCAGTCCGTACGCCGGAACCCACAACCAAGGACTCCTCGCCACCGCCGCCAAAATGGCCGCTGCGGCCAATACCCCCGCCGCCGCCCGGCCCCGACGCGGACAGCCTCGCTCGCTGCTTGCCCGGATCAAAAGAACTCCCACCAACAACAACCCGCAGAGCCATACCTCGGCTGCCATTGACTGACCCAAGCCGGGCAAGTCGTCGTCCTGAGCATACCCATAGGCATCAACAAGAACCTCGCGGAAAAGACCATGGTCCATCGCCGCGTGGCTGAGGATCGCCGCAACCGCCAGCATGTAAGGCCAGGGCTTGCGTAACCGGGCAAACACCGCCAGACCCACGCATGCAACGCCCGCCACGATCGTGGTCAGCCAAACCGAGTTTGACACGCACTTGTGATCGAAATAAGCCGGCGAGATCAGAATAACGCCCCACTCCACGACATCGAGCAGGTGGGCCAGGAGCACCATGAGCCCAGGCCAGACGAAACGCAGCGCCCCGCCGCGCGATTCCGCCCTCGAACACCCCGCCAGCGACAGACCGACCAGTGTGTGGCCCACCGTCGCCATCACCCAGCCTCCGTGGTTTCTCTGGCAGCCGGCTGGGAGCCCGCGGTCTCCGTCTCGCCCGGGCGCGGCCTTGCCAGTTTCTCCTTGATTTCACGGGCCAACTCTACGAAAAGGCCGCCCTCGGCCGCCTGCCCCGACTCCTCCAGAACCCCCAGCACCGCGCGATACTCCGCCTCAGCCTCAACTGCTCTGTCCAGGTAAGCCAACAACTCCGCCCGATTCAGCCTTGCTGCCACGATCGAACCGTCTGTCGCTATCAACCGATCATACAATCGCAACGCGTCCTCCGATTGCCCGAGATGACTTAGCGCCACGCCGAGATTCAACACCGCTGGCTGATCGTTTGCATCGATTCCAACGATCACCTCCAACCGCCGGCGAGCGGCCTCCCATTGCTGCCGTTGCAGGTCAATCAGTGCCGACTCAAAGAGTCCGTCCCGGTTGTACGGATTAATCTGGATCACCCGCTCATACAACAAAGCCGCTTCGTCGAGTTCTCCCCCTTCCCGAAGCAACCTGGCCAAGACTAGAGAGGCCGGCAGAAAGCCGGGCTGCTCCTTGGCGAGCGAGGTCAACTCCTCCCGGGCCTCGGCAGTTCGATTCAGAGCCTTCAGGATCACGGCATGGCTGTACCTGGCATTCGCCTGACGAGGCATGCCGGCGACGGCCCTTCGCAGCTCCTTCTCGGCCTCGTCCAGCAAGCCCTCGGCCTGGAAGGCAAGGCCGGCCTGCAAGGCCAGTCGGGGTTCGTCCGGCCACCGGCGTCTGGCCTTGGCGATGACCTCCAGGGCCTCCTTCGGCTGCTTCATCCGCATGTTGGCTCGGGCCAACTCGGCCCAGGCGTCGGGAGAATCCGGGTAGACTTCGACGACTCGTCGGGCCTGGGCCAGCGAGTCCGACCAGGAAGGAGCCAGGGACCATGCGTTGAGCATCCACGCCGCCAGGACGGCCACCCAAGCGGCGCCGACGATGACCGAACCGCGTCCCCGGCCTGGCGAAGCTCGCAACGCAGCCGCAGCCTCAGCGACCCAGGCGGCCACGGCCAGGTGCAAGCCGAAGATGGGCAGATACATGTACCTGTCCGCGGTAAGCATGCGGCGAGCCGTCGTCGCCGCCAGAAACGGGGCGATCAGAATGGCGAAGAGACAGAGTCCGAGGAACGCCGTGCGGTTTCGTCGCCAGGCGAGCCAGAATGCGATCCCGCAGGCAGCGCATTCGGCAAGCGCGACGGCGACCTCACGAGAGAAGAACGACACGTCCTTCGGCGGCGGCGACCACGGCGCCAGTCGGCTGGGCCAGACGTAGTTCTCCAGGTAGTATTTGGCGGCAAGGAGAACTCGCACCACGGGGCTCGTCGCTGACTCGACTTGCGTCGCCTGCACCAGTTCAGCCAAGCCCGCCGATCGGGCGGCGAACCATGTCGCCGAGGCGCCAATAAGCAGCAAGGTCGCGTAGACGGTCCAATCTCGCTTCCGCAGACGACCCCGTACGCAACGGTCGCTGATCGCGGCGGCGATGGGCACCGTGGGCATTACCTTCGACCCCAGGGCAAGCAACCAACAGACCGCGGCCGAAAACGACCAGGTCGGCAGCCCGCGCCCGGATCGGCTCATGCAGATCAGCATGAGCAGAAGCGAGAACATAGTCGCCAAGAGGATCATCCGCCCATTGATCCACGCTACCGGTTCCAGGGCGAAAGGGTGGCAAGCGAACATCAGACCGGTCAGGAGGCCGACGGGCTTCGATCGCGCCAGCCGCGCCGCCAGCAGGCAGGCCAGCACGGCGTTGATGGCGTGCAGGATGATGTTGGTCAGATGGAACACGTAGGGGCTGACCGGCTGGAGGCCGGCAGGGTCCGGGCCGGCCATCGCGTAGTTGGCTTGGAAGGTCAGCATCGGCAGGGGCTGGTACAGATCGCCGTGGACGATGGTCAGTAGCCGCCAGGCATGGGCGAGCGAGGGGTGATTGACGAAGACGTGTTCGAGGACGAAGTGGTGATCGTCGCCGTGGATGAACTGGCCCATCCTAGTCGGCCAGCCTAAGGCCAACGCGGCGACGGCGACTACGATGATAATTAAGGCGCCCCCGCCGCTTCGGTTCGCCGCCGGCGCCGCGCAGTGAGGTGGTGGCTCGCACTCGGCGGACGATCGTGGATTGGGGATTTCGGATTGCGGATTGGACAGAGCCGAACCCTTTCGCCATTCGCCGCTCGTCCCGCTAACATCTTGGCCATGCAGGAACGAGTGAATCACCCGCCGGAAGCCTTCCTGGGCACTCCGCCCGCGATTGATACGCCCCACGGGCTGCTGACGTTCGGCGGACGCTGCCTCGTCATGGGCATCCTCAACGTCACGCCCGACAGCTTCAGCGACGGCGGATTGTACGCCGAGACGGGCAAGGCCGTCGCCAGGGCAATTGAATTGGCGGCCGAAGGGGCGGACGTGATCGACATCGGCGGCGAATCGACCCGCCCGGGCTCAGAGGCCGTTCCGCCGGACGAGCAGATACGCCGCGTCGTGCCGGTCATCCGCGAGGCCAGGGCCAGGGGCGTCGCGGTCCCGATCTCCATCGACACCCGATCGGCGGCGGTCGCGGCGGCGGCCCTCGACGCCGGGGCGGACATCGTCAACGACATCTCCGGAATCCGCGACGATCCGGCCATGCCGGGCCTGCTCGCCCAGCGGCGCGTGCCCTACATCGTGATGCACATGCAAGGTTCGCCGCGGACGATGCAGGAGGCCCCGAGCTATCGCGACGTCGTCGCGGAGGTCGCCGCCTTCTTCGAGGCTCGGGCGGAGTCGCTGGCCGCCGCCGGCGTGGACGTGACCGGCATGATCGTCGACCCGGGCATCGGCTTCGGCAAGAACCTGGAGCACAACCTGTCGCTGCTCCGTTCGATCCGAACCTTCACCGCCCGCTGGCCGGTCTGCGTCGGCCCGTCGCGCAAGCGATTCCTCGGCGAGCTACTCAACGAGCCCGACCCCGCCAAACGCCTGATGGGCACCGCCGCCGTGGTCGCCCACTGCGCCTTGGCTGGCGTCGCCATAGTACGCGTACATGATGTACGGGAGGCGCGGCAGGTCACCCAGGTCTGCGCTAGACTGAGAACGTATCTGAGAGACACCGGCATCTGAGCCCGGAGCGCAAGCGACGGGTCTCTCGCCGGACGAGCCGGTCGCTTGCGCTCGCGGCTCGGATCGCCGGCGGCCCTCAGCCGCTGAAGGAGGATTCGCGCGGGGGCCAACGACCCACGGCTTGCGCCGTGGGCTAACTTCTTGCGCCGCTACGCGGCTACTTCCCCAGCGCCTCCGCCAACGTTGCCCCGATCTCCGCCGGCGAGGGCGAGACGGCGATGCCGGCTGTCTTCAGCGCGGCGATCTTGCTCTCGGCGGTCCCCTGCCCGCCTGAAATGATCGCC
>CAYYBO010000085.1:0-7228 GCA_964470125.1 uncultured Planctomycetaceae bacterium | reverse complement strand
GGATTATTTCCTTTCGGTTACTACGGTTTTCAGAAGCGTCCCGACTTCACGCGGGCGGCGGGCCACCAGTGCGCCGGCGGCCTCGAGGACGCGCGTTTTGTCCGCCACCGAGCCCTGCCCGCCTGAAATGATCGCCCCGGCGTGGCCCATCCGCTTGCCGGGCGGGGCCGTCTGGCCGGCGATGAAGGCCACCACCGGCTTGCTGACGTGCTCCTTGATGAACGCAGCGGCCTGCTCCTCGTCGGTCCCGCCGATCTCGCCGATCATGATGATCGCGTGCGTCTCGGGGTCCTTCTCGAACAACTCCAACAGCTCGATGAAGTTCAGGCCCTTGACCGG
Source organism: uncultured Planctomycetaceae bacterium (assembly GCA_964470125.1). GTDB lineage: Bacteria > Planctomycetota > Phycisphaerae > UBA1845 > UTPLA1 > DATKKX01. The sequence continues at coordinate 6,889 of CAYYBO010000085.1, read as the reverse complement.
GTCGCCGCCGATGCCCACGCACGTCGTCTGGGCCATGTTGCGAGTCGTACACTGCCAGACAGCTTCGTAAGTCAGCGTGCCGCTACGGCTGATGATGCCGATGTTCTTCGTCGATCCGTTCGCCGGTTTGTGGATGTAACCCGGCATGATGCCGATCTTCGCCTGGCCTGGGGTGATGATGCCGGGGCAATTCGGCCCGACCAGCCTGACGCCGGTGTCGTCGAGGAACTTGCGGACGCGGACCATGTCCAGCGTCGGGATGCCCTCGGTGATGAGCACGATCAGCCTGACGCCCGCCGCCGCCGCCTCCATGGCGCTGTCTGCCGCGAACGCCGGTGGGACAAAGATCAGCGAGCAATCCGCCCCCGTCGCCCGCACAGCGTCCTCCGCTGTGTCGAAGACCGGCAAACCGTGTTCGCTCTTGGTGCCCCCCTTGCCCGGCGTCACGCCCCCGACGATCTTCGTGCCGTAATCCAGGCATTGACGGGCATGAAACGCCCCTGCCTGACCGGTGATGCCGTGAACGATAACCTTCGTGTCTCCGTCGACCAAGATACTCATTTAGCGGCTCCTCCACGCTACTCGCGGACCGCCAATTCTCGACGCCCGACCGCACTTCCGCAAGCCCAGGCCTCCATGCCGGCCCATTTCGCCTCGCGCGACCATGTCGTACAATGCCAAGGGCAATGATTGCGCCTGCACCGGAGATGCTTGCAATATGATGGGCGGACCGAGACTCAGCCAAGACAAGACCAAATCCCTCAGCGGTTCGCCGCTTCACTTCCTCAGGGTCATGCGGTATGCCAAGCCTTACCTCAGGTACCTCTACCCCGGCCTGGCATGCGTCGTCGTCGTCGCCTTGACGTACTCCGCCAACATCCTGGCCATCCTGCCGACCGTCCAACTCATCGCCGACAAACAAGGCCTCCCCGCCTGGGTCTGCCAGTACATCAACGGAAAGCGCCTGGGCCTCTTCCTGGCGGACGCGGAGCCGGGGCAGCCGGCTCAGGTCCTCAGGATTTCCGATCGAGGGTCTGACACTGTCGCCGTCCACCCCGGCGACACCATCACCCACGTCGACAGCGAGGCCCTCGACTCTCGTGACGCATTTCGCCGCCTGGTGTGGGCCGATGACCGCCGGCCGATTCGATTGACCCTGAGGCGCCAGCAAACCGCCCAATCCTACGAGGCCGTCGCCACGCCAGAGCCGATCTCTTTCACTGACCGCGCGGCCCGGCGGGCGATCTCCTGGTTGCCCCAGGAAACCACCAAAGAGGCGCGGATGACCACGCTGCGGATCATCCTCGTCACCATCTTCTGCATTGGCCTGACCGGCGCCGTCTGCCGCTTTCTTAGCGAGTACCTGATCGCCTTGGCCGCCGGCCGAACGGTGTTGTCGATTCGCCGCATCATGTACCGGCGAGCCTTAAGCCTGCCGCTCTCCGGCTTCGAAAGCCGCGGCTTCAACGACCTCAGCAGCCGCTTCGTCCAGGACAGCCAGGACATCTACCGCGGCTTGAACTTCGTTTTCGGCAAGTCCTTGCGAGAGCCGCTCAAGGCCATCTTCGCATTTGCGGCCGCCCTCATCATCGACTGGCGCATCACGCTGGTCACCGTCGCCGTCGCCCCGCTCGCCGCCGTCCTGATCCGCAAGTTCGGCAAGATCATCCGCCGGGCGAACAAGCGCCTCCTGGAGGGTTTCGCCCGCATGCTCGCCTCCTTGGAAGGCGCCCTCTCCGGCATTCGCGTGGTCAAGGGCTACACGATGGAGAAGTACGAGCGGCGGCACCTCTTCTCCGTCGACCTCCAGATGCTCAAGCAGCAATTGAAGATCGAACGCACCGACGCTCTTTCCGGCCCGCTGTTCGAAGTGTTCGGGGCGATCGTCGGCATCGTGGCCATCCTCTACTTCGCCGACCTGATGTTCGACCAGCGGATGAGCTTCGCCCGCTTCGCCACCCTCGCCGCCTGCATGGCCGCGATCTTCGACCCCGTTCGCAAGCTCTCCTCCTTCTACAACCGCATCCAACAAGCCAACGCCGCCGTGGACCGCGTCTTCGAGATCATCGACCTGCCGGACGAGCAGAAGGTCCAAGGCTCCCACGAGACGCTGCCGCTCCTGCGGGATGCAATCCAGTTCCGTAACCTGCGCTTCACCTATCCCGCCGCCGACGTGCCGGCCGTCAACGACGTCACTCTGACCGTCCGTCGCGGTGAACGCGTCGCCTTCGTCGGCCCCAACGGCTCCGGCAAGACCACGCTCCTCGCCCTGCTCATGCGCTTCTACGAGCCCCAGGACGGCGCCATCCTCTTCGACGAACGGGACATTCGCGACTACTCCATCTCCTCCCTGCGAAAGCAGATCAGCCTCATTACCCAGGACACCGTCATCTTCGCCGACACCATCGCCTGCAACATCGCCTACGGCAACGAGACCTACCTCAAACGTCTGGCCCTCCAACGGCGGCATAGTAAGCGGCGATACCAGACCGACGAGGCCATGCAGCGCGTCATCGAGGCGGCCAAGGCGGCCTACGCCGACGAGTTCATCTGCGAGAAGCCCGGCGGCTACCAAGCCCAGGTCGGCGAGCACGGCGTCACCCTCTCCGGCGGTCAGAAGCAGCGGATCGCCATCGCCAGGGCCATCCTTCGCAACGCCCCCATCTTCATCTTCGACGAGGCCACCAGCCAGATCGACGCCGAGAGTGAGCAGAAGATACACGACGCAGTGGAGCGCTTCCTCGAAGGCCGCACCGCCCTCATCGTGGCCCACCGCTTCTCAACCATCATGCAGGCCGACCGCATCGTGGTGATGGACCACGGACGCATCGTCGATTCCGGCACTCACCACGAACTGATCGGCCGCTGTAAGCTCTACCACACGCTCTACAGTACCCAACTCCTCGACGACTCGGACCGCTCAAGACTTGCGCCCAAGCCCGCTTCCCCCGTCCCCCTCGCAAGCTGACGCCACGCCCCCAAGCCGAGGCCGCAACAGGAGGGCGAGGCCACCGAACGTCGCATGGCCGCGGCTCGGGGCGGCCGTGCTGCGCCCTCGACACCGCCTGCAAACCGCCGGCAGCGCCAAGACCCAGCCCCTCTCCCCTGCCCCTGCCGGCTGCATCCCTCCAACCCGTAAAAACACCGAAACGGGTCGGCCTTGGCCACAACCCGTTTCGGTTTCTGCGAGAATGCGGCGGAAGGAGGCTGCGTCGCACCTCGCGTCGCACAGAAACAACCTGGCTAAAGTTCGTTCACCAGCCGCGCCACGGCCTGATCAAGCTTGTCCTCGGTCTCGTACGTCCCGTTGGCAATCTGCTCCCGCACCTCCACAATCCGCCGGGCACGGTCTTCAGGCATTTCCGCCAACAGACTCAAGAATGATGCCAACTCGGAGATCTCGACGCTGTCTCCGGCCTTTACCTCACCCTCCCTGGGAGCGCGAGGAGTGGTCTGTTCCGCGAACACTCGTAGAGTCGCGGTGGATGCCAGGCCTCTGACCGTGTCAACTTCGTTCATTGGCTTCCTCGTCTGGCGTCTCTCCGCATCTCCAGTTCCTCATACGCCTTGTTGGCCGGCCGTGTTCTCGCCGAGTACCTGAAACCCGCTCGCCCATTTCTCCGCTGCATTCGTGATCTTAACCGTCCGAACCCCGGCCTCTGCCCCAACATTAGTATCGGTCCGACCCTCCGCGCGACTCCAGTCTTTCCCGCGCAACCACAAGATGTAGGCCCGGGCGTTTCGACGCGTCCGCGCCCACCTCTGTTGGGAATAACCCTCTTATCGGCCTAACTCGTGCAGTCAACGGAGTATCAGCATTCTCAATCCGCAAGTCGGCAGAAGAACCGATAACCATTGTCGCCATGTCGCGAGGGCTGCAACCACTAGATGTTGTGGCCTCGCAGCCGCCCCGATTAGAAGCTCAACCAGCGCACGACCGATAAAACCGCACTCTCGGCGACCCCGGAACAGACTCTCGCCCCCTTCGGGCAACGTCCTCACTTTCTCAGAGGCGCTACACCGCAAAACACTGCGTAGAGATCCTCATTTGGACTGCACCATTCTCCAGACTGGAAACCACAGCCAAGCGAGACAACGCTTCGCCAACCCCCGGATCACGCTCCCGCCACGAGGCCCCCCGCCTGTCTCTCGGCGTGGAGCAGGAATCATACTGAAGCGACCGAGACCATCAGATATTCTTCCCCAGAACAAACGCCTGCGCAACATGCTCGGCCATCCGCTCGTTGGAGAAGACCAGGGGCAGGAGAAACCGCATATCCGAGTTGGGCATGCGAAGATAATCAACCATGTCGCGCCGCCACCGGGCGTCGAATTCCATCAATACGTCCTGCGGTCGGGCGGACCGGAGCGCGTCGGCACACGTCTCCGCCGCAATAAACGCCGATCGGATGGCTCCATACAAACCCTCATGGCTCACGGCGCTGACGTATCCACCCGCGTCGCCGATGACCAGAGCGTTCTTGCCCACGTGCGTCTCCGCCTCAAGCGCAACCCCGCGCGGAACACGCCGGGCGATGGGACCACGTCGGCAGACGCCCGATCCGCCAACAAGCAATCCGGCACCCGCCCACCGCTCGACCATCACTGCAAACTCTGCCTGCAGGTCCGGTGCGGACGAAGAAGTGACAAGGCTGACCACACGCAGCCCCCCGGCTGACAAGGTGTAGCCGAAGCTGCCCAGGTCGTCGGATTCGAGGAACAGCGTCAACTCGCCGCTGCGTCCGACTTTGCCGCCTCCGACACCATCCTCACTGAACCAGACTTGGCGGCACCCTCTTTCCTGGGCCGCGTCAATCTGCCGATCCGGAGCCATAGCCTCGGCGACCATCGATGGATACCCGTCCGCGGCCAACAGCACCCTTCCGACGACCGGCGAACCCGCGGCCATCCGAAGGCAGACTGTCTGTTCTTGCACCTCCACGCCGGTAACTTCCGCCGTCAGCAAGTTCGCGCCGCGCCGCCGGGCGTGATCAAGCATCGCCGCCGCTAGCGTGTTCGATTCCGCCACCGCGACTCTGCCGCCCAGCGCCGCCGTCACATGACGTGCGCACGCTCTATCGACAATCCGTAGCCGGTCAATGACGCCTCGCGAAAGCTTCCCAATGGGAAAGCCCGCTCCTTTGAGTTGATCCACGGCTTCTGGGTGCAGCCACTCCAGATGCGGCGGCTGTTCGTGGCTCCGGCCCCGATCCACAACCACGGTCCGCAAGCCCTGCTGCACGGCGCGGAGAGCGGCCGCGGCCCCGGCGGGGCCTGCACCAAACACAACGACATCATGAACCGCCTCATCGGCCATTGGCGCTCACCTTCGTTTGACTCCTGGCCGCTACCGGTATAATTGGCACCCATGACCACCGCAAGCGCTCAATCCAAGACCGAGGTTTCGCCCGCCGCGTTCACCGAGATGGAACCGCCGCTCAGCCCCGCCCAGGCCGTCGCCGAGGCCTCGCGGTGTTTGTACTGCTTCGATGCCCCGTGCACGAGGGCCTGTCCTACCCACATCGACGTACCGAGATTCATCCGACAGATACTCCACGACGACCCCCTCGGCGCCGCCGAGACCATCCTTCAGGCCAACATCTTCGGCGGGGCGTGCGCCCGCGCCTGCCCGACCGAGGTGTTGTGCGAGGGCGCCTGCGTCGACAACGCCTTGCTGAAAGCGCCGGTGAAGATCGGCCGACTTCAACGCTATGCCTGCGACGACGCCGCCGAGGCCAAGGCCGCCTTCTTCCAAGCCGCTCCCGACACCGGCAGGAAGATCGCCGTCGTCGGTGCCGGTCCCGCCGGCCTTACCTGCGCCCACGAACTGCGCAAACGCGGCCACCGCGTCACTGTCTTTGAAGCCAGGGCCCGACCGGGGGGTCTCAACACCTATGGCATCGCCCGCTACAAATTCGATATCTCGTTTGCCTTGTCAGAGGTCGAGCAAGTCCTGACCATCGGCGGCATCGACCTGCGTTTGGCTTCTCCCGTCAGCAGCGAAATGCTGGGCAGCCTCCTGGCGGATCACGACGCCGTCTTCCTCGGCATCGGCCTCGGCAAGACCTCCCCTTTGAGCATCGAGGGCGAGAATCTCCCCGGCGTGTGGGACGCCCTGGACTTCATCGCCCAGACGCGAACGCAACCTCTCGAGGCCTGCAAGTGCGGCCAACAGGTCGTCGTCATCGGCGGCGGCAACACCGCCGTCGACGCCGCGACCGCCGCTGTTCGCCTTGGAGCGCGTTCCGTCACCATTGCCTACAGGCGGACGCCCGAGGAGATGCCCGCCTTTGCCTACGAGTATGAGCTCGCCAAATCCGACGGAATCACCTGGCAGTTCGCCGCCGCCCCGATGCGGATCATCGGCCAAGACGGCCGAGCCGCCGGCGTGGAGTTCGCCCGCACGCGCGCCAGCGGCGCCGGCCGATCCGCGAAGTTGGAGTCCATCTCCGGGGCCAACTTCGTGCTTCCCGCCGACATGGTCATCAAGGCCCTCGGGCAGGAAGTCCTTGGAGACTTGCTCGCCAACATTCCCAATCTTGCCCTCGACCGCGGCCGAGTGACAATCATGCCGACCACCGGCGCCACTTCCGTTCCGAAACTCTTCGCCGGCGGCGATTGCGTCAACGGCGGCGCCGAAATCGTCGACGCCGTCCAGGCAGGCAAAGTCGCTGCCTGCGGCATCCATGCCTTCCTCTCAACCGCCGAGCCGGGCCGTCCTCGACACTCTCCCCAGTAGCCGCCCCGGTACGCATCAATATTCCAGGACCTTGCTCCATTCACGCCGGCGCCCGCGGAAGCCGATCAAGCCAAGGCGCAGGAAACCCGATCTGGCTGATGCACGACACGCGGCAACCGTCCTACCGGATGGTCCAAGGGGGCTCCGTAA
>CAYYBO010000084.1:3072-13268 GCA_964470125.1 uncultured Planctomycetaceae bacterium | reverse complement strand
TGGCCGTCGTGGCGTTGTCCAGGATAACCACCGTCATGTTGGCGTCCTCGCGGGCAGCGCTGATCAGGCCGGTCATCCCCGAGTGCGTGAACGTCGAATCCCCGATCGTGCATATGATCGGGTGCGCTCCGGCCTTGGCCGCCCCCAGGGCCATCGAGATCGACGCCCCCATGTCCACGCAGGTCTGCACCGCGTTGTAGGGCGGCAGGGCCCCCAACGTGTAACACCCGATGTCGCTCATCAAGAGAGGCGCCGCGTCCTTCGCGACCGCGTCGACCATGGCCTTGAACGTGTCGCAATGCGGGCAACCCTCGCAAAGCCGTGGCGGACGCGACGGTAGATCGTCCTCCGGCTCCAGCGTCTTCAGCGGCTGCATCCCCAGGGCGACGCGGACCCGCTCCACCGTCATCTCCCCGTCCACCTGCAACGCCCCGCTTCGCTTCCCGCGGATGGCCCTGCCGGGAACGCCCATCGCCCCTTTGATCTGCGTCTCCAGGTAAGGGTATCCCTCCTCAATCACCAGGATATCCTGACAATGATTGACCAGGTCGCGAATCAGCCGGGTCGGCGCCGGGTATGTGTTGATCTTCAGCAGGGAGTAATCAGAGTCGAATCCCACGACCTCGCGGACATAGTTGTAGGCGATGCCCGTGGTGATGATCCCCTTCGGGCCGCGAAGCTCGAGCTTGTTGAAAGGCGAATGCTCGGAGTAGTCCCGCATCTTGGGCACGAGCTCAATCAACCGTCGATAGCGGACTCGGGCGTTGACCGGTAGGAGCGTCCAATGCCGCCAGTTGATGGGCGTCTTGATCGGTTCCGGATTGCTCGGTGGCGTGGTCTGCACCCGGGCGCGGCTGTGGGCCAGCCGCGTCACCAACCGCACCATCACCGGCATGGCCATCCGTTCGGAATACTCGAACGCCTCGCGAACCATGTCGTAGGCTTCCTGCTGATTGCAGGGCTCAAACATCGGGATCGACGCGAAGTCTCCCAGCACACGGGAGTCCTGTTCGTTCTGCGAAGAGTGCATGCCGGGGTCGTCCGCCACCGCCAACACCAACCCGCCGCGCGCCCCGGTCAGCGCCGAACTCATAAACGGGTCCATGGCCACATTCAGCCCGACGTGCTTCATCGAGACCATGCCCCGCTTGCCGGCGAAGGACATCCCCATCGCCTCTTCGTAGGCCACCTTCTCGTTGGCCGACCAACGGGCAACGACGTGGGGGGCATTCCTCGTGCGGTCCTGCACAAACTCAAAGATCTCAGTCGAGGGCGTGCCGGGATACCCAAACATGCCGCTGATGCCGGCGTCGATCGCCGCCAGTCCGACAGCTTCATCTCCCAGGAGGAGTTCACTCATGATTCCGCTCTCCTTTACTGCAAGGTCGGCCGGCTCGCGACGCGAACGTGTCGCGGGCCGCCACCGCTCGCTCGCAAATGCGGTCTCGCCCCCCCCGGCGACGCGGGGGATAAGACCCTGGTCGCTCCCCGCGGCGGGCAGCCGCCATTGACGGGCACACTCAGGGCTGACACCGGGGGCCGGACGCATCATGCGCCGCAGAACCCTTAGAATCCGCATTCTATTCAAGGGGCGCGCCAGTTGCGACCAAGGCGGCCCTGCCTGATTTCGGGGCGAGAGGTCGGTCCGCCGGGCCGATACGCCGACGACGGCGGCTCCCCGTTCCCAAGTACCCGCTCTCCCGCCTGCAAGCCCCGTGCCGGGGAGCCCAAGCCCTCGCTAACGCGACCGTGCGAAGCCATGGCCGCCAGCGGTCCTGCCGGCCGGCGCGACTGCGAAAGCCGCTCGGCACAAGGGCCGGCCGCCGCCAGAAAAGAACAATCGGAAACTGCAAAGCCGCCAAGAACAAACCCCGCCGCTTCTGCGTGGGGGGTGAACTTTTTCGCAACCGTCGCGGATCAATCGCAGGGCGCCTGGATGCGGCGGACAGGCCCGGCTCGCTTCTGCCCACGCATCGTCCCGACAGAGAATGCGATTCATGCTGACACCTTCCAACCCTCTGGTTCCTCTCCGCCGGGGAGTGACAGGAGCGTTCCACTGGCGGTGGTGATGCACCGCCCGCCGATGCGGACATGCTTCGTGCCTCCGCTGGACTGCGTGACCACGACGTGGACGATGCCCGCTCGGCCGCCGGCCTTGGCTTGGGCGCACAAGAAGCCCGCCTGGCCGTCGATCAGCGGAACAGCGCCGCACTCGACCAAGTGCAAGCCGAGCGGACCATGCACCGAGCCGGTGACCGGGTCTTCATCGACGCCGGCCGCGGGGGCAAAGAAGCGCGACTGCGCGGCCGTCGCCGTGGAGAGCACGTTCGTCGTGGTAACGCAGATGCCGCGAATCCGCTCCTTTCGACACCACCGAGCCAGCTCCGCCATCGACGGCTCCAACCCCAACAACGTGGGCAGATCGCGCACGCCGAGGATGACGTCGTCATCTTGCGTGCGAACGACGGGGATCTTCGCATCGAGCACGGCCATGTCCAGCCCGAGGTACTTGGCCACCAGCGGCACGGGCACATAGGCCCGCTTGGGCTCGCTGTGCGGCATGTCCAGCCAGATGGTGTACGCATCCGAAGACTCACCGTGCGACTCGGTGCGGATGGTCAGGATGCCCGCCTTGGTCTCGATTGGCAGGACGGTGCCGGGTTCTTTCAGGGCGTGGGCGAACCGCCCGGTCTCCAACAAGGCGTGAACGCCGCCAAGCGTGGCGTGCCCGCAGAAGTCGACCTCGCAGCCCGGCGTGAACCACCTGAACCGCACGCCGGCCTCACGGACGGTGGGCGGCAGGATGAAGGTCGTCTCGCTGGCGTTGAACTCGCGGGCGATGAGCTGCATCTGCCGATCGGTGAGGCCGTCGGCCTGCATGACGACGCCGGCGACGTTACCGGTGTAGGGCGAGACGGCAAAGGCATCAACGAGCTTGAATTCGAGGCGGTTGGGCTGGGTCATAGGGAGGCATCATAAGGCAGGACGGCCCGTTGAGGAGCCCCGGAGTTCGCTTGCAGGTAGCGTCGCCCCCCTGCGGGCGACGTAGAGTGCGGGTCGGCGCCGAATCCCGTTCCACGCCGCCCGCAGACGGGTGACGCTGCGGCAGACGGCGGCACCCATGCCAAACGAGTACCGGACTTCAATCCGGCCGGCGGCAAAGAACAAGAATGCGAAGCGGTTCTGTCGCTTGCCGCGTTAACGCCGCCGCGCTACAACGCGAAGGTTATCAGCGGTGGTGCGAATGTCGTCCGGCGGCGACGCCAGTCCGGCCAACTGGTCGACGAGTTGACGGGTCTGATCGAGCGAGCTGGGCGGGTCGGTTTGTAGGACGGCCCAGGGTTGGCGCGAGGCCCGCCGGGCCAGGCGGCGATTCACTCGCCAGGCGATGAAGCGGGGCAGCCAGGCGACAAGGGCCTGCACCTCCGGTCGCTCGACCGCTGCCGCGTAACGATAGTGCGTATAGCTGGCGAAGCGGCAGTCGTCGAAGCCGCCCTCGCTCAAGAGAAGCGACAGCGAGTCCACGTTGAACAGGTTGATGTGGTACTTGTTCAAGCCCAGCCACCGCCGCCGGCCCAGCCGACGCCACGTCGAGCCCCAGTTGGGCGTGTCGATACAGACGAGCCCGTTGGCGGAGAGACAGCGCGCCACCTCGCCAAGAAACTCGGCGGGCCGTGGAACGTGCTCGATCACGTCGCCGAGGAAAGCCACGTCAAACGGCGGCAGCGTGCCCTGGAACCGGCCCAGGGGCCCCGCGCGGAAATCGAGGCCGAATCGCGCCGCGGCTTCGCTGACCGCCTCGGCCGAAAGATCGATCCCGGTGACCCGCCAACCTCTCGCGGCAGCCAGCGCCGAGAGATGCCCAAGGGCGCAGCCGACGTCGAGAAGCCGTTGGCCGTGGCCGCTTTCCAGCGGAAGGAGGTGGACAACATACTGCTGCACGGCTCGGGCCCAGCGGTGGGGCTCGGGTTCGTCGAAGACGTAGTAGCCGTTGCGATAGAGGGCGACGAGTTGCTCGGCGGTGTATCGGGGGTGTTGCTGGACCAGCCCGCAGTTCCGGCAACGAAGCAGGTCAAACGGCCGACTCGCCGGATCGGCGCGGACGGCCGGGCGCCGCGCGGCCCGCTCGTGGCCGCAGCCGACACAGCAGAAGCGGGCGGCCTCCCGCCTGCCAGCCGCGATCACCATGTCACTGCCGGTCAACGTGGACACGCGGACACCTGTTAGAGATTATCGGCCAATCAGACCTTTCGGCGGATAAACACCGGACGCCGAAACCTTTGACGCCGACTCGACACCGTATTCTACTGTCCTCGTGGATATGCACAGCCCATCGGCGTCATGCAAGGAGCCATCGTGTCAAAAAGCCACCTGAGAACCCTTCAAACGATCGTCAACCTGCCGACGGCCCCCTTTGTTGAGGGCAAGGTCGCCGCGTTCATCCGGGCCTTTGTGGCGCGGCATCCGCAATTGAACATCCGCGCCGACCAGTTTGGCAATCTGCGAGTCAAATACTCGCCCCGGCGACGGCCTTCCCGCAAGCCGGTCGGTCGCCCGATCCTGTTCGCGGCCCACATGGATCACCCCGGCTTTCTGGCCGAGCGGATGGTCGGGTCGGATCGGGTGTACGCCGAATGGCGCGGCTGGGTCCAGGGCCGGTATTTCAAGAATGAGCGGGTTATGTTCCACGACGGCCGCCGCTGGATCGGCGGGATCATAGAGAAGAGCATACCGCATGAACCGGGCAAGACGCCCAAGAGCGTCGCCGCCAGCGCTAGGAGCTTTGGCGCGACGGCCCCGCCCAAGGCGGTCATCGCCAGGGTGAAGGGGCGGGTGCCGGCCGGCAGCGTGGGGATGTGGGGCCTGCCGGACGCGAGCATCCGAGGCCGCCGACTGGCCTGCCGGGCGTGTGACGACTTGAGCGGCTTGGCGGGGATCATCTGCGCTTTGGAGGAGATGTGCCGCCGGAACACCCGCTGCCCCTGTTACGCGTTGTTCACGCGGGCGGAGGAAGTCGGTTTCGGCGGAGCCTTGGCGGCGGCGGACGGCGGCACGCTGCCGAAGGGTGTCATCGTCGTGGCAGTAGAGAACAGCAAAGCGATCCCCGGCGTCGCCCTTGGCGACGGACCGGTGCTCCGCGTGGGCGATAAGGCGTCGGTTTTCACGCCGGCGGCGACGGCCTATTGCCAGGTCGCGGCGGAGAAGCTAGCCCGGGAGGATTCGACGTTCCGCTTCCAACGGAAGCTGATGGACGGCGGGACCTGCGAATCGACGGCCTACTGCCATTACGGCCATGATGCGACGGGCATCTGCCTGCCGTTGTTGAACTACCACAACATGGACGCGGAGCGAAGGAAGATCGCGCCGGAGATCATCGACACCCGCGACTTCTTGAACCTGGTGAAGTGGTTCGTGGCCCTGGCGGAGAGCCCGATCCACATCAAGTACGACGACAGCCACCCCGGGCTCGGCAAACGGCTCGACGCCTTGCTGAAGCAGCACCGGCCGCGGCTGCTGCGAACGGCCCGCGCGTATCGGTAGCAGCCAAGCCGCCGCTCGGCGGGAGGCGATGCCCGAGCAGAACATGGCCGCACCAAGCTGCGGCGCTGGCATGCGGCGGCAAGAGTCCCGTCGCCCACGGGGGGCGACGCTACAGACAAGCGCAGAATTACAGCGGTCCCCGGATCAGTGGACCACAGGCGGCAGTCTCTACCCGCCCGAAGCGCCGGCGAGGGCGTGACGGCCGTTCGTCGCGCCTGCTGGCGGCGCTCATCCATCGAATCGGGAACCGCTCTAGCAGGACGCTGCAAAAGGCATTGAACGCGTGTTTTGCCCCGCGTAACGATACTGAAGACGAGGACGAAAACGGCCACGCTGGGGTTCTGCAGCGTCCTGCTAGCCGTGCGGCTGGTAGGCGGGGAAGCGGCCTTGGGCGTGGAGTGGGCCGAGGCGGAGGTAACTGTCGACGACCACTTGCATGTAGGCCAGCTCGGAGTCGTTCACGTCGCGAATGACCTTGCCGGGGACACCGAGCACGAGCTTGCCGTCGGGGATGACCGTCTTGGGCGGTACGACGGCGCCGGCGCCGATGATGCATCGCTCGCCAATCTCGCAGTCGTCGAGGACGATCGCTCCGGTGCCGATCAGCGTGCCGGCGCCGACGCGGCGGCAGTGGACGACGGCCCGGTGGCCGATGCTGACGTCGTCTTCGATGTCCAAGGGGACGCCGCTGCGGGTGTGGACGATCACGCCGTCCTGGAAATTGACCCGCCGGCCGATGCGGATGGCCGATACGTCGCCGCGGATGGTGACGTGGTGCATGACCGTGCAGTGGTCGCCGAGTGTTACTTCTCCGCCGACGTAGGCCGTCGGGGCAACGTAGACTTCTCGCCCGACGGAGACCCGGATGGCGTCTTCAGTCATGGCGGCCATTGTAACCGGACGCCGTCGGGGCCGGCAGGTGAGAGCATGGGCGTCGGCTGAGACCGGCCCCAAATTACGCTTGCACAGCCGCTCCAAGCAGCGGCCATGGCGCCGGGCGCTTCAGGTTTGGATAGCGGGCGCCGGTCACTTGCGGACGGCGGGCGACGATTTCTGCGCCGCCATGAAGGCGGCGATGCGGCGGTAGAACTCCATGGCGACGGCTTGCTCGGCTACAACGACTTCGTCGGCCCCCTTCTGCAACGCTTGGAAGCCGGTCGAGGTGTAGCGCGTGCCGGCGATGATGTGGATCGCGGGCCGGATGGAGTTGGCCAACTCCGTCGCCTTCAGCGCCGCCTCCTCATCCGGGATGGCCAAGGCCAGCACGGACGCGGTCTCGAGGTCGGCGGAGCGCATGACTCTCTCGTCGGCGATGTCGCCGTTGATCACTCGGCGTCCGAGAGCCCGCTGCGTGGAGCAAGTCTCGGGGTTCATCTCCACCAGGACGAACGGGATGTTGTGCTCCTGGAGGTACTCGGCGATGAACCGCCCGCCGACACCGAAGCCGGCGATAATGACATGATCGCGCATCTCCGCCATGGGTCGGCATTATAATGCCTCCGGCGCCGCCGTCGCGTGGCGGCATTCGATCTTGTACGAGGAGCATCGCATGGCGACCCACGCGTCGCACGGCCCCGCGCCGGCAGGCATCATCAATCTCTATAAGCCTCCCGGACCCAGCTCGGCGACGTATGTGTACCGCTTACGCCGCGTCTTCGACATCAGAAAGGTCGGCCACGCCGGCTCGCTCGATCCGTTCGCGGACGGCGTGCTGCTCGCGTGCATCGGGCGGGGCACCAAGCTCGTCGAGAGGTTGATGGAGCTGGGTAAGCATTATCGGACGACACTCCGCCTCGGTGTTACCAGCCGCAGCTTCGATACCGAGTGGCCTTTCGAGCCGGTTACCGGCGCGGTCGCTCCATCCGCCGCCGAGTTGGCTGCCGCGGTCGGAAGGTTCATCGGAGAGATCGAGCAGGCGCCGCCGGCCTTCAGCGCTGTCAAGATCGGCGGCGTCGCCAGCTATCAGCTTGCCCGTCGTCGGGAAGAGGTTGCCGACAGGCCGAGGAGAGTTCGCATCGACAGGATTGAAATCGTTGCCTATGAGTGGCCGCTGGCGACGCTGGACATCTCTTGCGGCCGGGGCACGTATATCCGGGCCATCGCCCGAGATTTGGGGCAGGCCCTCGGCTGCGGCGCTTGCTGCCAGACGCTGACACGAGCGGCGGTCGGTCCGTTTCGCGTCGAGGAGGCTGTCCGCCTGGAAACCACGGCCAACGAACAGGTTCAACAAGCCCTGATCCCGCCGGAACGGGTCCTGGACCTACTGCAGGCCGAGCGCCGCCGAGGTGCGGGCGGCAGTCAGACGGCGGCAACTCCATAGCGTCCGCGGTGCGGAGGACCAAGGCCATTTCGGATGGTCCGCCCAGCGGACCCCGCGAGTCTCGTCAAGCGAAATTACTGACCTTCCACCGCAAGACTTGACTACGCTCTAGGTTTGGTATATGTTAGGTGTGGCCGAAGATACGGGTCTGTTCCCAGAGTGCGACTGCCCGGAGGAGCTGCGGCATGACCGACGACAAGGAACAGATCCCGCTCCACGGCCTCAGCACGCGGCAGCGGAAACTAGTCGAGGACAATCTGCCGCTGGTGCATCTGACCCTCGGGCGGTTGCGCAGGCAATTGAGATTGAACCTGCCGGGCCGGGAGACGCGGGAGCTGTTCCAGGAAGGCTGCCTGGCCTTGATAGAGGCGGTGCGTTCTCACGACCCGTCCCGGCACGGGGCCTTTCCCTGTTTCGCGATAGCCCGCATCCACTTCGCCGTTAGTTCGTACGCCCGAGAGAACTCACATCTGATCCGCGTGCCCTTCATCACTCAGCGTCGCAGGCGCCTCCTTGGCAAGGGCGGCTCCTCTGAGCGCCATAACCCGGATCGCCTGCCGCTGGTCATCCCCTTCAACGAGAAGTCCTGCCTTCCTCGTCACGGCAAGATCGGACCGGCAGAGATGGAACACTCGTCGGCTCGTTTGGACGCTCCGACCATCGGCGAGCTGATTCGCGAGCGTTACGACGCAGCGCTCATTCGCGTGGTCACGGAGATGAAGCTCGGCCAGCCGCCCACAAAGGAGAAGCAGGAGGCGCGACTCCTCGACCGCTGCGCGGAGGAGCGATGGACCGTCCCGGAGCCGGAGGAACAAACGTCGATCCGGGAGATGGCTCGGGGCGTGGGGTGTTCCCCCACAAAGATCGCCAGGCGGGAGAGCTGCTTCCGCAAACGACTTGCGGAAGTGATGTCCAAGGACGCGACCTATGCCGCCTTGCGAGAGCTGGCCAGGCGATCACGGTCGGGTATGCGGCACCGGCTGACGCGCGAAGAGGCTGATGCCATTGAAGACCGGTCGTCTGCCATTCCAAGGCCGACCCCTTCGCACCGGGATTCCGAATCGAATGGAATATCCGATAGTCGCCGCCGAATACCACGTTGACAACCCGTGGTGGTTCCCGGCGTTTGCTGCACTGAGTGTTGTCGCGTCGTCCTGCCTGGACTCGAAGGTTGGGGCGGACTCGGGGCCCGCCGTGGCCGCCATGCGGCGTGCGTGGCGAACTCGCCTCGCATCTTCATGGGAGCTGACCGATGTATCGCGACCGCGCCGGCCGTCTGAACACCTTCTGTCTTGGTCTGTTGGTGCTGCTGGTGAGCGCCGTTGGCAGTCTCCGCCCTTCACTGGTCTACGGGCAGGCGGCGTCTCGTCCGGCAGGCAAGGAGTTGCTGCCGCTCAAGAACGGCCAGTTCGCGAAGGGAGACGATGCCGAACAGCCGGTCGCCGACTGGAAGTTCGAGTCGCTCACGCTCGAGCCAACTTTAGAGCAGACGCGGGTCATGCTCAAGGTCGGCTCCGAGGGAGAGGCCAAGCTTATCGTGCCGGAAGACGGCAAGGGCGTGCTGCTCGAAGGAACCACTGACACCGCCCGGGGAGACCTCATCTCTTCTCCGCTGAATCTTCGACCGTTTCGATGGGTGAGCGTGACCGTGCGATACAAGGTGGAATCGGGCGAACCGCTGATGTTTGTGTGCCTGCGGCCGACGGCCGATCGGTCTCACGTTGATCTTGCGTTTTTGTCGAAACCGTCGCCAGGCAAGATCCGCAAGAGCACGGTGATGTTGCACACCGGCTCGTTTGAGGGGGATTACTCCATCTCCGTCTCAATCGTCGGGGAAGGGACGGGGCGTTTCTGCTCGATCGAGGCGAGCGAGGCGGAAGACTTCGCCAGGCCGAACAAGCGAGTTCTCATTGTTGACTTCCTGGACTGGGTGCCGGCCGCTGACGGCAAACGGGAATGGTCGGACGCGGAGAAGCTGGTGACCGTCTTCGGCTTCTCGAAGCTCGAATACATCCACTTCACGGAGTTCACCAAGGAGAAGTTGGAGGCGGCCGACCCGGCGCTGGTCATCATCTCGCCTGGCGGGGACAACCTCAGGCGGCTGGATCGGCAGAAGAGCATCGAGGCCGCCAAAGTCCTATTGGAGCACTACGAGGGACCGCTCTTGGGGATCTGCCTGGGGCATCAGCTTTTGGCCATGGTCATCGAAAACCAGGGCCTTCAACAGATTTCCGAGTGGGGACCGACGCGCCATCGCGTGAGCAAGAAGGACCCCATCTAAAATGAACGCCAGCGTAAACCCCGAAAACGGGAAGGGGAGACCAAAAAAACCGGT
>CAYYBO010000084.1:0-3062 GCA_964470125.1 uncultured Planctomycetaceae bacterium | reverse complement strand
CTTCACGGTCTCGGAGTCGCACAATTCCGCGGTTGTCGACGTGCCCGACGGGGCGGAGGTGATCGCCAAGTCAAAGAAGGTCCCGGTGGAGGTCCTGCGCTTCAGGGAGAAGCCCTGGTACACTTTCCAGGCGCACATCGAACGAGAGTGGGAATACGCCTGTCCGGAAGCCTACATCCTGTGGCAGAACATGCTCCGCAAGTGGAAGCTCGCCCCGGCGCCGCCCCGCGCCGACGAGCGCACCGCGCAGCGGAGTGTGGGCCGCGGCCGGCAAACCAGCGCTACCGTTTTGCGGGTGTGCCGCCACTCTTGAGCACCGGATCAACGCGGACTCCCCCCCCACAATAGCAGCGGCGCCCGGCGAGCTGCACCGACGACTCCCGGCTATGGCTTCGACTGGGTCTCAGGGGTCGGACCGGCAGGTTGGGACTGCGGCGGGGGCGGCAACGAGGGTTGGGAGGCCGCGGGCGGCGGCTCCGGCTGCGAAGCCGGAGGTCCCGGCGGCGGAGTCTGCTCCGCCGGCGGCGTCTGTGCGGGCGGCGGAGTCGGGCGGGCGGCTTGAGGCGGGGGGGCGGCCCGTGCCGGGATCTCGGAGGGGAACTTCTTGCGCTGCTCGGTGGTGAGGACTTGCTCGTATAGCCGGTCCTTCATGCGGTTGAATATCTCGCCGATGGGGGCCAGTTGCCGCTGCATTTCGTCCTGCTGAGCCTTGCGTTTTTCCGGCGTGTCGGCGGTCTGGATCAGCTTTTCAATCTGGGCAATCCGCTCGCGGCGGGCGTTGCGAAACGCGGTGGCTTCCTGCTTGCAGTTCTTCAGTATCCCCTGGGCCGAGGCCCGTTGGGAATCACTGCATCCGAACTTGTCGCAGAACTGGCGGACGTAGCGGTCCCATTCCGATTCGTCGGTCGCGGCGGCGGCCTCGCTCACGGACTGTCTGCCGTCGACGGCTTGTTGGACGAGGGCGTTCTTCTCGGCCTCGCCGGCGGCGTGGCGGGCGGCCTCGCTGTAGTGGATCGGATCGTCCTGCAGGCCCCAATCCGTCGGGTTCCACTGGCCGGCCTCCCAGCGGACCATCATCTTTTCCACGTCGCGATGCCGTTTGGTCAGGGCCTCGACGTCGGCCTCCAGCAGACTGCGCTGATCCGGGCCCATGCCCTTCTTCATGTTGTCGGTGACGCGCTGCATGGAGGCCAGCGAGTCGGCCATCATCGGCTTCAACGCCTTGGTCCATCGCTGGACCTGCTCGGGCGTGAAGGGCTCGCCCTTGGCCCGCGTCTGCACCACCTCCATCGCCACCGGCAGAACCTCGCGGAAGTTCTTGGCGGTGACCATCATGGCCTCGCGCTGGATCTCGCTATTGAGGGATGATCGCTGCTCCTCGGTGAGGGCATAGCGGCTTTGCAGGGCGCCCATGAACGCCTCTTGCCGCTCGCGCGGCTTCCAGGGCGGTATGCGGCCGATGTCGCGCATCAGCGAGCGGGCGTATTGATCGGATTCCGAGGACCAGCCCTGTTGCTGAAACATATTGTCGGCGGCTCGCTCAATGACCAGGTACTGCTGGTCCCAGGAGCCGATGGTCTCGGCGTCCTTCTGGATCTGGCGGACTCTCTCCAGATCCTCCGGGCCGGGCGTGGGAAGGGGCTGGGCAAGGGAGGCTGCGCAAAGTGCCATTGCCGTGGCACTAGCCGCCCAGGCCGGACCGAACGTCCGGCACCCCCGGCGCCGCCCGGCGCTACAAACCGTTGTGGCCTCGATTCGCGTCACGACGTATGGCCTCACGAAGCTGCTCATGGATCTCCAGCGGCCGGGAGATGATCCGCCATGAAGCGGTCCCTCCCGCCCCGCCGCCGGCGGCGGCCGTCTGGAAGGTGATCGAGCCGGTCCGGGTGACCCGTTCCGGCAGGGAGAACGTGGCGTAGGTGTTCTGAAGGCGGCTCAACGCACATTCGAACAGCTCCACGTTGAAAACCCCGCGAATCCTCATCACCCGCCGGTTGGTCAACACGTACAGCCGCGAGACCCACTCGAGGATGGCCCACGCCAGTCGGGCGCCCGCGACCGCCGCGGCCAACTGGTACGCGTACCATCGATACCCCGACGGGAAAAAGTCCCGGCTGGCAAGTATCGCCAGCAGCGCCGCCACCGCCAGCCAGCGCAGCGATACCAACGCCACGAACCACGGCGAAGGCTTGACGGCGAAGTGTACGATCTCGCCGCCGTCCAGCAGGTGGGCCGGCACCATGTCGCGGACGTGCAGCTCCACGGCCCGGCTCGTCGGGCCCTCCGCGTGGGCGGCCAGATCGGTCCTTTCCTTTTCGGGCTCCAGGGCGACGGTCACTTATACAACTCCTGGCGGAGCACTCCGATATCCGGCCAGTTGCGATAGTGGTCGTTGTAATCCAGCCCGTAGCCGACCACGAACACGTCTTCAATGTCAAACCCAACGAAATCGGCGGCCAGGTCTTTCGGCGCCTTGACCGTCTTGCGCAAGAGGACGCACATCCGCAAGCTGGCCGGCTCCCGCTTGCGCAGCAGGCCCATGACTATACGCAGCGTATTGCCGGTGTCCAGGATGTCGTCCACCACCAGCACGTGCCGGCCCTTGATGTCGAGATCAAGGTCTTGTACCAGCCTGGCGGAGCCGGGTTTCGTCGTCGCCCCGCGATAACTGCTGACGGTCAGCAGGCCGATCTTCATCTTGAAGGGCAGGTGTCGAATCAGGTCGGAAAGGAAGATGATCGAACCGGCCAGGACAGGGACGATGACCAAGCCCGCGGAGTTGTCGCTGTACGTGGCGCTGATGGCCTGGGCCATTTCCTTGACCCGTTGCTTAATCTGATCCCGCGGTATGAGGATGCGATCCAAATCGCGTTGCATGGGGGCATTATAGAGTGAGCGTGAAGCACCTGGAAGCCGGCCTGAGCCGCGAGAAAAACAGGCTCGCAACGCGGAAGGATGAAGGACAAGGGCTGAAGGATGGATGGGGGATTCGGGCGTTGGACGGGTAGCTGCCGCGCGGAAGACTATGGGCCATCGCAAGACGCAGGACCACGGAGGGGCAT
>CAYYBO010000083.1:5482-13291 GCA_964470125.1 uncultured Planctomycetaceae bacterium | reverse complement strand
TACACCGCGGCATGCACGAGGAACGAGTCCATGGCCGGGAGGTCCCAGGCCAACTGACTCCGCTGGCCCATCAACATGCTGATTCGCCGGAGATAGTCGGCCTCTCGACGCCAAGGCGTACAGCCCAGGACGCGTGCGTCGCCGCCGGTCGGATGCAGCAGGCCGGACAACATCTTCAGCGTCGTGGTCTTGCCCGCCCCGTTTGGGCCGAGGAAGCCGACGATCTCGCCCCTGTCGACGCGGAAGCTGACGTGATCCACGGCCTTGACCTCGCGGTAGGACCGTCGGAACACGCTGCGCAACGACGCCCAGAAGCCGCCTTCCCGCTCCGGAACGCGAAACGTCTTGCAGAGATCGTCAACCTCTATCTGGGCCATGCCGTCGGAGTACCGATGAGCCGTACGTCCGGTCAAGGACGCCGCTGTGTTCGAGCATCCTATCGAATCCGGACGCTCCTCGCACCATCAGCCGCCCGAGCCTTCTCAAGCGACGTGAAATCGTTGAGAGAAGAGGAGGGCGCGCGGGACGCCGCTGACCGAGCTTGGGTGCGCTTGCACGAGAGTCAGGGCGCGTCGAAGAGGCTTTGCTGGTCGGAGGACGGCACGGCCGCAGCGTGGTCGCTCGGCACCGGCAGGCCGAGATGCTCGTAGGCTCGGTGAGTGGCGCAGCGGCCTTGCCGTGTACGAGTCACAAAGCCTCGCTGCAACAGAAACGGCTCGACCATGTCTTCCAGCGTGTCGCGAGACTGGCCCATCGTGGCGGCGATGGCCTCGATGCCGGCCGGCCCGCCGTGATAGATCTCAATCAACGCCGCCAGGAAGGCCCGGTCCAGCCGATCGAGACCGACGCCGTCGATCTCCTCGATGGACAGAGCTTTCTCCACGACGGGGAGCGTCAGCCGCCCCTGGGCGCGCACCTGGGCATAATCTCGCACTCGTCGCAGCAGGCGGTTGGCGACGCGCGGCGTGCCTCGTGAGCGCTCGGCGATCGTTCGTAAGGCGTCTTCTTCGGCGGCGATCTCCAGCTTGTCCGCCGAACGGCGGACGATCTCCAACAAATCATCGGCCTCATAGAAGTCGAGGTGGTAGCGCAGCCCGAAGCGGTCGCGGAGGGCGGCGGTGAGCATGCCCGCCCGCGTGGTCGCTCCGATCAGAGTGAATCGCTTCAAGCGGAAGTTGACCGTCCGGCCGCCCAGACCGCCCTCGATCGTGTAGTCGACGCGGAAGTCCTCCATTGCCGGATAGAGGAACTCCTCGATGATCTTGGCCAGCCGATGAACCTCATCGATGAAGAGGATGTCACCGCGCTCCAGGTTGGTCAGGACGCTCATCAGATCGGCCTGCTTGACGATGGCCGGGCCGCTGGTGACGCGGATTCGGTCGGCCACGCCCATCTCCTCGGCGATGACGTGGGCCAGAGTGGTCTTGCCCAAGCCGGGCGGACCGTCCAGGAGAATGTGCTCCATCGGTTCGCCTCGTTTCTTGGCTGCATCGAGGGCGATCCGCAATTGGGCAATGACGCTGCGCTGGCCGATGCACTCCGCCAGGCGGCGGGGACGCAACGCCCAGTTGACGTGCTCCTCACGATCCCCCGCGGCTTCACCGTCGATGACTCGCTGTCTAGTCATGAGGAATACCCCCCAAGAACGCTGGGTGAACGTGGAATGCAGAGTGCAGAGAGAACCGCGGCGGCCGCGTCACCCGCGATGAGCCATTTCTCAATCCTACATTCTCCAATCTTTGGCTCATCCTTCTGCTCCGCCTTTGATTCGATAAGCCGCCCGTACCCAGTCCTCGGCACTTTTGAGGTCGGCGTGCAGTTGGGCGGCTCGGGCGATCCACCGTTCCGCATCGCTGCGAGGGTCACCCCAGGCGACCAGGATCTCGACTGCATCTCGTTGATCGGCGTTCAAGTCCCCGCGGGCGGCGGCCGGCACGTCCGCGGCGGCGTAGGCGTGGGCCGTCACCTTGCCCTTCAGCTCCGCTACGATCTGCGTGGACATGCGCCGACCGATACCCGGCAAACGGGCGAGGGCGCCGGCGTCGCCGGCCTCGATATGGGAGGCAATCCTGGCGACCGGCTCGGCCAGGGCGCGCAACCCCTTGCGCACGCCGATGCCCTTGACGGTGACGAACTGCTGAAAGAAGGCCCGATCCTCAGCGTGGAGAAACCCGAGCAATCGCGGGATCAGATTGCCGCCGGCGGCGCTGCCTTCGAAATACTCGAGGGTATGCAGAGTGACTGCCTCGCCGAGATAGGCAGACAACTCCGTCACGGCGCAGCTCGGCACCAGGACCTCGTAGGCGAGCCCGTCGCGTTCGAGAACCACGTGATCCTCGGCAACCTCACAGAGCCGTCCGTTGATGCGGACTATCATGGTCCCTTCGCCTCCGTCAGTAGGCGTCGCCGCAGCCGCTGAGCACCGCTTTCGTTTGCCAGTGGTCGGGGCTTCCGTCGGTGACTGCTGACGGCGCCGGCCTCGCATAGGCCGCCGCTTGTTTGGTGCAGGCTTCTTCGCCGCTGCTGCAAGCACACCGCGTAGCAGGCGATTGCCAGGGCGTCGGCCACGTCCGACGGTTTCGGCAGTTTCGACAGGCCCAGCGTCGCCATGACGGCGCGTTGCATCTGGAGCTTGCTGGCGTGGCCGTTGCCGGTCAACGCCTTCTTGATCTTGGTCGCCGAGACACTCAACACATCCACCCCGCGCCGCGCGGCCGCCGACAACACTACACCGCGGGCGGGCCCCATCAGGATCGCCGTTCGCGGGTGCTGATAGTGGGCGAAAAGGTCCTCGACCACCAGCAGCCCGGGATTGCCCTCCGCCAACACCTCCCCGATGCCCGCGGCGATTTCGTCCAGGCGCTCCGCCAAGGGCCGTGAAGCACTCGAGCTAATGAAACCGGCGTCCCTGACGTAAGCGCCGGGCAGCTCGATCACGGCGTAACCCGTTCGATTCAGGCCGGGATCGATGCCCAGCACGCAGCGGGGCTTGTCGGCGGCGAGGCTGCTGACGCAGGGCGACGGCGAAGACCGTTCCCGCATCCTATTGGGTCCTCGCCGGCGTTTGAGGTTGTTTGGTTGATTCGGCGTTTTCACTTAGTCCAGCCGCCAGTGCGTTCCGTCCGGGCGGTCCTCCAGAATCACGCCCAAAGTCGACAGCTCGTCGCGAACATGATCGGCGATTTCAAACTGCTTGTTCTTGCGGGCCAGATTTCGCACGTCAACGAGGAGGTTGAGCAGCTTGGCGGTCCTGGTTTCATCTTCCAGCCCGCCCTTGGCCGGCCGCTCAATGAGGAGCCCCAGGAGGCGGGCCAGGCGGACGAGAGTGCCGCCCGCCGCTTCGGCGACCATGCGAATCTGCTCCACGACGTGGGTTTCGAGGCGGCTGCCGTCGATGAAGCGGTTGATGACGCCGACCATTTCAAACAGACAGCCGATAGCCCCGGCCGTGTTGAAATCATCATCCATGGCCTCAAGGAATCGAACGCGGTAATTCAGCAGGTCCTCAATTACTTGGGTTGCCTCCGGGCCGGCTTCCGGATCTTTCATGCGGTCCATCTGGAGTGAGGTTGTGTAAGGGTCGACGCCGGTCACACGATGGAGGCGGTCGAGCAGCCGATACATGCTGTTCAGGCCGGACTTGGCCGCCTGGATGGTCTCGTCGGAAAAGTCGATGGGCGAGCGATAGTGCGATTGGATGATGAGGAACCGCAGAAGTTCCGGAGGATGCTTCGCCAGCAGGTTGGACAGTTGAAGCGAAGTCATGATCTTCTGGAATTCGGGATCGGACTTCGAGATTTTCTTGGTGTTGAAGCGGGTCAGGCCGTTGTGCAGCCAGAACTTGGCGAAGGGCTTGCCGGTGGCGGACTCGGCCTGGGCGATCTCGTTCTCATGGTGCGGGAATTTCAGGTCCATCCCGCCGCCGTGGATGTCGAAGGTCTCCCCGAGGTACTTCATGGCCATGGCCGAGCACTCGATGTGCCAGCCGGGACGGCCCTTGCCCCAGGGGCTGTCAAACTTGACCTCCTCCGGCTCCTCCGGCTTGGCCGCCTTCCATAGCGTGAAGTCCCCTGGGTTTCGTTTGGCGGAGTGGTCCAGGCCTTCGCGGGCTCCGGCGAACTGTTCCTCCGGACGGCGATTGGTCAGCTTGCCATAGTCGGAGTCTCCGCCGACGTTGAAGTAAACGTCGCCGTCGACCTCGTAGGCCATGCCGCGCTCGATCAGTTGCCGGATGTGAGCGATGATGTCGGCGATGTGCTCGCTGGCCCGGGGCATGTGGTCGATGGTGCGAATGCCCAACGCGCTCATGGCCTCGACGTATTTGTGCTCCAGATCCCTCGCCAGGTCGAGCACCCTCATGCCCTTGGATTGAGCCTCGGCGATGAGCTTGTCCTCCACGTCGGTGATGTTCACCACCCACGTGACCTGGAATCCCTTGAAGGACAAGTACCGTTTGATTACATCGAAGATGACCGGTCCGACGGCATGGCCGATGTGGGCCGGCCGATAGACGGTCGGCCCGCAGAGATAAATGCCGACCTTCCCCGGTTGTACAGGCTCAAAGAGCTCTTTCTCGTTGGTTAACGTGTTGTAGACTCGTAGGGTCATCAGCCAATTACCCCTAAAATCGCTGTGTCCTCGGAAGGCATCGCAAAAGCCAAGATTTCCACCTCACGCAACGCACCACCACCGGCTGCCGTCGCGTCTGTGGAGCATGTTCTAGGAATCGCGGTCAGTCGGCAACCACCTTAGGCCCGCTACGCAGGTGCAGGCGACGGCCTCGCCTCGGCCGACGGCGTCCAGGCCCTCGTTGGTCTTGGCCTTTACACCGACTCTGCCCGGCGGCAGGCCGAGAAGGGCGGCGATGCGATCCTGCATGGCACCCTTGTGCGACGACAGTCTGGGGCGCTCCGCGTGAATCACGATATCCAGACTTGCGACCGCCCACCCGGCGGACGCGGCCTTCGCCACAATCGCCGTCAGCAGGTCGCGGCTGTCGCAGCCCTTGCATCGCGGATCTGTGTCGGGGAATTGCTCGCCGATGTCCGGCAGGCCAGCCGCTCCGAGGATGGCGTCGGCCACGGCGTGCAACACGACGTCGGCGTCGCTGTGTCCCTCGAGATGGTAATCGAACGGAACATCCACGCCGCCGAGACGCAACGGCCCACCGCCTGCAAGGCGGTGGATATCCGTTCCGATTCCGACTCTTACTATTGCCTCGTCGGACAAAAGCCAGACCTTCCCGCCGCCATAACCACGGCGCTACTACTGGACAGGACGGGCTTCACCCGGCAGTTCATCGGCGGCGGGGTGAGCCCGTCCTATGACCGGCCCCACCTTTGCAGGCGGGGTCCTGACCGCCGCGCCGAACCGCTCATTCCGGCCAATAGCCTGTGAACACTTCCGCAGCCGGACCGGTCACGCAGACGCCGCCGCCTGCCGACGGGTCCGCCCATTCTACTTCCAGGTCTCCGCCCGGCAGGTGGACCGTTGCGGCTCGGTCCAGCCTGTCCTCCAAAACGCCCGCTACCAGTACCGCGCAGGCCCCTGTCCCGCAGGCCATGGTCAGGCCGGTGCCGCGCTCCCACGTCGCCATAGAAACTTCTCGGCGGGATTGAACGCTGGCCAACTGGAGGTTGACCCG
The DNA here is from genome assembly GCA_964470125.1 of uncultured Planctomycetaceae bacterium. Lineage (GTDB taxonomy): Bacteria > Planctomycetota > Phycisphaerae > UBA1845 > UTPLA1 > DATKKX01. Next base: position 7,647 of record CAYYBO010000083.1, on the reverse strand, counting down.
GTTCGGAAAGAGAGGATGCCGCTCGACCAGCGGCCCGAGCCGGGCTAAATCGATGCTGTCGAGCACGGACAGAAACACCACCGCGTGCGGGTTACCCATCGAGACGCAGGTCATCGTGTAGCGCTCGCTTCCGACAAGGAGGGCCGCTCGGACGCAGAGGTCGCCGGGCAAGGACACGGGGATTCGGGCAGGTTCAAGGATCGGGGCGCCCATGTCAACGCGAACGCTCACCACCTTTCCTCGCCGGACGAGAGCAGTGATGCCCAGTATCCCGCGATCGGTCTGAACCTTGATTTCCCGATAGTCGGGAGTGGCGTCACCACCCGGCCTCGCTTGCCCTGCTGAGAGCGCCGGCGGTCCGTCGTGCCGGCGGCCGGTGACGACGCCTCGGTCGATCGCGTACTTGGCCACACAGCGGACTCCATTGCCGCACATCTCAGCCCGCGATCCATCAGCGTTGTACATGACCATGCGGACGTCGGCAACGACATTTCGTTCGGGCGGACAGACGAGAATCAGGCCATCCGAACCGACGCCGAAGTGGCGATCACTGATTGCCCGGGCCAGTTGGGAAACGTCAACGCCGGCCAAGGGCTCTTTGAAGCAGTTGACATAGACGTAGTCGTTGCCGAGGGCCTGCATTTTGGTGAATTCGATCATGGCGACTCCACCGTGCCCCGACGGGCGATCAGACCCCACGACGCCGCACGCGACCGGCATCCGCGATCGGAACAGAGCCCCGACCGTAAGGGAGCGGTCACGCCAAGATGAGGCGGCCGTCGGAATCGCGAGGGCACCGCTCCCCCACCCTTGACATCGCTTTGCGACGTAAAGGGCAGGCGGTCGCGGCTCCGTTCCCTGCCGGTCTCGCTAAACACGCCTTACAAGCGGGGTTCTAATTGGCCCCACCCTGCTCAATCCCTACTGGCGCTATTATCCAGCAAACGGAGGCCGAAGTCGATCATCTTGTAGATGGGGATGCCGTCCACCGAAAGGTATCCATCGGCCCGTAGAGACGGGACGGGCCCGTCATGTCGGTCGGTGACGACCGCCTCGACTTCGACGATTCGATGGCTGGGGAGGATTTGCCCCCGATAGAGCCAGGAATGCTCCGTATCCGTTGCTGCCGCCTCGAAACGATGCGTCGTCTCCAAACGCCCCCCCCAGCGATCCAGGGCGAAGGCTTTCAGTAGTTGCAGGAAAGACTCCAGCCCCAATGAACCCGGCCAGACGGGGTCCTGGTGGAAATGGGCCTTGAAGAACCACGCACCCGGCTCGACGATCGCACGAGCCCTTGCGTAGCCGAGCCCACGCGGCCCGCCATCGGGCGACAACTCATCAATCTCGTCAATCATCCGCAATGCCCGGCCCGGCAGGGCCATTGCCGGCCCGGCGGAAGCTCTTGAGTCATCCGGTGTCAGCGGCGGCAGATCGTCGATGCGAAATCGTTTCACCTGCTCGCCCGTGCCGCCGGCCGGTCTCTCCCCCAGCCGGGCCTCCTCGCGCAACCCGACCTGCCTGGCGAGGGCTGACTCGGTGAAGAAACCGAACGAGGTCGATCCGTCCAGAACGAGGCGGTCGCCCTGCCGGACCTGCATCTCGAACTTCTCGATAATCGTATCGCCCGCCTGCGAAGCACCGGTCATGCGAACGCGGCCCTGCAGAGTGCCGGCGTCCGCGAACACTTCCCGGTGCAGCCTGGCCGTTCCACCGAGGTTGCGGAAGAATAGCTCCTGCTCGCTTCGCAGGGCCGAGCCCATGTGCGCCGCCAGCCAGCCGCAGGATTGCAGGGCGATCTCCTGGATGACGCAGTAGGGCATCGACGGCTGGCGATTGGCCCGGAAGTACCAGGCGTCCCGGGGGACGTCGTACTCCGTCTCGACCCAGCCGCCCGGCTCCAGCCGCCACGGAGGCGGCTCGCAACGGGTAATTCGATCGAGAAACAGAAACGGCGGAGCAGGCAGGCGGGCCATCCGCCGCCCATCGTCGAATTGCCTATATGGCTCGCCAAAAGCCTCGGAAGGCTTGCCGTTCGCAAAGGCCACAAGGCGCTTCTTGTCAAAGAAGACTGATCCCAATGGGGCGGTGGCCGCCGCGGATAGGGTTGGGGCGGATCGGCGGCGACGCCAGAGTCCCTCGATTCTCTCCCGCGTCGTGCCGCTGAG
>CAYYBO010000083.1:0-5472 GCA_964470125.1 uncultured Planctomycetaceae bacterium | reverse complement strand
TCGGTCTACTGAAGCGAGTCGGCGACGAGCTGGGCGATGTCCTTGACCAGGACGATCCGCCTGCCGTCGGCGAACATCAAGGCGTCGGCGACGGCGTAGGGTTCGGGGCGATAGCCGATCTCCTTGAGTTCCACCTGGTACATGGCCTTGCGCGTGCGCGGAGTGACAGGTCCGCGACACCGCAAACAGCCGGCCACGCCCGGCACGGGTTCGCAGCGGACTTCGCTTCGCTCGCCGATCCAGCCCATCCGCAACAGGAAGAAACGCAGCGTATGCAGGCAGCATTCGTGCATCAGCGTGCCGGGCATCACCATGTCGTCGACAAAGTGGCACGTCAGAAACCAGTCGTCCGCGTGGATATCCGCCTCGGCCCGGATGAGGCCGAGACCGAATCGGCCGCCCGTCGGGTCGAGTTCCAGCACGCGGTCGATCAGCCGCATCCGCCCGTCGGGCAGTCGCAGCGGATCAGACAGCGGCAAACCTTCGAACAACGGGCCGAAGCAGCCGGCCAGATCGCCCGCCCGAAGGGCCGCCAGTGCTGCGTCGTCATAGGTCTCTGCCGCCATCGGCACGAGGTCTTGCCAATCGCCGGGGCGGCGGCCCGGCGAAGGGGCCGATTCTTCCGCCGTCAACACGAGACCGCCGGAGTGCTCAATTTCCTCCGCCGTGAAGAATCCGGCACAGCCTCTTCGCATCGTCACCGTCGGTTGACCGTCGATGGTCCCATCGAACTCGAAGAAAAAAAGATATACGTCTCCCTGGCGGACGAAGTGGTCGATCCGAATGTCGTATCGCACCACCTCGCCCGGCCTGGGCAAGCCGCGATGGCATGTGACCGTGGCGTCGAGCAGTCGGTAGGCCCGACGACCCTGGACCGCCAGATCGATACCCAGGTAAGCGCAAAGAAACAGGTCCGCTTGGCCCGCCTCGATGGTGATGCAGGCGGGGCAGCGATCCCCGTCGAGGTACCACGCGTCGGGCAGCACGTCGTGCTCGGTGACGATCCTACCGGCGCCGAGTTCGCCTCTTCGGCCATCAATCGAGAGGATGCGATCAACCAGCATGAGCGGCTCAGCGGGCAGCCTGACGCGGACCGGATAGCCGTCCACGGGGGCGAAATCCGGCCCTAGCACTTTGGCCACGGAGCCGACCGCGAATTCCAGACACTGCCGGCGAGAGTAAACCGGCTCCGGCCCGGCGGTCGCCGTGGCTAGCGAAGCAGGCGTTTCTCGGTCGGCCGACGCTCCCGTGGCAGGCCGCGAGTCGGAGGCATGGGGCACGAGTATGCCTGCTCGCTCCGCACCGGCCAGCAGCTCCGCCTGCGTCGTCAGGGCCCTCGACAGACCTTCGCAGGCGGTCTCAGTGAAGCTCAGAAAGGACTGGTGAGCCTTGACCATTGCCGCGTTGGTCTCCGCCATCGCATCCGCGAGCAATCCCCTGCCTCGGTCCACAGGGGGAGTCTTGGATTGGGGATCGCTGACCTGTAACGGCACCGCCTTGCGAGCCAGGGGCGAGTTTGAAGCCGACGATTCGCCGGCTGCGGGGGGCGGCGGCCGCAACTCCGGTCCGCCGGTCTTCACGATCACCACCGCCCCTTGCTCCGCCGAGGGGGGAGACCGCGTTGCATCTTGCCTGTTGTCGAACTTGTCGGCTGACGTCGCCGACACCGCCTCCATCAGCACGCCCACGCCGCCACCATCAGACGCCGCCCCCGGTGCACCGTCGTAACTCACATCGGCGCTGACCAGAACCGTGCCCACTGAACTTTGCAGGCAGGCTCTCGCCACCGAGGCTGCACCCACAACGACGCCGACATCGCCGACGAGGGCCTTGGTCGACCGGTTGTCGATTTTCATCGCCGGAGCTCCGCCCGGCGCGGTACCTTTCTTCGCCCAATCCCCGCTGGCCCCGCCGATGCGGCGAATGATCCCGCGGATGCGGTCTCCGTCGCGTCTGGCGTCTTCGAGACGCTTTATCACGAGGGCCACGGCCCCGTCGGCCGGGAAGTCAGCGTCCACACCGCCGGCAACCGCTGGAATCGCGCCCGCGGCGGAGCGCCGTAGAAGGTGCGAACAGAGCACCAATCGCGCGTCGCCGGCCAGGTCAACCGTCCCAACGATCGCGGCGTCCAGCTCGCCGCGATGCAAAGCTCGGCAGGCGATCTCCAGGGCCCTCAGGCCCGATGCCTCTCCGCATGACACCGTGAAGCTCGGCCCTCCGAACTCGAATTCGCGAGCCACCCGGCTGGCGACGATGCTGCCCAGACCGCCCAGCGTCCTGGCGGCGTTGAGGGCCGGTCCGGTCGCCTCCTGCAGCGCCTCGATCCAACTGTTCCATTGTGGACCGCCCTCGCTGAATCCAAGCTGCCTGGCCCATCGCTTCGCTTGTGCCGGAATCCACCAGCGGAGTTGGTAGTTGGTCGTGTTGAGGTCGAGGTCGATGCCGATGACGGCTCCAACGCGCGGCCGCCGCCCCCGGGCGGATAGCCCGGCATCGGCCAACGCGTCGGACACAGCTTCCAACATCAGAAGTTGTTGGGGGAGCACATCGGCGATCTCGTTCGGCGGCAGTCGATAGCGACCGACAGGGATCGAGAGGGCGCCAATGTAGGCTCCGAGGGCGCCGCGTTCGCCTAGCGCCGGTCTCAGGAAGTTATCGCAGCCGTTCCATCGGTCGGCCGGCCTCGCGGCCGCCAGGCTCCGCTTTCCATCGACGACCTCGCGAAGCTCGCCCAGTGAAGCAGCGCCACCGATTTTGACGGCCAGACCGACGACGGCCAGGCAGCAATCATTCGCCTCCGGCAACGAGGCAGTGAGGTCAAATTGCGGATTGCGGATTGCGGATCGCGGATCGAACGTGGGGAACAAGGCTCCGCGCCATTCCTCGATGAGCAGGTGGGCGTTGATCCCCCCGAAGCCGAATGCGCTGATCGCCGCTCGCCGGGGTGTTCCAGGCGATCGCTCCGACCAAGGCGCCGCCGTCGTCTGGACGCGAAACGGACTCCCGTCCAGAGGGCTGCCCGCAGGCGGACGGCGAAAATTCGCCGAGGGCGGCAGTTGCTTCTCGTGCAGGGCAAGAAGCGCCTTGATGAGACCGGCGGCCCCGGCGGCGGTCAGCAGGTGGCCGATCATCGACTTGACCGAGCCGATGGCGCATCGCCCCGCCCGCGAGGCGGAGTCTCCCCACAGAGCACGTAGGCTGGCGATCTCGACGACATCGCCGATGGCAGTGCCGGTCCCATGACACTCAATCATATCGACGTCCGAAGGGTCGATTCCCGTCCGTTCGTAGGCTGAGCGCATGGCCCGGAGTTGTCCCTCGGAACTGGGGGCCAGCAGGCTTCCGCCGATGTCGTTGGACAAACCGATTCCCCTGATGACGCCGTACACCCGGTCGCCGTCGTGAACGGCGTCGGCCAAGCGCTTGAGCAGGACCATCCCGGCGCCTTCGCCCACGACCAATCCGTCGGAGGATTCGTCAAACGGCGCGCAACGCCCAGAAGGCGACAAGGCCCGAAGCTGCGTGAAGCCCATCTGGGCGTACAGGCAGTCCGGCCGCGAGACGCCGCCGGCGAGCATGGCGTCCGCCCGCCCGGCGATCAGCTCGTCGCAGGCCAACTTCACGGCGTAGAGAGAGGACGCGCAGGCCGCGTCGAGCGTGTAGTTAATCCCTCGAAGGCCGAGGGCCCTCGCCACCAAGGCCGCAGGCAGACCTGTTACCCTCAGGTTGAGCGGATGCGTTCGCAGGCCGCGGAACGAAAGATCCCCGGAGGGCACGGTCGTCGCCCTTGCAGCCTGCTCGAACATCGCGCTCTCGAAGGCGGCGCCCAGGACCTCTCGGGTAATTGCGGATGACGCATCGGTCGGCAAGGCGATGGCCGCGAGGATGACGCCGAATCGAGATCGGTCCACTCCGTCGCTGACGCCGTCGAGGAAGGCTTGCCGCCCGGCGTGCAGAGCGAAATGAAAGAGGGGATCGAGTTGCCGAAGCAACTCCGCCTCGATGTCCAATCCGGCGGGGTCGAGGACGAAGTCCTCCACGAAACAGCCGTGAAGAGAGTATACCTTGTCGGGGGCCGCGTCGTTGGCCAGGGCCAGGCTGGGATCGAGAATCCAACGGCCCGGCGGCACGGGTCGGGAGAAGTCCCTCTTTGCCAGAACGTTCCGCCAGAACGCGCCCGGGTCATTCGCCCCCGGCAGCACGCAGCCCAGGCCCACGACGGCAATCGGCGGATCATCGCTCACGCGTATCGTCTCTCACAGGGCGATGCGGAAAGTCACCCGTCAGCACCGCAGGCAGGGACGCGGGAAGGGATTCCCGCGATTGTGGGTGCGAGAAAGGATTCTCGCACCAGAGCTACTCGCACCAGAGCTACTTGCACCAGAGATTCTTGCACCAGAGATTCTTGCACCAGAGACTCTTGCACCAGAGACTCTCAAGGAACCGCCCTCGCCAGGGACCGCCGACGAAACGCTTCCTGCAAGGAGGCATCGGCGGTGCATTCGTAGCCCTCCATCCGGGCGATCGGCGTTCCGCGCTTGTCCAGGAAGGTAATGTCCCCCGTCATCACGTGATGCGAGCTCCGCCGGACCTGAAGCACGGCTACGCAGCCTTCGCTCGGGAACGACCGGCGGTATTGGCGATATCGTCGAACGAACGACGGCAGCGACAGGACCCCCATCTCCTCCCGGCACCACAGCACGCCGATTTGGAACCCTGCGTCGATCACCGCCGGATCGGCGACCCAATTGCTGCGGAGCGGCTCGGTCATCCATTGTCGCGGCGGGGTTGAGTGGCGCAGGCGGGCGATCATGCCCTGCTCGGACCAGCCTTCGATCCGCTCGATGCTGCGGAAATGCTCGCCGTGAAACAGCACGTCGGCGTAGACCTCGTCGATGCTCCGACCGTACGGCTTCTTCGCCAAGCTCCGCGGCGGGTCGATCAGCGGTGCTTCGGGCAAGCCGTCGGCCAAAACGGCCGTCGTCCTCGCGTGAGCGATTTCCAGACCGTTCCTGGGGACGCCGCGCATCTCCACGCCGATATCGAACGCCTCGCCGCTCCGTCGAGCCTTGGCGGTCAGGAACCGAAGCTCCACCGGTCCGTCGCGCAGCACCACTCCCTTGAGCACCCGCAGATCGTCGAGACCGTGCAGCACCAGCCCCGGATTGGCGTGCAGGGCCGCGTGGGCCAGCCACTCGATCATCATCGCGACGGGCAGCACCGGCCGGCCGTCCAGCACGTGCGAGAGGAGAAACGGGTGTCGCTCGACATCCAACCGCCGCTGGAACGCAGGCGACATCGCTGAACCGACATCCTGCTCTTCGAACAGAGCCGCGATCGCGCGGGAGCGGTCCCTCTCCGATTTCGAGGGCCTTCCCAATCCTGGCGTAACCGCCCCCTTACCCTTGACATCGCTGCGCGACGTAAAGGGCAGGCGGTCGCGGCTCTGTTCGGTCCCTTGTTCCGACGGCC
>CAYYBO010000082.1:6839-13367 GCA_964470125.1 uncultured Planctomycetaceae bacterium | reverse complement strand
GCTCCTGGGCGGGCGGGCGGCAGCTCACGGTCAGAACCGCCAGTAAGGTACAGATCAGCCCCGTTGTTCTTACGGCCGTGCTACGCCGGTATTCTCGCATGTCGCATCCTCCCGCCATCGTCGCGGCCCCGCTTTAGTATTACAACGTAATACGCCCTCGTCAACTTCCCCTTTCCTGGACAGGCTCGACCGTCCAGCTCCTGCCCGTTGGATGAGGAGCGTACCGGTCGTTGCTCCGCCCGTGATGTGCCTCCTACCTTCCGTGGCGGCAGACCGGCACGGCACCGCCGCCACGCCCTCACGAGACCCCTTAGAGCGACTGCCAGGAATCCATGTAAGCGACGTAACATTCTGAAAGGCAATAAGTTAGGGTTGCCCGCCGAGGACCGATGGCTTCCCGCTGAAACGCCGAGCATCTGTGAAGCGGTGCGAGTCAAGCTGGGCGTGGAGGGGGCAGGGAAGCAGCTTCCACGCCTCTCAACGCCTTCGGCAGCGGTCGACACCTGCCTGTCATCGCCAGTGCCGACGCCGGGCCAGGGCCTCGTGAATCGGCGTCGTGGCCGCAGAGCAGCGTCTCCGCGTCTGTGCCGCCCATGCCCAAGTTGATGCTCGGGTTTTCCCGGCTTTTCTAACGTTGCCCGGCCTCACCGGTGGGAATCCTGATCGCGGCCGATCAGGGTGTGAGGCGGAGCGAAGGGGGCACTACTGAACGGAATGAACGGGATCAAGTAGGCTGCGGCTCGTTGGGCGGCCCAAGACGGCATGGGCGACGATGAGCAGAGGTCCTTTTACCGCTTATAATGTAACGGTTAAAGGCCGCGTGCCAGTGGAAGGTGCGCGTGCCTTCGTCTTCCGGCTTGAGCCGGCATGGAGCAGGTATTGTGAGTACGCGGTTGGCGGGATTGACGCTCGCGGTTTTCGGCTCGGCTATCGTGGTTGCGGCGTGCACCATCGAGTTGCCGAACCCGATCGGTATAACCAACCCCTTCATCGTCAAGGGGACCTCGGAGATGCGGGATGTGTTCGGCCGGGGACAGTGTCCCGTCTGGGTCGCGGATACGGGCGTCCTCTACCACCTCTTCCAAGGTGATACCGTCAGCAATGCGGATTTCGACTCCGTGGTGACCACGGGCGTGACCTCAAGGCTGCGGATTGCCGTCCGCAAGGATCTGGAGGTTGGGTGCCGGTTGGGCCAGACCGTGGTGGTCGAGCAAGTCCTGCAGATCATCCAGTAGCGTCGGCCGGCGACCGACGGGAACACCAGGCGCTGTCGCCCGCCGGCGGGCGGCGCTACAGCTCCGTCACTTCTTTGGTCTTCGCGGCCACCATGTCATCGATAGTCTTTTCGTATTTCTTGGTGAGCTTGTCGATCGCCTCATGACCGCGTTTGGCGTCATCCTCGGGCATCGTGCCACCCTTCTTCTCCGCGTCGATCAGTTGGATCGCGTCCCGGCGGGAATTGCGAAGGGCCACCTTCTGGGCCTCCGCCATCTTCTTGACCTGCGTGGCGATCTGGGTCCTACGCTCTCCCGACAGTGGAGGCACCGGCAGACGGATGACCTTGCCGTCACTCTGGGGATTGATGCCGATGTCCGCTTCCTGCAGGCCGCGTTCGATCTCCTTGAGCGTGCCTGGGTCGAAGGGCTTCACCACGAGGAGCGAGGCGTCGGGAGCCGAGATGGTGGCCAGAGACTTGAGGTCCATTGTCGCATCGCCGTAGGTGGCAACTTTGATTTTGACGTGTTCGAGGAGGCCGGGAGAGGCTCGGCCGGTGCGCACGCCGCGATACTCCTTCTTGAGGAAATCCACCGCCTTCTCCATCGCCGCCTCGGCCTCGAACTCGATCTCTTCATAGGTCATGGACAGCCTCCGATGCTCCCTGGGCCACTCAAGTCAGCGCCTGGCGGCGCCGGCGAGGGACCTGCGTGTCGTTTGTCGGCCGGGGGGCCGATGATGATGCGGTTCGTCGGCCGCGGGGGGCGACTCCGCTCGTGTGCGCCTGTCGGCCAAGCGGTTGGCCGCTGCTGAGATCCGCCGCCAGCCTGCCGTCGCCTTGCTTTGACGCTTCGCGACCAAGCTTGTTGTGACATTGTAACGGGACCGCTAACCGAGACAACCGTTCTCTGACCTGCTCCCTATTGCCGCCCGAGGCGCCACTCTCCGCCGACTTGCCTGGATTTGCGGCGAATCGCACGCCTGCCATGGTCACGCCTCTTTTCGAGTTCGATGCCTGGAACGGGATCGGATCATCACGGCGGGGCTTGGGATTCGGGCGGTGTGGTCGTCTGGCTGCTGATCGAATTGCACCGGCCCCCGCTTCTCGTGTCCGGGAGGACCTCTTCGACACTCCTCATGCACGCCGGCGTCGTGCGGAACGGCCGACACCCAGTCCCCGAGCCGCCCGACTTCCTTTCTTGGTCTGCCTCCGCAGGGCGTCCACTCATCGCCGCGAGGCCGTCATCAAGGGCACTTTGCGGTCGCGTGGTCATGCCTCTACAATGCGGCCGTGGACGCACATACCCTTGAGAAGCTCGATTTTGACCGGGTTCGCTGTTTGCTTGCCCAAGGCGCCCAGTCGGCGCTGGGGCGTGACCTTGCCGGGCGGATTCAACCTTCCCGCCGCTCCTCGCAGGTTCAGGTTTGGCTCGATCAGCTTCGTCAGTCCTCGCGCTGGGCAGATGCCCACGGCCTGCCGCCCTTTGGCGGCATCCGGGACGTCCGCGCCTTGGTCAAGAAGGCGGTGCCGCCCGCCCGGCTGGAGCCTGAGGAGTTCGCCGACCTGTCCTCAACGCTCATGGGGATCGCTGTGCTGTGCGCGTACTTTCAGGATGCCGGCGAGGGTTTCGATCAGCTCGCCAAGATCGCCGGCAGGATCGGAGATTTCCGCTCTGTGGCGGCACAAATCAACCGGGTCATCGACTCGCGGGGCAAGGTTCGGGACGACGCCAGCGAGCGGCTGGCGCGGATACGGCGGCAGATCGAGGAGGTTGAACAGGCCGTGCGGGCGGTCTTCCAGCGTCTGCTAAAGCAGGGCTCGATTCTTCGCCTCCTGCAATATCCCAACGCGACGTTTCACGCCGACCGCATGGTGCTGCCGCTGAAAGTGGAGCAGCGAGGCCGCCTGCCGGGCATCGTTCATCGCAGCAGCGACAGCGGGCAGACTTTGTTTGTGGAGCCCGCGGAAGCGGTCGAGCTGAACAACACGCGGATCAACCTGCTGCAGTCGGAAGCGGAGGAGATCGGGCGCATCCTTTGGGAGTTGACCCACCTCGTTCATCTTAACCAAATGGAGATTATGCGGACGCTGGAGGCCGTGGCGGTGGTGGATCTTCTGACCGCCAAACTGAACCTTGCCCGCCGGTTCCGCATGAGCATTCCGGAGATCACCTCCGAGCATAAATTAAGGCTGAAGGCGGCGAGGAACCCGATCCTTCTGGCCACATTCGAGGAGGAGGCGGGGACGGCCCAGAAGAAGCGGACCGTGGTGCCGATCGACGTGCGACTGGGCGATGATTTCGACATCATGATCATCACCGGACCGAACACGGGGGGAAAAACGGCGGCGCTGAAGACCGTCGGCTTACTGGCCATCATGGCCCAGTGTGGCCTGCCGATTCCGGCAGAGGGAGGCTCGACGCTGCCTGTGTTCGAGGATGTCTGGATCGACGTCGGCGACGAGCAAAGCCTGCAACAATCGCTGAGCACCTTCAGCGCCCACCTCTCGCAGATACTGAAAATCATTCAACGGGCTCGCAGGAACAGTCTCATCTTGTTGGACGAGCTGGGGGCGGGTACGGACCCGGATGAAGGGGCGGCCATCGGTCGTGCGATAGTGGATCACCTGCTGTCGATAAACTGCCTGGCGATGGTCACCACGCACCTGGGGGCGTTGAAGGCGCTGGGCTATGAGCACAAGAGGGTCGACAACGCCTGTGTGCTGTTCAACCTCGACACGCTCGAACCGACCTACGAACTGCGGATCGGTGAGCCGGGGCTGAGCCATGCTATCGCGATCGCATCGCGGCTGGGCATGCCGCGCAGGCTGGTGCTCTCGGCGAGGCGGCACCTGGGCGGCGGATATCGTGCTCTGAACCGCGCCATCGCCGGGACGCTTCAGGCTCGGCGGGTCGCGGAGCAGGCCCGCGTTGATGCGGAGAAGGCGCGGCAGGATGCCGCTCGTCAGACCCTGTGGGCGCTGGATCGAGAGAAGGCGCTGGAGGAGGAGAGGCGGCGCTACTCGGCGTGGGTCCAGCGTGTGATCCGGCTGCAGCCGGGCGCGGAGGTGGGGGTGCGGACGTTCGATCGCAAGGGGCGAGTTTTTCGAGTCAGGCTGGAAAGACAATCGGCCACGGTGGACCTCGGGGGCATGCAGGTGGATGTGCCGTTTTCCGACCTCATTTTCCCGGACGGTTGAGGATTTTCGGTGAGCGTCCCGGGTCCCGGGGGTTGGCCTGAGACGTAAAGCTTTGTGGCGGCGGGCGTTGGAACTCAAGTCCCAGTCCTGAACTGCCGACAGAAGAACGGGAGTGTGTTTTCCTCTGCGGCCCTCTGGCAAGGGGCGCGGCGAGGGGATATACTTCCCGGTGGTTGGTTCGTCGATGCAGGTGCGTAAGAGACGTCGTTGGTGCATGTCTTGGTCGCTAAGCCTTGATCGTCCTCCTACCTTCCTGGCCGGAACGTTGGCCACTTTCACGCGCGACCCTGAAAGAGAAACTGCGGGTCGAGATTGCCATCGAAAGAGAGTTAGTGGAGTTTTGCGATGAGCAAAAAGTTGTACGTGGGCAATCTGAGCTACAACGTGAGCAGCTCGGATCTGGAGAGGCTGTTCTCTGAGCACGGCACGGTTCAGAGTGCAGAGGTAATCAGCGACCGGGCGACCGGACAAAGCAAGGGCTTCGGCTTCGTGGAAATGAGTTCCGATGCGGAAGCCCAGGCAGCGATTGACGCGCTGAACGGCCAACAGCACGGTGGACGCAGCCTGACCGTCAACGAGGCTCGACCGCGAGAGGCTCGCGGCGGCGGTGGCGGCGGCGGCGGCTTCGGCCGCGGCCGAGGCGGGCGTGGCGGCTTTGGCGGCCGCGGGAGGGACTAGCAGCTTCGCCGCAATCTAGTGCAAGGAAGAGAAGGCCACTGGGCGACCGGTGGCCCTCTTCGTTTTTGGCGGCGACACGGGGTACGAAGGGCGTGGATGGACGCCGGCAGTGTCATCGCGGGCCAGGGCGTTACCGTTTGCGGCGCGGCGGCGGACCAGGCGGCGGCTGACCATAGGGCGAGAGCGAACAACGGCCGTTGAAGATGGCGGCTGAGCCGGCGGCGATCTTGGGGCTGAGGGGCCGAATGCATCCCTGGCTGTGTATTGCTCGGCTGCCGCAGGATGTGTACACTGAGTTATTCGTTTCAGGGACAAGTTCATGACCCCTTCCGGGCTGCCGACCGTTACCGAACGATGCGAGAGCGGTCACGGCAGGGGGCCGCGTTATGGTCGATTGGCTGCGGCGGCGATGTTTCTGCTGCCCGTCGGCTGCAGCGTTCTGGGTGAGAGTGGGAAGGGTGATCTCTCCAGGCTGACGGTGAATGACATTCTCTCCCGCTGCGGGGCGGCCCATCGCGAGGTTCAGACATTGCGGGCCAGGGGCCGGCTGCGTGATTCGCGCCAGATCTCGCCGCGGACCGTGCCCATTGCCTGGGATTTCTTCCGTCCCGATCGGTGCCGGCTGCAAATCGACATGGACGTGGCCATCGTGGCCGGCGAGGATTGGTGGACTTACGATGGGCAGGCCGGGGAATACCGAAAGCATCACCAGTTCACGCGGGCGCCGATTGAGACGGCGGCCTACCTGGCTTCCAAGGGCGTTCCGTTCCTGCTGCCGTCGCTACTGAACCGAGGCGAGTACGCCTTCGATGGGGGCCGGGCGGGCAGTGCGGCTCGCTGGGAATTGCAGGGCGTCGGCTGGTATGCGGAAGCCCCCTGCTACGTGGTGATCCGTCGAAGTTACGATCACACGGACGGGGAGATTCTCCGCGTCTGGATCGATCAGGACAAGCTGCTGCTCCGAGGCTGGATGGTGAGCGTGCCGGTGGGCGAGGGCCGTGAGCGACCGTTGGTGGAATGCACCTACCTAGAGCTTGCTGCGAATGGCCCGCTGCCCTCGGACTGGTTGCAGCTTAAGCCGCCGATGCCGATCAAAGTCCCCACCACGGCAGACTGAGCGCCGCCGGTTCCCAGGTGTTGGGGAGGCTATCGAGCGTGTTGATGTTGCCGAAGATGGGAGAGCCGATCTGGGCGCCGAAGCTGGCGGCGCTGAAGAACAGCCCGCCCACGCCGCCTATTGCCGCGGGGACGTTCGCGTCCACGTTGAACAAGGCGATGAGGTCTACGATGCCGGCGCCGCTGTCGATCAGCCCGGCGCATGACGTGACGTCGGCGACCTGGAATCCCTGAGTTGTGGTGAGGCCGGCATAGGTCATACGGAGCATCTTGACGCCCTCGGCCGGCGAGCCTCCTCAATCAACGCCGGTGATGGTGGC
>CAYYBO010000082.1:2787-6829 GCA_964470125.1 uncultured Planctomycetaceae bacterium | reverse complement strand
ATCGTCGCCGATTCGACGCCCCAGATACCCTGGCAGGCGGCGATGTTGTTGAGGATGTTGACGTAGGTGTCGAGGGGGGTGACCTCAAACCCAGGATCGACCCGCGCCAGGCCGCCGACGGCGCCGTAGGATACCGGAGATGGATGCGACGCAGGCAATCAGCCTGGCCGTGCCGCCTGGACCTGTTGACCGGACGGTCCGGCTGCCGGGCAGCAAGAGCCTGACCAATCGGGCGATGGTGCTGGCGGCGCTGGCCGACGGAGGATCGGAGATCAGCGAAATCCTCGTCGCCGACGATACGCAGTTGATGATCGAGGCGCTGCGGTCTTTGGGGGTGGAGGTGCGTTTCGATCGCGATCGGCGGCGCGTGCAGATCCGCGGTTGCGGCGGCTACTGGCCGAATGGAGAGGCTGACATCTTCTGCGGCAACGCCGGCACGGTGATGCGGTTTCTGACGGCGGCCTGCTGCGTGGGAGAGGGTGAGTACCGGCTTGACGGTGTCGAGCGAATGCGTGAGCGGCCCCTCGGCGCTTTGATCGGGGCCTTGAGAGACCTGGGGTCGGGCATTGCCTGCGAGGCCGTGGAGGGATTTTGCCCGCTGGTGGTGCGGGCGAGTCGCCTTCGTGGCGGCCTCGTTCGGTTCGAGCGGCCGGTGTCGAGCCAGTTCGTGTCGGCGATTCTGATGGCTGCGCCGCGAGCGGCGAACGACGTGATGATTGAGATCGTCGGTTCCCTGCCGAGTGACCCTTTTGTGCGCATGACGCTGGGTTTGATGGAGGTGTTCGGCGGGACGGCCGTTGAGGACGGGATGCGGAAGTTCATCGTGCCGGGAGGTCAGGCGTACACCGGCGTGCGATACGAAGTGGAGCCGGACGCCACGGCGGCGTCGTATTTTTTCGCAGCGGCGGCGGTGACCGGCGGGCGGGTGACAGTGGAGGGGCTCGGCTCGGAGACGAGGCAGGGGGATTGGCGTTTCGTGGACGTTTTGGAGGCGATGGGGTGCCGCGTGGAGCGGGCGCCTCGTCGGACGACGGTCTGGGGGCCGGCAGGGGGGGGGCTGCATGGCGTGGACGTGGACTTGAACGA
The DNA here is from genome assembly GCA_964470125.1 of uncultured Planctomycetaceae bacterium. Classification (GTDB taxonomy): domain Bacteria; phylum Planctomycetota; class Phycisphaerae; order UBA1845; family UTPLA1; genus DATKKX01. The sequence goes on along the minus strand of CAYYBO010000082.1, from coordinate 5,743 downwards.
AATGCCGGACGTGGCCCAGACGCTGGCGGTGCTGGGGGCTCTTGCCGAGGGGCCGACGCGGATTCGCAACGTGGCCGGCCTGCGGGTCAAGGAGACTGATCGGCTGGCGGCGCTGGCGGCGGAGCTTGGGCGGCTGGGCGTCGAGACGGAGGTGTCGGCGGACGGCATCGAGATTCACCCGGGCACAGGGCTGAGGCCGGCGGCCGTGGAGACCTACGACGATCATCGCATGGCGATGAGTTTCGCCCTGGTCGGCCTGCGGTTGGACGGCGTGGTGATTCGAGGGCCCGGGTGCGTGAGCAAGACATTTCCGGAGTTTTTCGAGGAGTGGGCCTCACTCGGGGGGCGTTAGGGACGCTGCCCTGGCACTACAAGGCCATTCCGGGCGGGGAGTCCGGCGGGTCGTCGCCGAGAGGTCAGGCCGGTAGGGGCGCAAAAAAGTAGCGCAACCAGCGACGTGCGGAAACCCTACCACCGTAGCCTGCTGCGACAAATCGGAGCAGCAGCGCACAAGGGCGCTCGTATGTCGGGTCGCGGAGGTATCGCGGACGACACTCCGCCTAGCGCTTTTTGTCGCTCATTGCGCCTACTTCTATATACCACAGATTCGGCAAAAAGCCAAGCGTTTGAATAGCTTTTTTGTGAATCAGCGGCGTCAAACAGGAGCAGTCCCGGCAATAATCCGGTGAGGAAATCTATCGCCGCCCCCCTGTTTTGCTTGACAAATCGAGGTACGTTTAGTCAAGACCGGGCCTTCAAAGTCCGGGCTTGGTTCGCAGAAGGCCGCATCCGCCGACGGAATCAAGGCAGCGGATGAACGGCGGAAGTGTCAACATCGCGTCACTCGCGGTGTGCGGCCACGAGTTGGTGGGCGAGGCGGGTCGGCTGAGGGAGGCGATATCGTCCGCGGCAGAGGAGTGCCACGGCGACGGCATGCTGGAGCGTGATCCTGTGGCCGACGCTGACATAGACGGGCTTGGTTCCAGGGCGGGTCCAGAGAACCCAGCCGATCGGCTCGCCGCCGTCCATCAGCGGACAGGCGAAGGCTGCTGCGGGCGGAGGGCAGGCCAAGGGTACAGTCCGGGGGCGAGGACGAAATCGCGGATTTCGGATTGAGGATTGTGGATCGGGGCGGCGAGATTCGGCGTGCTCCGCACTCGGGGCAAAGAAACCGGTTTCGTCGGGCGTCCAGGAAGAAAGGCGGTCCGAAAGCGGGCTGCCGCAAAGGCGGCTCTTGGCGCAGCCGAGCGTGGGGCGGTCGATGAACAAGCCCACGTGGCACGCCAGGCCGAAGCGCCGAGGGTGGGCCAGACCCTGACCGTCCAACATGAATACGTCAGGTTCGACCTTCAGCTTGCGAGCCGCGGCGATGAGCGAGGGCGCCTCGCGGAAACTGAGGAGGCCGGGGACATAGGGGAAACGAACGGGCCGCCGGGCGATGGCTTGGTCGGCGATAGCATCGCGATGACGATCCCAAACCACCCAGCCGGCGACGATGAACCGCCCGTCGATGGAGAAAGAGGCGTCCCCGCCGGCGACGAGGTTGGGAGGCTCGGCGAGCGGTGAATGCAGCACCTCGGCGGCAAGGAGTCGCTGAAGCTCAACCGCCTTGGCGGGCGTGAGATTCCAGCGGTGGCGGGCTCGAGGCAGCGTCATGCCGTGGGAGCCTTCCGGGCGGGTGCGCCGCCGGGCTGATAGTTGCCGGCAACGGCATTATTCCATTGAACGCGCGGAGGTGCAAAGGCGCGGTTCTGACTCGGCCACTCGCCGCCGATTGAACACAACCGGGGCGGGCGGCCCGTCTGTAGCCCGCCGACGGAGCCGCGCTGAGTCCACCAGGAGCTCGATCTCCGCTTGCCGCGTTCGGTCCGCTCGCAACAAGGTCAAGCGCGACCGAGCCCCGGTCGCCGCGGCTGTCCGTTGCCGCGTGGCCCCTCGATGCGGTAAGATTAGAGACGCCGGCGGTTCACAAATCCAAGGAATCGTGTTTCAGCATGCGGGACCGAAGGTCAGCTTGGCGTGTTTGTCTGCGGGCAGCGGTGCTGGCCGCGGCCATCGGCGGTTCCGCGTCCATGGCGAACGATCCTCCGAAGCAGACGAAGGCCAAGTCGCCGCGAGCCGACCAGCCAAAGGAGGCCCGCGAGTTGTGGCTTCGGCCGGATCTGACGCCTGCCCTGTCGATGCTGCTGGTGACGGATTCAGTCCAGGATGAGGGCGTCAGAGTGGGGGCGGCGGCAGGTCGGATCTTCGTGACGCTTCCCTTCCGCTACGACTCGAACGCGGGACCGGCGACAATCTCCAGAAGCACGATCCGAAAGACTGGGGGGGCGAGGTTCTACGGGCTGAGGCTCCTGGATGTTGCCGAGGGAGCGCCCAGGTTGGAGGGCGGGGGGAGCAGTACGGTCTATGAGCGGGTCAGCCTGAAGCCGCCGGGATCGGGTCGGCTGATGGTCTCCGCGCGGAACAGCATGGGACCGCGTCGCAAGGGAAACGGCAAACTCCAACAAGAGGCATTGAAAGGGGAGTCAGTTTCGGTCGCCGCCACAGGCTGGTTGGCGGTCATCTTTGAGGTACCGGAGCGAGCGGAGGTCTTGACGTTCGAGTTGGCGGGTAGCGGCGGGGTGGAGGTGGAAGTGGACTTGCTCCGGAGGGTTGGCGAGGGGCATTCCCACGAAGACCTGCGCGATCCGGCGTCACCTGTGGTCAGCGCGATGCTACGGAGCGCCCAGTCGTCCTCGGCGGCGACGGCATGCCTGGCGATTCGCTGGTTGGCGCGAACGCGGGGAGCTTGGGGTTCAGGTGTGCCCGCCGCGTGGCTGGAGCAGGTGGACGCGGTGATCGTGGCCGCCGGGGGGCGCTATGTGGTTGTGTTGCGGCCGGCGGCGGGGCGTAAAACCCAAAAAACCAACAAAAACCGTAAAAAAAAAACCAACAAAAAACCCACAAAAACCCGGTT
>CAYYBO010000082.1:0-2777 GCA_964470125.1 uncultured Planctomycetaceae bacterium | reverse complement strand
CGAACTCGTGGACGATGGGCCTTTTGGGATCGCCCTCGCCCGGGGGGCGGCGGGCTGGGCGTATCTCGCATCGTACGATCGACTTCCGGAGACAACTCAGCATCACATCACGCGTCAGAAGCCGGAGGTATCTCGCTGCTGGGCATGGCTGGTCGAGGAGCACCTCGCCGGGGCGGCGGAGCCGCGAAGGGAGATCGCCACGCAGGTGCTTGCGGCGGTGTTGGCGGGTGAGCATGACCGATCGTGCGAGGCTGCTTTGGACGTGGTGGACGAGTACGCTGGAGAGATCCGCTGGGAATTGCTGCGGGGCTTGTCGTCGAGAGCCCAACTGCTGGTTCTGGGTCGGCTGGACTCAGGGATGGAGAACATCTTGGCGATGCGCTGGATCGATGTCCTGCTGCGGGACGGCAAGCCGTCGCTGGCAGGTCAGATTGCCCGACGGGCAAGGAAGTTCAGCGTGCGGATCGGCCGGCCGGACCACCCTCTTCTTCTGCGGTGGCGCACCCAGGAGAGCGATGACCAGAAGCGTGCTCTGGCCACGGCGTTGGCGGCGGCTGATATGACCGACGTTGTGTACTCGGCCGCTTTCGCCGAGTTGTTCGAGGAGGCGACGGCGCGGAGAACGGATGCGTCGTTGCGACGGGCTGCGTTTGAGCTGTTGCTCCGCCAGGCGGAGCGGAGGTTCGGCCTTCATGGCTTTCCGGCAGAAACTGAAAACGGCGGCCGGGGAGTCAGTGGTCGCCGGACGGCGGGCTTGCGGGGTTGTTTTCCGCTGCGATTGGGAAAGGGGGCTTCCGACCCGTTAGTGGAAGGGTTGGTCCGAGCGGCCCGCGAGGACATCGATCCTCAGCGGTTTGACGCATTGGCGCTCTTGCTGGCCGCGGGCTTCGTCGATGAGGCGGAGGCAGTGATTCGCGAGGCCAAGACGGCCGAGGATCGGAATGCCGCGCTCAAGAGGCTGATGGAGCACGGCCACGCCGCGGATACCTATGGCTTGATGGCGATGCTGGGGGGGCTTATTGACAAGGAAGACGCATCCAGCAGCCGGTTGATCCTGCGATACCTCGACGAAACGGCGGAGAAGCTGCCGCCGAGCGAAAGCTGGCAACTCTTGGCGTCGCTGAGGGCCGGCGTGCGGCTCGACCAGCTTTGCGAACTGAGTTTTGCCTTGGGGCCGACCGAGTCGCCAATCGCCAGTCGTTGGTTGTGCGAATTGGGCCACATGAGCCGGCAGGACCGGCAACGTCTTGCGGCGCCAGGCAACGCTGAAGACCGGATGGAAAGATTGCAGCGAATCGACAGCCGCCGGGCGTGTCTGGTTGATGGTCGTTACGGAGTGCTGGTGATCGTGGAGGTGCTGGTCTCCGAGGAACAACAACATTTGGAGGATCGACCGATCGCGGGCGATGACGAGGGCGACAGTGAGGAAGGCGCGGATCAACGCCCGGCGGCGAAACGCTGCTATCGCTGGCAGGCCCCGCGGCGGGTGACGGCATCGCTGCCGTCGGTGTTGATCGCATCCAGTGATTCTGATGATTCCTTCAAGGTGATGTGGGGTGATCGCCAGATTGGGGAAGGCGTCATTGTGCGAGACCCGCGAGCCAATCGCGGCCCGGCGGAGTTACGTCCGCTCTTGGTGTCTGCTGGAGAGGCCTTGTTGGGTCGCGGCGGCTGGGGATGGACGGTTGAAGGGCCGCTGGAACAGAAGGAGACGTTCAGAGCTCGACTCGATCAAGCCTTGGGGCCTGCCTTGCTGTGCGCAGCGGAGACGGGCGCGGACACACCGCCGGAGAGACGAGTTATGGTCCTATCGGTCGGTCAATACCTGCGGTCGGGGCTTCGGGAGGCGATGGGCAAGATCGAGACCAAGGCCGATCCAAACAAGTGGGTACCGCAGAAGCTCCAACTGGTCCTGGAATACGGAGCTTTCGGCAGCTACCACGGAACTGGAACGAGGTCACCGGTTCCGTTGGCGCGATCGGCGGGGAAATGGCACTTGCATAATGTGGCCATGGTGCTGGAGAGGATCGACTGAGCAGATTCAAGCGAGTCGGCCGCCCGGCCGTTACGGTGTCACTGGGCCAAGGCGGCGTCATTTAACCACAATGCGGGAGGCTTCCTCCAGGAAGAGGTCGTAGACAAAGGCGATATCCTCGGGTTGCATGCGAATGCAGCCCATCGACGAGTTTCGCCCGATGCTGCCGGGGTCGATCGTGCCGTGCAGGCCGAAGCCGGTTCGGCCCATGCACTCTCCCTGCACGCAGTGCATGCCGATCCAATGTTCCCCGATAGGGTTTTCCGGATCGTCTGCCGCATAGTGGTGCCGGGTGACGGGGTCGATCCACTCCGGATTGGTGAGTTTGTTGCGCACCACCCATGTGCCGCGCGGCGTGCCATCGTTGGCTCCCAGGCCGACCTTGTACCCGCGGATGTACACGTCTCCAAGATAGACGTCCATTTGATGCCGGGACTTGTCTATCACGGCGTTGAAGGGCCCGCGAATGACTTTGAGTCGCTGGCCGGCGACGAGGTGATGAGGGTTGGCGATGCGATTGAGCTTGACCAGGAGCGTTTCGGTGATCTTGAACTGCCGGGCAACGACGCTGACGCTCTCGCCGCCCGCGACCACGTGAACAGCGGTGAGGGGGTCGTTAAGGTTGCCGGCTCGGCTGAAGAGGAGAGCATCGGATATCCTCTCCAACTCAGCCCGGGCGAGAGCTTCATCCGCCGGCGTGGGAGTCTGGGAGAGGACCGCGGAGAATGCGATTCGGGCAGCA
>CAYYBO010000081.1:0-13369 GCA_964470125.1 uncultured Planctomycetaceae bacterium | reverse complement strand
GCTCTTCCGATATCGCCTCCGGCATGGGAAGTGGGTAACCGCGGCGGGTCGGGCAAGGCAGCGCTGCGGCATATCGGTCAGGTGGGAGGGTAGCGGGTAAGTGATTGGCGGACGCAAACTCGCGCCGGCCTCGACAACAACCAGGGCCTTCACCTTGCTTGAAGTGCTCATGGCCATCGGCATTATTGCGCTGCTGATCTCCATCATGCTGCCAGCCATGCAAGCCTGCCGTCGCGCCGGCCGCAACGTCAAGTGCATGAGCCAGATGCACCGGGGCGCCTATGACTTCCGACTCTTTGCCGACGACTTCGCAGCCCAAAGCCGGGGCGACAGCGAGGTCTTCGGCGAGTCTCGCTTCGAGATCGAGGATTTCCAGGATTCACTGTACCGCGTCGACGAATACTGGGATCGACCGGAACTGCGAACTCCGGTGACCTATCAGCCCTCCGAGGAAGTGATGATGTGCCCGGAGGGCCCCGCTTTCCTCCAGCGATATCCCATCCAAGGTCAATCGCACGAGCCGGGCTTCGTCCGTCCCCACGCCAACGTCAGTATCGCCGTCAACATGCGGCTGCACCGCCGGGTAATGATGATCGACGGCAACAGTTACCTCGTCCCGGCCATTGTCACCAGCAAGATACTGGACCACCCCGGCGTCCCAGTGCTCCTCGACGTGGATGGAGAACAGGCCGTGGCCCAAAAGAAGGTTCCCTATTACACTGCCCCGCCGCTCTCGCCCGACGATCCGTACGGGACCGGCGGGTATTGGTTCCCGTCGTTCCGGCACCAAGGCGGCCTCAATGTCGCCTTCGTGGGTGGACACGTGTTGTCGTCGCCCCGACCGTTGATCGAGCCCGGCTGGGATTGGTCCTACCAGCCCTCTGATTGAGGAACCTCGGCGTGGGCGATAGATTCCCCCCAGCCGTCACATGAGCCTCCGAGCCAAATGCGCCGTGCTGATCCTCGCCTTCGAGCTGACCCTGGCGGCGACGCTCGTTCTCACCGTCCGCTACATCGGCATGTACTTCGAGAATGCCGCCGGGACCTTCGCCGCCTCCAGCGGCCGCCTGGCCCAGGTCAACCGGCTTCGAACGCTGGTCCGGAGCGAACTGACCCACCTGCTCCAGTTTGTGCCTCATCCCTCTGACAAAGCTGCCTGCCAACTGTGTACGAGATTCGCCCAGGAGATCCAATCCGCATCCGGATCGCTTCAGGCCGACCATGCCGGGCTTCGCGGCGGTAAAGCTTCCGCCGAGCTCCAGCAGCACCTTCTCCTCCGCGACGAGGTTATCGCCGACTACCTCGACGCCCTGCGAACAGCAAACGGCTCGGCGACGGTTCGATTCGACCCTCAGGCCCACCTGAATCTCGACACCTGCCTCGGCAGGCTGGAAGCCGAGTCGCTCCAGGCAGCCCAGGACGCCGTCGCGAACCCCTATCGCGTCCAGCAGAAGGCCATCCTCATCCTCTCGGCCAACGCGGTCGTCGGTGTCAGCCTCGGCATCCTCGGCATGATCCTTATCCGCCGATGGGTCCTCAAGCCCGTCCAGGAACTCAAGCACGTCACCGATGAAATCGGCAAGGGTAATCTGGATCATCGCGTCCCGATTCTCTCCCACGACGAGTTAGGGCAACTGTCCACCGCGGTTAACAAGATGTCCGCCGACCTGGCTCGGATTGAGAAGCAGATGGTCCGGCGCGAGCGCGCCGCCGCGATGGGCGAGCTCATCTCCTATGTGGCTCACAACATCCGCAACCCTCTGGCGGGAATCCAGACCTCCGCCGAGTCCACCCGCCGACAATTGAGCGATGATTCACCGCTGCGGACACACCAGGACGCCATCATCGCCGCCATCGACAGATTCCAACGCTGGCTTCGTGAACTCGAGCACACATGCCGCCCCCTGGAGGTCCAGCCCGTGCCGACCGACATCCGCACGGTGCTCGAAGACGTCGTCGCCGTCTTCAAACCGATGGCTGACCGGCGATCCATCGCCATCGAATGCCGCCCGGATCCGTCCATCCAAATGGTCACCATTGACCCCCGTCACTTCGAACAGGCTCTCGCCGCCATTGTCGGAAACGCCCTGGAAGTCACCCCTGATTGCGGCAAGGTCGTCATCGACGCCCAGGCCGATGGCGAGGCCGCCCACTGGTCGCTCTCCATCACCGACGCCGGACCAGGCATCCCCGCTGACATACGGGAGAAGATCTTCGAGCCGAGCTTCACCACCAAGCGGACCGGACACGGCTTGGGCCTGGCCCTTGCCCGCAAGGTCGTGGAGCTGCACGGCGGCCGGATCTGCGTGGACTGCCCGCCCCAAGGGGGCACCGTCTTTCGTGTTATGATGCCCGGCCAACCCGATACGAGGTCGTTGCATGGTTGAAGTTCTGATCGTCGACGACGAGGAAACCCTGTTGGCCACGCTCAGCCTGGAGCTGGGGCGCTGCGGCTATCGCTGCCATGTCGCCGAGACAGCCCAGGCCGCTCTCACCAAGCTCGAAACCGCCGAGCCCCACGTCACCCTCGTCGACATCCGCTTGCCGGACCTCGACGGGCTGGAGCTTATCCGCCGAATGCGCGACCTGGGGTACGACTTCCCAATCATCGTTATGACCGCTTACGGCTCCGTGCAAAGCGCGGTCGCGGCAATGAAGGCTGGCGCCACCGACTACCTGCAGAAACCCGTCGCCATCGACGAGCTGGAAGTGGTCATCAATCGAGTCCTCCAGAACCGCCGGCTGAAGGAGCGGTTGGACGTTTTCGAGCGCGAACGCAAACGCCTTGGCGCCGAGCGGGTCATCATCGGCGAGCACCCTGTCTGGCGGCAGGCGATGGCCGTCACCCAGAAGATCGCCTCCGTCCCGCCGGATGCGGACGGGCGCCTACCCACCGTGTTGATCACCGGCGAGACCGGTACCGGCAAAGACCTGATCGCCCACCAACTCCACGAGATGGGTCCTCACGCTGACGCCCCGTTCGTGCAAATAAACTGCACGGCGCTGCCGGCGTCGCTGGTTGAGGCGGAGTTGTTCGGCTACGAGAAGGGCGCGTTCACCGACGCCAGGACCGGCAAGAAGGGCCTCTTCGAGGTGGCCAGCCAGGGCACCGTCTTCCTCGACGAGATCGGCGACATGCCGCTGGCCCTGCAGGCCAAGCTGCTGCTGGTGCTCGAACAACGCAAATTCCGGAGGCTGGGCGGCACGCGCGAGCGCGAGGTCGAAGCCCGAACCATCGCCGCCACCAACTGCGACCTGCGCCAGCTGGTCGCCGACGGTCGGTTCCGCAAGGACCTGCTGTTCCGCTTCGAATCGCTGTCCATTGAGCTGCCCCCGCTGCGCAGCCGTGGAGACGATCTGCCGCTGCTCGCCAAGCACTTCATCCGCCGGCAAGCCCAGAGGCTGCACCGCGAACCGCCCGCGCTCACCGTTTGCGCCCTCGCCGCCATGTGCCGCTATTCCTGGCCAGGCAACGTCCGCGAGTTGGAAAACGTCCTGCAGCGGGCCGTGCTGCTCCAGGAAGGCGACAAGATCACCGCTGAAGACCTGCACCTGCGCCCGGGCGAGCTGGTTCCCGAAACGGCGGCGCTCAGCGCCTTGCGGTTTCCCTTTGGACACGAGAACTGCACGCTCGAAGCCGTTGAACGCCTGTTGATCTCGCAAGCCCTCGAGCACTGCAAGGGCAACATCTCCGAGGCCGCCCGCCTGCTTGGCTTCAGCCGCGGCGCCCTGCGGCACCGCATGGAGAGGCTGTCGCTCTCCCTCCAACCGCGGAAGCTGTAGGCCCCGCGCCAGGCTCACGGCGGACAAACGCGACGCCGCCCGCGATCACGAGAAGTTCGATATGTTCCGTTTGCCCAAATCGACCGCGGCGGATGACAAGGTGGTGACGGAGTACGCCTACAACGCGCTGGACCCGCGGATCAGTTCGGCTATCCTCGTGGCTACGGGGTTTGAATGAGAAAGGCGCGGCTTCCGCCGAGCCGCCGAGCATGTCGCGCGTTACTACCAGGATGGATCGAGCACGATCGAGGCGCAACACGCGTCGGATGCCGGGCGGCGATATCACCTTCGCAGAGAGCAGCACATCAACGAGCGCGTGGCGACGGAGAATGACATCGCCGTGTTGAGCCTCGCCGTCACGACGCGAACTGCCCCCCGGCGACGCCAATGCCATAGGCCAAAACCGTCCTGGACCGCAGGATGCCTGCCCCGCGCCTCACACACGCCCGAGATGGGTACTTGGAAAACTGGGAGCGCTGGGACTCGAACCCAGGACCCACGGCTTAAAAGGCCGTTGCTCTGCCGACTGAGCTACACTCCCAAGTTCTTATGGACAAATCAGTTACATCAATCCTTGGCCGCGGCGGGGCCTGCTTCTGCGGTTGTCGTCTTGGTTGTCGCACCACTGGCCGCAGCTCTTAACTGGCGTTCTCGCTGTAGGTTACAGCGGCGGACTCACAGAATCAAGAGCCGTGGCTTAGCCGTCTGTCGAGCGGCCGTCCCGGCTGTTCGCAGCCCCGCATATTCTACGCAACGCCAGGCGTTAATGGGATAGGGTTCCGTCTTGATTGGGAATCAGGCCCCGTGAGGCTCCCGGATGAGAGAAGGCACTCGACAACAGTTTGGTTTGTGTTAGGATTATAGAGTGCTATATGCTGGTGGTATCGGGAACGTCGAAAGAGCTGAACCGTATCCGACTCGCCAAAGAGTTTACGCATCCGCGCGTCATCACCGAGCTCACGATCCACGGATCGCGCATCGAGCCGCTCGGTTCATCCTGGCATGAATACTGGAGCCCTGCCAAGCCCTTTCTGGCCTGCGACACACGTTTGATCAACAGGCTTAACAGGCTCAAGTCGGCGTGGCAGCGCATCCTGCGGTTTCCGCGGAGCAGGGCGGCGCAGGAGCGCTACTGCTGGCGCTACTTCGGGCTGCTCCACCACGCTCTCCGATTGGCACAGGAGGAGCCCAAACGCGGAGATCCTCTGCCCGCGCTTCGTTGCATCACGGGCTTCGAGGCGTTTTCGATTCGCATAGCGGGGCTCCAGGGGATCGCCGCAGGCGTTGTGACACACCGAAATCCCGTATACAAGGTCGGGCGCCTGGTACCGAATCCGCCGGCGCCGACTCCCCGCCACCTCGCCCTCGTCTTGCCAGCGAACCTGCGTAATCCAAGCTACAACTACAGGCAGATGATTCTGCAATCGGCCCCCCAGACGTCGCTGCTGGTTGCTCCTTCTACAGAATTGGCGTTGCGAGTGGCCAGCTTTCGGCCGATCGACCGACTGTCGAGGTTGCTCACGGACAAGTCGGATCCGTACTGGAAACCACGAGCCCGGCTCTTGGTGCAGCGAGTCTTGGGGCCTCTACTGAAGGTGTGGAATGAACAGCCGTCAGCCCGGATGCCTTCGAAATGCTTGTCGATCTTGGACTTGGGTGCCGGAACGGGCCACTTGGTAGCGAAGGCATGGCGGTACCTATGTCGAGAGTTCCCGTTTTCGGAATCTCGGTCCGCAGCCTTCCATTGCGTCGATTCCTCCGGGCCCTGCTTCGGCCGCTCCTTTGGTCTGGCCCGAGGAAATGAGAACATCAGCCATGTGGAGTGGACTACGGGGGACTACCGCGCCGTGCTGGACGATGACGAGTGGTTGCGGCAGAACGGTCCTTTCGACTGGGTCTTCGCCTGTCGGCTCTTCGACAACGCCAGCAACTTCAGCATCGAGCCGGTTGCTGCTGCAGAGGCTGTCGAGCCATCCTGGGATCGGCGCTGCCTGCCGCACTGGTGTCTCGCCCCACGGCGAATAGCTCGCGAGCGCAAGCGACTCTCCCTTCGAACTACTCGTCGCGCCGCAAATGATGGCGACATCATGCCGCAATTCTCGCTCGGAGAGTATTTCGGGGCCATGCGAGCCGGGTGCCAGGATTCTTGGGAGGCTCCCGACCGCGGGAGTTGCTACCTCCCCGTCCGAAGGTTTAACCCCGCCGCGCTTCTCACGCGAAGCGGAAGAAGCGTCTTGATTCAACTGCTACGTGTGGCTAAAGCCATCGTGGTCGAGGACGTGGACCTTCGACCGGAGCATCTTACCGCACACAAGCAGCACTTCGATCTTTCAGGAACGGCTGCCGTGCATTGCTGTGAGGACGGATTCACCACAGAAGCGAGGCACTACGTCATCACTCGCCCGGAGTTCGCAGCGAACTTACGCGGGGTGCGGCTATGGTAGAGGTCGTCAGGCAGCAGCGAAAACCTCCCGTTCTTACTCCCTCGGAGATTCCGTGCCTGCACGGACTGCCGACGATCAATATTACTCGCGGGTGTGGCTTGGGATGCACATATTGCTACATCCAGGGTTATTCACATTTCCCCGGCTTCGAGCGTGTGGTTTTGTATGTGAACACACCCGAGTTACTGCAAGAGGAGTTGCGCCGGAGAAGACGGCCGCCGTCGCGCGTCTTCTTAAGTCCGTCAAGTGACGCGTTTCAAGAACTCCCGGAGATTCAGGATGTCAGTCTTCGCACGATAAGGGTCCTGCTCGATGCCGGCGTTGAAATCGCGTTTCTCACCAAGGGCTTTGTCACGCCGGCTTTCATGGAGCTTTTCCGGGCGAAACCGCTGGCGGTGCATGCCCAGATCGGCATCACCACGCTGAACGAACGCCTGTGTGCCGCACTGGAACCATGGGCCGCGCCGCCTCAGCGGCGATTGGATTACATCAAACAACTTGCCGCGATCGGCGTCGCCGTAACGGCGCGGCTTGATCCACTGGTGCCGAACGCGACCGACACCAACGAGAACCTGAGGCCCCTATTGGACTCGCTGCGAGAGACCGGCATAACACGGGTCTCGGCGAGCTACCTCTTTCTGCGGCCGAGCTTTGCCAGGCAAGTCACGCGGCAGCTCCGGAGTCTTCAGCGGGGGCCTTGCGGGCTCACGGATTGGCGGCGGACGACTTTCCTGAGCAACTTCGGGGCGGGCTGGATGATGAGCGCCGGTGAGCGAGCGGACCGTTTTCGGCACCTGCAGGCGCTTGCCAACGCCAATGGCATTCGCCTGACAGTCTGCCGCTGCAAGAACCCCGAGTTCGCCGGACCAGGCTGCGGTATCTCAGGTCCGCCACAGGTCAATGATGCACCATCGCGGCAACAGGAGTTTGAGTTTTCCTCATCGGCCGGCCACGTGTCAGACGTTCGTCGCTCCACAACCGCCATTGACTGACTTCGGGACCCGGCAACGACGGCCGACGCCCCGGCCCCTTGTCGGTTGTCGCGACAACCGGCAGGGCGGTGTGGTGCGGATTCGTGCGCCTTCCAGCGGCGATGGCCGCTTGAAAACCGCGTTTCCGCTGCGCCAAGAGGGTTTCTTCGAGAATTAAAAGGCCGTTGCTCTACCGACTGAGCTACACTCCCAACCGTTTACTCGAAAACCACTTGCAGCGGCTTTCGCCGCGCGCGAAACCGCCCTCAAGCGGTTGTCGTCCCGGTTGTCGCAACGCTCAGCGTGACCTCGAACTAGCGTTGCCGCCGTAGGTTACGGCGGGGTGGTAGAGATTTCAATAGCTCTTGGTCAACCGGTTGGCCAGCAGCACGTCTCTTTGCTCGCTGACGCCGAAGCCGCTGAGATCCTGATGCAGCGACCGGCCCTTAATCCAGCCGTAGCGAAAGCCGGCATGATCCGATGGAGCGTTCATCTGGAGTCCGGCCCTCTCCCCGTGCGTACGAGCGAAACTGTCGCCGGCCTTCACGGGAATGGACTCGCCCGCGAGTCGTTTGAGACTCAAGGCTGCGCGTGCGGCTCGTACACAGGCAGCGCGACGACTTCCGCCGAGTGTTCACCGTCAGGAGCAGAGACAGTCAACACTGTGCCGGGTGCGGTGAAGGCCGACTTGACGTAAGCCAACGACAGTGCGGCCCCAAGATGCTCACTCCAGCAGCCGCTGCGCGTCCGGCCGACTTCGCTGCCGCCCGCGTACACGGCGAGTCCCGGTGTCAAAGCCCCGTCACCCGACGCCCGCAGACCAACCAGCCTCCGGGCCAGCACGCCGTGAGATCGCATCCGCTCGATGATCTCCTGTCCGAGGTAGCAGCCCTTGTGGTGGCTGATGCCGCGCTCGATCTGGGCCGTCTCCGGCGGCAAAACGTCTTCGTCGACGTCATCAACGGACCCCGGTAGGCCTGCCTCGATCCGCAGGATGTTGATCGTCGCCGGTTCCAGGCGACACAAATCGAGTTCGTGAACGCCTGACAGGATCGCCCCGTGAGCATCAGCGAGCGCCTCCGCTGGCGACTCTTCTCTCGCGCTCATGATTAGCTCAACGCCAAGCCGGCCGACGAAATCGTGCCGTATCCAGCGCGCCTGCGCCCCCGCGATGTCAAGCCCGACATGCTCGAGCGCAGCCATCAATGCCGGGTCGGGGAGCTTCAGCCGCTCCGCGACGGCAGTAGCCGCCTGGCCGATGGCCGCGAAGCGTCGAGTGAGCGAGGACAAGTCCGTCAACTGAACATCCTCGGTAATGAGGTGGCGGCGGAGGTGCGACAGGGCGGCCTGGACACTCCGGCGGTCCACGTCCAGCCAGAGGCGGTCCTCCAGAACGAGGATCGACGCGTCGAAGACCACGCCGCCCCTGATGTTGGCGGCAAACGTGTAATTGCCCTCGCCCGGCGAGAGCGTCTTAACGACGTTGGTCACGAGGTTGTTGAGCCAGACGGCGCGGTCGGCTCCGCACACCTCGATCAAGCCCCGATCATCTCGATCGCAATAGCCGCCGTCGCGCAGGGCAGCATGATACTGGGCAATGACTGCTGGAGCGTTCGGCATGATGATCCCCGTCGGCCAGGGCGCGAGAGTCTAGGAGCCGAATTCGGCGGCTTCAACCGGCCGCGGTCGTCGCCCCATCTGGGACAGTCGCTTTCACCCACGCGGCGGCTTCCGCCGATGTACTCATTGGAGCAATGGAGCTGGCACGCACAACCCCCTCCGCACCGGCGCCGCCGACCACCCAGAACGGCGTCACCGCGGCCCTGCCGGAAATGGGCTACTGGCTGCGGCCCGCCGCCCGGACCGCCGTGACCAATGTCTTGACCATCGACTTGGAGGATTGGCCCATCGCCGTCCTGGGCCCCGAGCACGAGGTCACCGGCCGCGTGGTGGAAAACACCATGCGCTGCCTGCAACACCTCTGTTGGCATCATGTGCGGGCGACGTTCTTCGTGCTCGGCAAGGTGGGCGAAAAGCATCCCGACTTGATCCGAGAAGTTCACTCCGCCGGCCACGAGATAGCTTCGCACGGATACGGCCACGAACTACTCACGCAGCTTACGCCGCAACGCTTTCGAGATGACGTCCGCCGCAGCATCGACATCCTCGGAACGCTGACCGGAGCGACGCCGCTCGGCTATCGCGCTCCCGGCTTCAGCATCGTGGACGGCACTCGATGGGCCGGGCCGATCCTCGCGGAGCTCGGCCTGGAATACAGCTCCAGCGTCTTTCCAATTCGCCATCCGCGTTACGGAATACCTCACGCCCCGAGGCAACTCCACTGGTGGCCCGATTGTCAGCTCGTCGAGTGCCCGCCGGCGACGCTCCGAACGTTGGGCAGAAATTGGCCGGTGGCCGGCGGCGGTTACTTCCGGCTGCTGCCCGGTCCGGTCGCGAGACAGGCGGTGCGTCGTATCAACCGATCCAACATGCCGGCCATCCTCTACCTGCACCCATACGAGTTCGACGTAAACGGCATCGCGCAGCACAAGCTCGAAGGGCTGCGCGTGGGCCTCTGGCGGCACCTGACGCAGAGCTTGTTTCGCGATCGAATGGACACAAGGCTCCACCGACTGCTGGAGTCGTTCACATTTGTCACGCTGCGCGAGTTGGTCGAAACCTGGAAAGGGCGATCAGAGCGCTCGCACTCGACTTCCGCTGAATGACTCGCCACGGGTGAAAGGCCCGCGCCACAGAAGGCTCGAGGACACACGCTCAGCGAGGGCCGCACAGCCTATCCCCGCGTTGTGACGAACTCCCCGGCGTGGCTCTCGGCGTGCCAGCGGGAGAGGATCATCTTCTGCTTGGTGTAGAAGCGGATCCCGTCCTGGCCCTGGATGTGCACGTCGCCGAAGAAGCTGGCCTTGTGGCCGGTGAAGGGGAACATGGCCATCGGGGCCGGCACCCCGATGTTCACGCCGATCATCCCCGCCCCGGCGCGGAGCTTGAACTCCCTCGCCGCCCGGCCGCTTCGGGTGAAGATCACCGCCCCGTTGCCGTAGCCGCTCTGATTGGTCAACTCGATGGCCCGTTCGAGATTTGACACCCGCGTGACACTCAGCACCGGGCCGAATAGCTCGGACTGCGAGACGAACATGTCCGGGCGGCAATGATCGAAGATCGTCGGGCCGAGGTAGAAGCCATTGGGCGTCTCGGCCACCTTCACGTCTCGCCCGTCGCGGACCAGCCGAGCCCCCTCCTTCACGCCGCGGTCGATCCAACCGCGGAGGTTCTCCAGGTGCGGCTTCGTCGTGACCGGCCCCATGTCCGCGCCCCAGTCGCGGTCGGTCGGGCCGACTTTCATCTTGTTGGCCCGTTCGGTGATCGCCGCGACGATGGCGTCCCCGGCCTCGCCGACGGCCACGGCCAGCGGCCCGGCCATGCATCGCTGCCCGCTGCACCCGAAGGCGCTGAATTGCAGGCCGGCGGCGGCCCGCTCCATGTCCGCGTCCGGCATGATGACCACGTGGTTCTTGGCCCCGCCGTTGGCCTGGCAGCGTTTGCCGTGGGTGACGGCGGTCTCGTAGATGTACTTGGCCACCGGCGTGCTGCCGACGAAGCTGACCGCCTGCACCAAGGCGTGCGTCAGCAGGGCGTCCACGCACTCCTTGTCGCCGTGGACGACATTGACGACGCCCTTGGGCAGCCCGGCCTCGGCGAGCAGCTCCGCCAAACGCATCGAACTGAGCGGCACCTTCTCGCTGGGCTTGAGCACGAAGGTGTTGCCCGCGGTGATCGCCAAAGGCAGCATCCACATCGGAACCATCAGCGGGAAATTGTACGGCGTGATTCCCACGCAGACGCCGAGCGGGTGGTAGAACGTCTCGCAGTCCACGTCCTGGGCGATGTTCTGAAGGGTGTCGCCCATAGTGAAGGTCGGCATCCCGCAGGCAAACTCGGCCATCTCGATGCTGCGGCGGACCGAGCCGATGGATTCTTCGTACGTCTTGCCGTGCTCCTTTGAGATCAGCCGGGCTAGCTCAACGGCGTTCTTCTCCAACAGCGCGACCAGGCGGAACATCACTCTGGCCCGCTCGACCACCGGCTTGTCGCGCCACGCCGGGAATGCGTCGTGGGCCGCCTGAACGACCGCGGCCGTCTCGCTCGCCGAGCAGAACGGGCACGAGGCGATCTGCTCGCCGGTGGACGGATTGAACACCGGCCCCTGACGGGTCGCATCGGAGTTGATGAACTCGCCGTTGACGAACAACGGGACGGTCTTGATCTCGGTAGCCGGCATGGGATCGTCTCCTGGTTTCGATTCCGGGCGTTCATAGTACGCTTGCCCGCCGCGGTGGTCTATGAGGGAACGGATCGCCAGTTCCCAGGGCAATGGCGTGAGGCCAAACAGTGCCGCGACCGTAAGGGAGCAGTTACCCCAAGAGTGGGCGGGCCGTTGAAATCGGATGGTGACCGCTCCCTCGCAGTCGCGCCTCTGTATAGGAGCGTCCTTGCTGCCATCCGCGGGGCTTGCAAGATGGCTCTACCTCGCCCTGAAGGCCCGCTTGCGGTCGTTTTCGGTGAGATGGCGCTTGCGGAGGCGGAGGGCGTCCGGGGTGACTTCCACCAGTTCGTCGTCCTCGATGAACTCCAAAGCGATCTCCAGGGTCATCTCCCGTGGCGCTTTGAGTACGACCGTCTTGTCGGCGCTGGCGGCCCGGATGTTGGTCAGCTTCTTGCCGCGGCAGACGTTGACCACGATGTCATCGTCCCGGCAGTGCTCGCCGACGATCTGACCCTGATAAACCTGCTCGCCGGGCGAGACGAATGAGACGCCGCGGCTCGACAGGTTGTCGAGGGCGTAGGCCGTAACCTGCCCGGTCTCGCTGGCGATCTGCACGCCGTTGCCGCGGCGCGGAATGCTGCCGCGCAGGAATTCGTAATCGTAGAAGTTGTGGTGCATGACCAGGGTGCCCTGCGTCGCGGTCATCAAGCGGTTGCGCAAGCCGATCAGCCCGCGTGCGGGAATCGTGAACTCGAGGTGCGTTTGGTCGTCGCGGGTGTCCATCTTGGTGCAGATGGCCCGGCGCTGGCCCATGAGCTCCATGACCGGTCCGACGCGGGCCGAAAGGACCTCGATCACGCACAGTTCGATCGGCTCGGTCTTCCTGCCCTGCAGCTCGCGATAGATGACTTTCGGCTTGCCGACGGCCAACTCGTAGCCCTCGCGGCGCATGTTCTCGATCAACACCGACAGGTGCAGAACGCCCCGGCCGGAAACCTGAAACTCCTCGGGCGTGTGACCCGGCTCAACGCGAAGGGCGACGTTGCGCTGCAACTCCTTTTCAAGCCGCTCGCGGATGTGGCCGCTGGTGAGATACCTCCCGGAGCGGCCCGCGAACGGCGAATCGTTGACCCGAAACGTCATGTGCAGCGTCGGTTCCTCAAATCGCACCAGCGGCAGCGGCCGAGGATCGTCCGGGTCTGCGATGGTGTTGCCGATGTCCACCGAGTCGAGACCCACGACCGCACAGATGTCGCCGGCGGCGACCTGGGCGACCTTCTGCCGCCCAAGACCGTCAAAGATGAGAAGCTCGGCGACCTTCTCGCTGCTTCTGGTGCCGTCGCGGTGCAGCACGGCAACGTTCTGACCGGCCTTGATCGTGCCTGCGAACACCCGCCCGATGCCGATGCGGCCGACGTAGTCGCTGTAGTCCAGCGTGGTGATAAGCATCTGGAGCGGAGCGGTCGGGTCTACCTGCGGCTCCGGTACCTTCCTGAGGATGGTGTCAAAGAGGACGAAGATGTTGTCGGTGTGCTTGGCGGGGTCCAGCGTGGCATAGCCTTCCGTCGCGGAGGCGTAGATGACGGGGAAATCGAGGACCGCGTCGTCCGCCCCGAGATCGATAAACAGATCGAGCACCTCGTCGAGCACGTCGGCCGGGCGCGCGGCCGGGCGAGCGTTCGTGTTGATTTCCACGATTGGGCGCAGGGCGGTCTCGAAAGCCGTGAGGGGCACGAACGGGGTCTGCGGCATGGGGCCTTCGAAGGCATCGACGAGGAGTAGGCAACCGTCGGCCATCTTGAGGACTCGCTCGACCTCTCCGCCGAAGTCCGCGTGGCCGGGGGTGTCGATCAGGTTGATCTTGGTGTCCTTGTAGCGGATGGCGA
>CAYYBO010000080.1:485-13405 GCA_964470125.1 uncultured Planctomycetaceae bacterium | reverse complement strand
AGGCCGACATACCCCATATTTTAGGGCATTTGTCGCATATCGTGCCCGCGTAAAAAGTTTTTTTACGCAAAGAAAAGGCGGTACGCGTCGAACTCACGCCGCGAAAGAAGGGCAGGGTTGAAGGCGAGGAACTGGATTGCCCGCGTTGGGACTTCACCGTCAAGGCCATCAATCAGTTCGACAACCCGCGGCTGTACTTTCACCGCAAGGAAGGCGTGTTCGTTTTCGGCATCAAGTATCCCGGCAACGCGGCCATCTCCGGACTCGAACGGGAAGACATTCTCCTGGAAATCGACGGCAAGGCGGTCAAGACGCTGGACGAGGTAAGGGGCGCCCACGCGGCGGCGATAGAAAACGTCGAACAGAGGCACCGAGTGGTGCTGACCATCCTGCGCGGCGGCATGCTCCGCCAGATCGTGCTGGACTTCTCGCGAGACTATGAAAAGGAATAGCCGCCGGCGTCGTCCGTACCGCGCCAACGTCGCGACGGATTCGCCGCCACAGTGAGGGCTGCTGTGCGGAGCGGCGGCTTCGGCCTCCCGCCTGCCGCTCACCTCGCAGAGCGACACCAAGGGCGGCCGACAGGTAATTGCGGATTGAGGAACCCCCCCATGCATTCTCGATGTTGTCTCCCCCTGTTTGCGTCGCTTTTCCTGTTCGTCTCGGTTTGTGCGGCCCAGGAGGGCGTGCCGGGCTCTCGCCATGCGACCATCGTCGAAGCCCTGTCGCCTTCGCTCGTGCAGGTGGAGTACTCGCTGCAATATGACAAGGGCGAAACGCCGCGGGCAATCGGCTGGGCGGAACGCTGCCCCGACTGCGGCCGACACCACACCCAAGGCGATTTCGAGGAACTGGTCCGCCAGGAGCAGCCGCTGAGGGCCGCGGGCTTCCTCGTCTCGCCCACGCATGTGGTCACGCGCGATTTGTTGATGCACCCGCGCTTCATCAGGCAAATTGCCGTTCGACAGGGCGAACACGTGATCGGGGCCGGGCCCGAATCTTATGCCCGGGATCAAGTCGCGGTAACCCTGGTTCTCGACGGGCCCTTGCCGGGCTCCAAACCCTTGACATTTGACGTGACCAGACCCCCGCCCTATGTCGCGGTCTCCTGCGGGCAACGCCAGGGCAGAGTGCAAACGAGCGTGCGCGGCGTCTCGCCCGGCGATACAACCTACGGCCGCGACCCGCGACGCACTTGGGCAGCGCCGTTTGCCTCATTGATCGCCGACGGCGACGGCGTGCCGGTCGGCTTAGCGATGCGCGACGAACTGCCGCTGGATGATTCCTGGAAGGGCTCCCCCCTGGATTGGCCCGGCGTCTCCGCCGACCAAATGAACGAATTGCTGGCCGCTCGCGAGGACCAGACGAGTCGGACGATCACCCGAGTTGCATTGAGCTTTCGTAGCCCCAAACAGGCCCGCAGTAGTGGATACTGGGGGTGGAACTGGAACGAGCAGGGGACCGGTACCGAGCATAACGCCACCGGCGTGCTGGTGGATGCCAAGCGCGTGCTGGTGCTTCGCGATCTGCCGCCGAAAACCACCGCCCGGCTCACACGCATTATGTTGCATCCGGCCGATGGTAAAGCCATCCGGGCCGCGTTTGTCGGCACCCTGAAGGACTACGGCGGATTCATCGTTGAGACGGAGACGCCGTTAGACGGCGAGAAACTGCTGGGGACCGAAGACGTGGCGGAGTTGCGCGACAAGCTCCTGCTGGGAGTGGACGTCACCTTCCAGGGCGAAAAGAGAGTGGCTTACTTCAGCCACGTCCGTTTCAGCTATCTTGAACCGAAGTGGAGAGATCAGATCTTTCCCTTTTTCGTCGGCGCCCGCGAGAATGTGTTCGTATACGACACGGCCGGCCGATTGCTCGCCATCCCCATCAGTCGCCGCCAAAGGGTAACCGAGAAAGAGCGGTGGTCCGGCTCCAACCCGTCGTTGCTCCTGCCGGCCGCGTATCTCATGGACATGCTTGCCGATCTGCCGGTGAGCGTTGACCCCAGCAACCTCCCGCTGGATGAAGCCCACGAGAACCGGCTGGCCTGGATGGGCGCCACCTTGCAGGGACTGGACCGCGAACTGGCCAGGGCGAGAAACGTCTCCGATCTGACAAGCGACGGAGAGACCGGTGCGGTTGTGTCCTACGTCTATCCCGACTCCCCCGCCGCCGAGGCCGGCATCAAAACGGGCTTCATTCTGCTGCGGCTGCAAGTCGAGGGCGAGCCCAAACCCTTGGAGGTCAAGTTCGACCACGACGAGGGTCGGTCATTCCCCTGGGAGATGTTGGACGAAGTCCCTGAGGAAGTGTTCGACCAGATTCCGGTCCCGTGGCCCTCGGCGGAAGACGAATTCACCAGGGCGCTGACCGATCTGGGCATCGGCAGGAAGTACGTGGCCGAGTTCTTCCACGACGGCGAGGTGCTGAAGAAGGCTTTTGAGAACGTCGAGGGCCCGCCGCACTTTGAGTCCGCTCCGCGGTACAAATCGAAGGCCCTGGGACTGACAGTCCGCGATTTCACCTACGAAGTGCGACGCTATTTCCAAAAGGAAGCCGACGATCCCGGCGTGGTGATCTCCAGGATCGAGCCTGGCAGCAAGGCGGCGGTGGCGGGGATGAAGCCGTTCGAACTAATCACCCACGTCAACGACCTGCCCGTCCGCGACGTGAAGGACTTCGAGAAGCTGATCGCCGATCAGACGGAGTTGCGCATCGCGGTTAAACGCCTGACCACCGGGAGAATCGTGAAGATCAAGATGTCCGGCCCTACGAGCCAGTCGGCCAGCATGCCCGCCGAGCAAGAACAACCCGAAAAACCGCGCCAGGATGAGGAGGAGGGATAGCCCGGTTGGCGCGGCGGCGATCATCCGTGAGAATAGGGAGCATGTACTGACAATCGCGGCCGCGAGGAAACGGCCGGCGAGCGAGGTTCTTCTGTATGGCGATTCATCCAACCGCGATCATAGACCCCCAAGCCCAAATCGCCGCTTCGGCGGACATCGGCCCATACGCCGTCGTCGAGGGGCCGGTCAAAATCGGTGAACAAGTCAAGATATACCCAAACGCCTACGTCTCCGGCTGGACGGAGATTGGCGACCGCTGCGAGATACATCCCGGCGCCGTCGTGGGCCACCTGCCGCAGGATTTTCACTACAAAGGCGAGCGGTCCTATTGCCGCATCGGCCCGGGCACGATCATCCGCGAGTTCGCCTCCATACACCGGGGGACGCAGCCGGAATCGTGGACCGTCGTCGGCGAGAACTGCTTTATCCTGGGCTATGCCCACATCGGACACAACTGTGCGTTGGGCAACGAGGTGAAGGTATACAACTGCGCCGCCCTCAGCGGACACGTCACCGTGGGCGACAACGCCATCATCAGTGGCTATTCGTTGATCCTGCAATTCGCGAGGATCGGCGAGTATGTGATGGTCGGCGGGGGCACGCGCCTGGGTAAGGATGTGCCGCCATATATGAAAGCAGTACACGAGTCCGAGTGTATGGGGCCGAACTCCCTGGGCCTGCGGCGGTCCGGGGCCTTCAGCCGCGAGGAAATGCTCGAGGTACGTGAAGCCTACCGCGTGCTCTTTCGCTCGGGCCTGCCGTTTCGCAAGGCGGTTGCCGAGTTCACGCAGCAGGTCAAGACGCGGACGGGGCAGCGGCTGCTTGACTTTATCAATGGTGAATCCAAGCTGGGAATCATCGGCGGGCTGAAGAGGTCCGCCCCTCGACGGCAGCCCGCCGAAGGCGCGGAGCCCCCCGCCGAAGCGTGACTTTCGGGCTTCCTTGCGCGATCCAACGTCGCCCGCCATAACGCGGCTCGCCTTCAATTGTGAAACGATCCAGCAGGCGAATCATCTAATGGGTTTCTGGTCCAACGTTCTCGGGCCGCGGCAGACCTTCGACGGCGGCTGTTTCCTGCCGGAGCACAAGGCCGGCACCGCTCGCCGTCCCATTCAGACCATCCCGGCGGACGGCCCTTTGCTGATCCCGCTGCGACTGGCTCAAGACCTGGAAACGGTGCCGGAAGTCACCGTGGGCGCCCGAGTGCTGGGCGGGCAGCGACTGGCCCGCGCGGCGACTCCTTCGTCGCTGCCGGTGCATGCGCCCACCTCCGGCCGAATCGTTGCCGCCCAGCGAGTCTGGACCCCCTTCGACGGCCTGCTGCCCGGCGTGCGGCTGGAACCGGACGGCAAGGACGAGCGGCGCGAACCGGCCAGGACTTGGGACTCGGAATCGTTCATCTTCCAGCTTGCCCGCAACGGCGTCATGTGTACGCGCCCGCGGATGCCGGCCCACCGGCTGATCCAGGACGCTGCCGCCGCCGCCGTCACTGATCTGGTGGTCAACGCCGTCGAGACCGAGCCCTATCTGACCGCGGACCTGCGAACGCTCGTCGAAGAGACGGGACGCATTGTAGACGCGGTTTGCGAGATCGCGGACGCCGTCGGCGCCCGACGGGCTATCATCGCCTTGCCTCACCGGCACCGCCGCGTCGTGAGGCGGATGGAGGCCGAAGCCGCCGGCCGCCATATCGACGTCGTTCCCCTCACCAACCGCTATCCACAGTGCCAGCCCAACGTTCTTATCAAAACGCTCCTGGATCGCGAGGTTGAGCCGGGAACCACGATGCTCGATATCGGCGTCCTCGTCCTGCCGATGGCCACGGTCCGGGCAGCGGCGGCAGCGATATTCCACGGGGCCCCCGTGACCAGTACGGTGATGACTGTTGCCGGAGATGCCGTGGAACACGCCGGAAACTATCGAGTCCCCGTGGGCACGCCCATGGAAAGACTGGTCGAACGAGTCGGCTTGTTGGCCCCGGTCTTTCAGGCGATTGTGGGCGGGCCGCTGACGGGCGTTCCCATGGGAAGGGCGGACGCGGTCGTCACGTGCGACACACCCGCGCTGCTGCTCTTCACGCGCGTCGAGCAGCCCAAGCCGGTTCCGTGCATCCACTGCGGCTGGTGCATCGAAGACTGCCCTGTCGGACTGGATCCATCGGCGTTAACCCACCTGGAGGCGGAACAGACCTGCGATCCGGGCAGCCTGGCCCAACTCCAAGCGTGCATAGACTGCGGCTTATGCAGCCACGTCTGCCCCGCGGAGCTACCCCTGGCGGCCAGCATCCGGCGAGCAAGGATGCGATTCCTGAGACTGGCGGAGCGTTCATCGGCGGTGCGGCCATGAGCAGGGGAAATTGGTTTGTTGGCGAGGAGTGGGCGGCCCGGCCGGCTCCGTATCGCAACAGCGGCAATACTCATCGCGACATACTTCAAGCCTGGGTCTTCGCCGCCGGCATAGTGGCGATGTCTGGAGCGGTCTTGTTCGGTCTCGGATCGCTGCTCATCGTGGGCATCGCCATGGTCACGGCGGTGGCCGCGGACCTCGGCGTCGGATCGGTCATGCGACGACCGGTCGTCGGCGGAGCGTTGCACGCAGCCCTCACCGGGCTGCTGCTGGGCCTGACCCTGCCGGCCACAGTGTCTTGGTACGTCCCGGTTGTGGGGTCGCTGGTCGCCGTCGTGTGCGCCAAGGGCCTCTTTGGCGGGCTGGGACATTACATCTGGCAGCCCGCCCTGGTAGGCCGCGTCGTTGTTCAATTTGCGTTTCCTCAACAGTTGTCGTTGTTCACGATTCTAGCCCAGTCGCCCGTGCTGGCTCCCGGCCATCTGCTGATCGGCGATTTGAGCCAGGCCCGGCCGATCAGCGCAGGGATTTATCGCGGCTGGACCGCCTACGACGTGCCGTCGGCCGCGGATGCGTGGCTGATGGAGAGGCCGGTTCAGATGCTCAGGAGGTTTGCCGAAGGCCGCGTGCCGGCGGATGGCAAACTGCTCTATGAGCCGTTGCTGCGCGATTGGCTGCCTCCCTGGGGGGACACAATCCTCGGTGTTGTGCCCGGCGGGATCGGCGAGACCTGCACGCTGGCCCTCATCGCCGCGGGGCTCTATCTTATCTACCGAGGCTACCTGCGATGGCAGTTGCCGGTCGCGATGTTGACCGGGGCCGCTCTGGCGGCGGCGATACTCCCGGTGGAAACGGCGGCGCAATCCCGCGGCTATGACTGGTTCCCGGTCTTGACCATAGAGCGCGGGCACGCTGTCGGGCTGGCTTACGTGCTGTATCATTTGACCAGCGGCCAACTCATGCTTGGAGCCTTTCTGCTCTCGGGCGACATGATCGCGTCGCCCATGCGAGCCCGCGGTCAGGTGATCTTCGGCCTGGGAATCGGCATCTTGACCGTCTTCATGCGCCTGTACGGGACGATCGAGGGCGAGTGCTACTGGTCGATCCTCATCATGAACTCGTTTGTGGCCATGATCGACCGGCACACCAAACGACCCGTGCTCGGGCTGGCCGGTTGAACGAGCCGGCTCCACCGCACGCTGCCCGAAGAGGCCCGGGCGGCGCCAAGCAGACGATGGCCGCCGAAAGTCGATTGTGCGGCCAACGCCGGCCACGGATCGCGGCTCGGCAGGAGCCGCGCGCCGCTCGCCGGATTGAAGGAGCCCAAACATGCCGATCAGCCTCTCTTGCAGCCAGTGCGGGCGCCGCCTCAAGGCTCCGGATAATCTGGCGGGCCGCCAAGCGAAATGCCAATGTGGTGCCGTGGTCGACGTGCCGGAGCCTGAACCGCAGGAGCTTCTCATCGAGTCACCGGCGCCAGCCAAGCCGAAGGCGCCTCCCGCGCACGAGTCGGCCGTTCAGGCCAAGCTGTCGGAGCTGGCCGACGCCTTTGATGTGATTCGCCCGAGTCTGTGGCCCGCCGTGCGCATCATGATCATCGCCGTGGCCATCGCCGCTCCGCTGCAACTCGGGGGCATGTATCTCCTCCGTAACACAATGGACACAATCGGGGGACCGATGGAACCAGCGGACTACTCGGGGTTTGCCACGATCGCGCCAGCCATTATCGCGGGCCTGGCCGGGGCGTGTTTCGGGTTCCTCTCCGGTCGGGCCATGACGGAGCAAAGCGGATTGCTCGGTTGGCCCGCGTGCGTGGTCGGCACAGCCGGCGTGCTGCTGCTGATGGGACTCTGCCTGGGTGCGGGAGTTCTTCTATTTCCCGCGGGCATTCCGACAATGTTCAACTGCGCCTTGTTCTCCATGGGTTTTATGGCGATGATCGGCATTTCCTTCTACACACTGTGGGTCGCCTGACCTCCACGACGACAGGATAGTGACGTAGAATGTCTGCCGCGCCGCCCCGCCTCTGCAAGCGAAAGGGCCGGCTTGGCGTGGGAGTTCGGTATGTGCGGCATCGCGGGGCTTGTCGTGGGAGCGAACGGTTGCATCGACGCGGCGTTCGTCCCAACGGCCATGCGGCTGCTCGAACATCGTGGACCGGATGATGCCGGCTACCTCCTTTATTCGCCGGGCGGCGTGACCACGGGCCGGGACTGGTCCGGCGAATCCGGCAAGGCCACTGCGGCGCTGGTCGCCCGCCGACTGGCGATCATCGATCTGTCCGAGGCCGGCCGGCAGCCGATGAGCAGCCCCGACGGCCGATACCATCTGGTCTTCAACGGCGAAATCTACAACTATGTCGAGCTCCGCCAAGAGCTTGAGGCCCTCGGCCATCGCTTCAGATCGCGATCCGACACGGAGGTGCTCCTCGCGGCGTGCATTCAGTGGGGAACGGACGCGCTCACCCGACTGACCGGCATGTTCGCCTTCGCGGTCCTTGACGCGAGCGAGCGGCGTCTGTTTCTTGCCAGAGATTACTTCGGCATCAAGCCCTTGTACTACACCCACAACGGAGGCCGGTTTGCTTTCGCTTCGGAAATCTCCATTCTGCTGCAGTCGGTCCCGTTGCGACGGCAAGCCGATCCCGCACGCCTGTTTGCGTACCTCCGCCACGGCTTCAGCGACTTCGGCGGAGAGACGATGCTGGAAGGCGTTCGCCAGTTGCCGCCGGGGTGCTGCCTGTCGGTCTCGCTCGACCACCCTAGCCAGTCCACGCCCGCGCAGTATTGGCAGCCGAAGCCAAATTCCACGCTCGACGTCTCCTTCGATGAAGCCGCAGGCCGGCTGCGCGATATCTTCCTCGACAATGTGCGCCTGCACCTGCGAAGCGATGTTCCGGTCGGTACCGCTCTCTCGGGCGGAGTTGATTCGTCGGCGATTGTGACCGCGATGCGCCACGTGCAGGGACCGAAACTGGAACTCCATGCTTTTGGCTACGTCGCCGGTACCGCGGCGCTCTCGGAAGAGAAGTGGATGGAAGCCGCCGCCCAAGCTGCCGGCGCGGTGCTCCACAAGGTGCGCTGCGAACCCGGTGATCTTCTCGAAGACATCGATTGCTTGATCCGCAGCCAGGGTGAACCGTTCGGCGGATCATCCGTATACGCACAATACCGGGTCTTCCGCCTGGCGCGGGAAACAGGCATTAAGGTCATGCTCGACGGACAGGGGGCGGATGAGGTCCTTGCCGGATATCACTGGTATTACGCCGCTCGGCTGGCCTCGTTGGTTCGGCAGGGCCACTGGACGGAGGCCGTACGGTTCTTCAGGCGGGCGGCGAAGCGGCCCGGCGTGGGAAGACTGGGCTTGATCGGCGCCGCCGGCGAGTTCGTGCTGCCACGGGCCGCCCACAGCCTGGGGCGTCGAGCACTGGGCCGCGGGTTGGTTTCTCGCTGGATGAATGGAAGATGGTTCGCGGAGCGGGGCGTTCGGCCGGAGCCCGAGCGGTTGTCTGTTCCGAACGATATGCTGAAGTGGTGTCTGACCGATAGCATGACGACGCGGAGCCTGCCGCAACTCCTGCGTTACGAGGACCGCAACTCGATGGCCTTCTCGATTGAGAGTCGCGTGCCTTTTCTGACGCCGGTGCTGGCGGAGTTCCTCCTGGCGCTTCCGGAGGATTATCTTCTCGACGCCGAGGGCACGACGAAGGCGGTATTCAGAAGAGCGATGAAGGGGCTGGTGCCGCCGGCCATTCTCGATCGCCGGGACAAAATCGGCTTCGCCGTGCCCGAGGCTGCCTGGCTGCGGTCGCTGGAGCCGTGGGTCGAACAAGTACTGCAAAGTGAAACGGTGGCAAGGATCCCCGCGTTGAAGCGCGCCGAGGTGGAAGCCGGCTGGCGACGATACGCACAGGAGCGCCACGGCGGGACGACCGTCTGGCGGTGGTTAAACCTCATCGAGTGGGCGCGGCTGTTCGACGTGAGCTTTGACTGAGCAATAACTGGTTCAGCTCCGTTCCTGCTTCGCCGGCCGCTCACCGCGAAGCTTCTTGAACTTCTCCAGATACTCCGCCATTACCTTCTCATGCCCACGGTCGGTGGGATGGTAATAGGTTTTGTCCACGCCGAGATAATCTTGGGCGACCATGCCGCCGGCGAAGTCATGGGCGTACTTGTAGTCCTCGCCGTGGCCCAGCCGCTTCGAACCCTTGTAGTGCGTGTCCCGCAGGTGCTTGGGGACCGGCACGGTGCGGCCCTCCTTCACGTCCGACGCGGCGGTCCAGATGGCCATGGCGCTGGCGTTGGACTTGGGGGCGCAGGCCACGTAGATGGCCGCCTGGGCCAGCGGCAGTTGGCATTCCGGCATGCCCACGAACACCGTCACCTGCACCGCAGCATTGGCCAGCACTAGTGCCATCGGGTCGGCGTTGCCCACGTCCTCCGCCGCGCAAATGGCGATCCGCCTGGCGACGAACCGCGGGTCCTCGCCCGCCTCCAACATGCGGGCCAGCCAATAGACCGCGGCGTCCGGATCACTGCCGCGCATGGATTTGATGAAGGCGCTGATCGCGTCGTAGTGCTCGTCGCCCGTTCCGTCATAGACGATGGCCTTGCGCTGGATCGAGTCCTGGGCGACCTCCAAGGTGATGACAATTGGGGACCCTTGACACGTCGAGCGATCTGGCGACCTGTCAAGGGCAGGTTGCGGATTGGGGATCGCGGATTGACGCGCTGGACGAGCCGAACCGTCTTGGCCACGTGACTCCCTCGCTTGCGCTTCAGGCTGGCCGGCGTCGCCGCCCCGCTTCTTCGTTTCGGCGTTTCGGCTTTTCGGCGTTTCGGCGTTTCCCTGCAACTGCGACAGCGCCGCCACCTCGATGGCCGTCAGCGCCCGCCGGGCGTCGCCGTCGCTGGTCGTGGCGAGAAAAGCCACAGCCTCCTCGGTGATGGTCGCGTTGAACCGACCGAGCCCGCGATCCTTGTCCGCCAAGGCCCGCCGCATCAGCGTCGTGATGTCCGCCTCGCCGAGCGGCTCAAACTGGAAGATCTGGCTGCGGGAGACCAGCGGAGCGTTGACCGCGAAAAACGGATTCTCCGTCGTCGCGCCAATCAAGATAATGATCCCGTCCTCCACGTCGCCGAGCATCACGTCCTGCTGGGCGCGGTTGAAGCGGTGGATTTCATCAAGGAAAAGCACGGTCCGCTGCCCGTTGTCAGCCAGCCGCTCTCGCGCCCGCGTGATGACATCGCGGACTTCCTTGACGCCGATGGCCGCGGCGTTGGCGTCCTCGAACGCCGCCTTCGTCCGATTGGCGATGATCTGGGCCAGCGTGGTCTTGCCCGTGCCCGGCGGCCCGTAGAAGATCGCGCTGGTCAGGCGGTCGGCGTCGAGCAGCCGTCGCAGCAGCTTGCCCGGCGCGAGAAAGTGGCCCTGCCCGACGAACTCCTCGAGCGTCCGCGGCCGCATCCGCACCGCCAGCGGCTGCACCCGCTGATACGCCGCCTTCCGCTGTTCGCTGAACAGGTCCATGCACTCCATGATATGACCGCCACGCCCGCCTGGAAACGCTGCCGGCCGGAAGAAGATGATCGGACACCACAAGGCACCCAGCGCGGGCCCCGCCCGCAGCCGAAGAGCCCCCGGCCTTGGCCGGGGGCTGCGCGGAACACGAGAAGTCTTCACAGTTCGCGCACACCCGGATCGTCTGTAGTACGAAGAAGCACGAAGAGTGGGGCTGGGGAAAGCCAGCCGCGCAGGTGGCTGCCGGCACGACCATTACCAGCAAATACCCCGCGCCGAAGGAGGGCACGCTAAGTGGAGCCGAGGAATTCATCGCTGAGTGCGGAACCGGCTAACCGCTTTCTCTCTATCTGTTCTCCTGTCCTCGCACGCGGCGCCTCATCCGGAGCAGCACAGAAAGTGGGCGATCACCGGCAGCGTCTTCAACGACGTGTTGCCCCAGGTGTTGAGAACCCATCCGTGATCGGCGCCGTCCACCGGGGCAAAGACGCATCGAGCCCCTGCCTGGCACAGGCGATCCCGCAGCAACTCTGCCTGCGAAAACGGCACGATGTCGTCCTTGGTCCCGTGCAGAATGAGAATGGGCGGGGAGTTACTCGATACCAGGTTGACCGGCGAGGAGGATCGCCAACCTTCAGGGTCCTCCTGCGGCGTCGTGCCCATCGCCATTCGTAGGGTCGTCTCTTTCCAGGTCAGCCGACTCTGGCCGTAGAACTCGACGATGTCCGTGGGGCCGTAGATGTCGATGATCGACCGAACCCCCGGTTCCTTGAGGCCGACCAGCAAGGCCAAGTGACCGCCCGCTGATTCCCCGCCCACCGACACCCGGTCGGGGTCAATGCCCAGTTCCGTCGCGTGGTCTCGCAGGTACAGATAGGCGTCGCGAGCATCGGCGTAGATGTCGGTCAGCCTGGCCCCTTCCGTCGTGAGTCGATAGTCCGCCGTGGCCGACACGTAGCCCAGCGATGCCGTGAACTCGACCATGCCCGCCATCTGCTTGCGCGAGCCAAAGGCGTAGCCGCCGCCATGCAGCCACAACACGGCGGGACGATTGGTGCTGTTCTCCAAAACGGGAAGGCCGATGTCCATCCTCAGCGGCCCTGTCTTCCGCTCGGCAAACTGGACGCCGGTCTGCTTCCGCACCTGATAGATGCCGACGGCGCGAGGGTTGGCGCAGCCCGCGAGGCATGAAACGAGCATCAAGGGAACAAGGCGCTTGGTCATTGATCCTCCCAGGAAATCGTTGCCCATGAGTTCTGCGTCGGCCTCGCCTGTGGCGGTCGTCAAGCGAGCGAGGCGGCATCGCGTCGTCAGTCTGCCGCCTCGCTGTGGTAGCCGATGGACTTCCGTTTCGGTTCCGGCGGGCTCATCAGTTCGCGGATCGCGTCGAAGACGACCTTGAACTGGGCGTCGTACTTCCGCTCCAGGGCTTCCAGCTTAGGCGCCGGATCAACGTGGGAACCGAGCAGCCGGCGAAGCTGGACGAACACCCGCATGATCGCCACGTTTACCTGCACGGCCTTGGCGCTCTTCAGGACGCTGGAGAGCATGGCTACGCCCTGCTCGGTGAAGGCGTAAGGGCGATACTTGCGGTGCTTGCCGCGTCCGGACTCTGCGGCTCCTGGGTGTGGTGGGGCGTCGGTTCCATTTAAGATCACGGTTTGTGATCTTAAAGCTCGCGCCTCCGGCCACGTCAACGGGAACATGAAATCCGGCGGAAAGCGGTCCGGGTTGCGTTTCACCGCCTGCGTCAACGCCCGGACTTCGACGCCGTAGGGGGCCGCAAGGTCGGCATCGAGCATGACCTTCTCGCCTCGGATCAGCAGGCTGGCCCGCTGAATCCGCTCCATCGGAATGATCGCGGTTCTCACCGTGCCGAGGATTCTACTGATGCGTCGGTCCTTTCGCTAACCGCTATTATCGGTCGGTGAACCACTGCACTACCCAGCTCGACATTTCGCGTGCCTTCCGACCTCCACCGCCGTACACTGCCGCCCGCAGTCACATTCCACGGAACGGATCAGCAACCGCGCGGCCACGGGCCGCTCGGCCGGAAAGGACTCCAATATCTCGGTCAACCGGATGATTGGAGCATCACCGTGACGCAAGGCTACGTGTTCGTCTATCGCCCCACGCTCGGCAGGGTATTTTTGTTCCCGTCCCCGGGCTTTTAGGCCCCATTTTACACCTATTACACACAAACCCCGTGGA
>CAYYBO010000080.1:0-475 GCA_964470125.1 uncultured Planctomycetaceae bacterium | reverse complement strand
ACGCTCGGCACGGGAATGATCGTCACCGACGCGGGCGATGAAGTCCCCTTCTTCACCGAAGACAACAGCATCGCCCTGGAAGGCGGCGATCTCGTGCAGCTCGAACCCGCCTCCGCGCTCAGCGCCAACAGCCCAGCCAGCACTTCCAAAATCCACATCGTCGAGAAGGGATCAAACCGACTGATTGGCTCCAGCCCGAATCTCCTTCGCGAGCTGCGCTCGGCCATCGAGAATGCATAGCCCCTCGCCGGCATTGGACACAGGATTTCACCACGAAGAGCACGAAGACGGAAGAAAAGAGGAAACTGCGGCGAGAAACGCCTTGCGCAGTCCTCCCCAACAGCATCATGCCCTCGTCTCAAAGCCGCCCGCGCAATAGTCTTCTTCGTGATCTTCGTGTCCTTCGTGGTGAGAAACTCGCTCTAAGCTCGACTTTTGCCTTTTTTCCGTTGCTATGCGGCAGGTGCGAGGGCGT
>CAYYBO010000079.1:0-13594 GCA_964470125.1 uncultured Planctomycetaceae bacterium | reverse complement strand
TGGCCGTGGGGGGGTGGGAGTTGAGGTTGCCGATGAGGCAGATGCCGATGCCGTGTTCGTTGTAGTAGTTGTCGGAGGTTTTGCAGTGGGCGCCGTGCTTCTGCCTGGTCCAGCGGCCGCCGACGTAGACGGCGCCGTCTTCGTAGCCAACGCCGTTGCCGATGACGAAGTGGTAGCCGAGGTCGTCCCAGTTGCGGCCGTTGACGTGCCAGTCGCGCATTCCTTCGGGGGTTGACTTGTCGCTGGCGGAATGGTGGATGACCATGCAGGTCCAGCGGTTGGTGATTCCGCCTGGAGGGATCCAGCCTCGTTCTCCGGCGCCCGCTTCCGGCGTCTTCTTGACGATTTTAGGCGGTTCCTTGAGGGGCGTGATTCGACCGGGGCGCGCGCCGGTGTAGGGGTCGAGATCCGTGATTCGGGTTTCCGGGGATCTGCAGCCGGCGGTACCGACGCAGACGAGGAGGGAAACCACGGCGGCTTTTGGAAGCTTGCGAATCACAGCAGCGTTGACTCCGTGCTATGGAGGTATTCGCTTTTGTTCGCCCCCCAGGGGCTCATTGGGCTATCGGTCGGTCGGCCGGTTTGCGTCGGCCGGTCTTGACATCGCTTGGCGACGTCAAGGGCGGGCGAGAGTCCGGCGGTACTCGCCCGACGGGGGCGTCGGCGTCACATTGCGTCGAGCGCGGCTCGGCGGGCGCGCGCTCATAAGTTAACATCGGGCACGGCTCTCAGACAAGTGAGGCGAAAGCGGATAAATCCGCCCGGCGTGGATTCTGACGTCCAGAAACCAGATCAGCTATCGGCTGTTGGCGGAGCGTCAGTGACCGGCGACCCAGTCGCGCAGGAATTGACGGCTGTCGCCTGCGAGGGCGGCTTGGCGGAAGACCTCAATGGCGGCGGGGATGTCGCCGCCGAGCTTATCCAGCACGGCCTGGTAGTCGGAGAGCCAGCCTTGATAGCGAATCGCGGTCAGGAGCATGGCGTTATTGAAACGGGTCTGCCCGATCGGACCCCATCGCTCCTGGTCAATCAACCGGGGGCGGTAATCGGTTTCGTATCGGACTCGCGCGGCCTGGAATTCGGCCTCACGGTTGGCGATGATGACGCTTCGGGATTCGCCGCGGGCGGCGGCGTCGGCATAATAGGCCGTCATCTGGTCGACCAAGTCCACCACGAAATCGTCCATGATCGCCTTGTCGGCGTAGCGGTCTCGGGCGGCCAAGGCCTCGGCGGAGGCTGGGCCAAAGCGGTCGTCGAACCAGGCCTGGGCGCCGCGGCGGCCGAGGAAGGTGGCCAGGCTCTCGCTGAAGTCGATGTCGGAGGGCTTGATGACGGTGGAGTGGGTCATTTCGTGGAGGATCAGTTCGGCCAGGTCGAATTCGTCGCTTGCTCTCAGGTTTGACTGGCGGACGGGGTCCGCGAGGAAGCCGAGGGTGGAGAAGCCCTCGGCGCGGCCGAGGTAGACATCGTAGTCCTGTGCGGCGAGGCGCTCGGCCTCGCGACGGGCCATTTCCAGGTCGAAGAAGCCTTTGGCTTCCCACACACCGACGAAGGGGAAGAGCCAGGTGTAGGGCGTGAGGCTGTCCTTGGCGCTGGCCGCGAGGATGTAGGCGGCGGGGCCGTCGCCGTCCCAGACGAAGGTGGTGAAGGCGTTGCCGGCGGTCATTCCGAGGCGGTCGATTCCAAATTGGCGGACGTCCTGGGTCAAGGCCAGCTCGCTGCGCTCGTCGTCGGTCAGGCGCGGATCGGCCAGGGCGGAGTCCACGGGGACGGTGTTACAGAGCAGGGTGAGTTCTCCCCCGATGAGATGGGCAAAGTAGTCCACTTCGCAGCCGGCGGTGGGGAGGACAAGGACGACGAGGAGGAGTGTTCGGCAGATGGAGAGCGGCGTGTCGTTCATTCGTGGGAACCCCCGGGGAGGGATCGGCTGTTTTCAGATTATACGCGAGGAAGGATACGGGAGGATGGAGGCGGGCGGAGGAGAGGTGGAAATTGCGGCGTTGGGATTGAGGTTGGGGATTGCGGATTGGCGCGAGGGCTTTGGGCTTTATCGAACCTTTGTCGACGCTCGGGGGTTGGTCCAGAGGATGTCCCGCATGAGTGCGGGGGCTTGGGCAAAGACGCTTCAGGCTGGTCGGCGAACGCCCTCGCCGGCGTCTCAGGTCGGTGAGGGGGCGGCGGTTTGGGCGATGGCGGCGGCGGTGAGGAGAGCGCGGGCTTTGTTGAGGGTTTCCTGGTATTCGGCGTCAGGGTTGCTGTCGGCGACGATGCCGGCGCCGGCCTGGATGTCGATGGTCCAGTGACCGGGCGGGGCGGCGGGGGTGACGACCATCGTTCGCAAGGCGATGCAGGTATCCATGTTGCCGGCGAAGTCGAAGTAGCCGACAGCGCCGGCGTAGGGGCCGCGTCGGGTGGGCTCCAGTTCGTCGATGATCTGCATGGCGCGAATTTTGGGGGCGCCGCTGACGGTGCCGACGGGGAGGGAGGTTCGCAGGGCGTCCATGGCGGTGCGATCGGCGGCCAGTCTGCCGGTGACGGTGCTGCTGATGTGCATGACGTGGCTGTAGCGCTCGACGGTCATGACGTTGCCGAGCTTGATGGTGCCGGGCTCGGCGACTCGGCCGACGTCGTTGCGGCCGAGATCGACGAGCATGATGTGCTCGGCGCGGTCCTTGGGATCGGCGAGCAGATCGCGCTCGAGATCGGCGTCTTCGCGGGTGCTTGCGCCGCGATGTCGGGTACCGGCCAGTGGACGGTTGGTGATGACGCCGTCCTCGACGCGGCAGAGGATTTCCGGGCTGGCGCCGACGAGGGTGCAGCGAGGGCTTTTCACGTAGAACATGAAGGGAGAGGGGTTGACCACGCGCAGGGCGCGGTAGATGTCAAAGGGTTCGGCGGCGATGGTGAGGCGGAGCCGCTGGCTGAGGACGACCTGGAAGATGTCGCCGGCGAGGATGTACTCGATGGAGCGTCGGACGGCGTCGGTGAATCGGTCCTTGGTGAAGGTGCTCTCAAAGACGGCGACGGGGGCGGCCTCCAAGTTCAATTCGAGAGCGGCTTCGGCGATGGGGGCGTGCAGCAGGTCCGCCAGGGCGTCGATTCGTCGGCAGGCCTCGGCGTAGGCGCGCTGGAGGTCTGGGCGATGGAGAGGCACATGGGCGACGACGAGGACGGTCTTGGCGACGTGATCGAAGATGACCATGCGGTCATAGATGCCGAAGTCGAGGTCCGGCAGGCCGCGGTCGTCTTGGGGGACGCGGGGCAGGTTCTCGTAGTAGCGGATGGTGTCGTAGCCGGCGAAGCCGACGGCGCCGCCGGTGAAGCGAGGGAGGGCGAAGGCGTCGTAGGCGTCGTCACGGGGGGCGGCGGCGTAGGCCTCGAGAATGGCGTGAAGCTCGGCGAGGGGGTCACCGACAGAGGTGAGGACTTCGACGGAGCCGTCCGGGCGTTCCAAGGAAGCGACGTGGTCCTTGACTGAGAAGACCATCGCGGGGCCGGCGGCGACGAAGCTGTATCTGGCGATCTGCTCGCCGCCGACGACGCTTTCAAGGAGGAAGGCGCGGTCGGCGCCTCTGGCGACGCGGGCGAAGGCGCCGACGGGGGTCAGGTGGTCGGCGAGCAGTCGGCGAAAGATGGGGGCGGTTCGGCCAAGGCCGACAAGCGGGCGGAGTTGGTCGAGGGTTGGCGTGTAAGTCGGCACGAGGGCGTCGGTCCAGTCTATTTCTTCGCCGCGCGAGTCCGGGAAGGACATTAGAATAGCCGCCGTATGAACGGAGGACAAACCCCGACTTCCGGGAGCAAGCGTGCAAAGAAGCTGACGCTGGCGGCGGCGCTGCTGGTCGTTGGCGCGGGCGGGCTCGCCTCGTTGCTCGGTCCATTTGTAGCGGCGGGAGAACCGTGGGAGTGGAAGCCACAGAGCGAGGGAGAGCTGTTCGGGGCGGCGGTCAACGCCAACCTCGTGAGCGCCGAAACGAACGGGGTGCTGCTGACTCCACAGGGCGCGCGGGCCATCAGCTTGATCTCGCCGCCGCTGGCCCTTCCGGCCGATGCCAACCGGGTGCTTGTTGTCCGGGCGGCGATGCCGGACGTTGCGGCGGGAGGGACGGTGGAGGCGACGGTGCGGCTCTTGTGGCAGACGCAGCCGGCGGAAGGGTACCACTTCGCGTCTCAGACCGTGCAACTGGGCTTGGAACCCGTTTCGATCGAGTTCAGCCTTCCGGCGGCGCCGACGGAAGTCTATCGCCTCGGCGTGCAGTTTCCCGGCGTGACCGATGCAGTGTTGATCGAGTCGTTCGGCTTGCCGCGACAATCCCTGGCGGAGCGGTTGGCCGTCGCCTGGCGCGAGGCGTCCGGTTCCGAGCCGATCGCCAACTACAGCGTCAACTTCCTGCGTGGCCCGCGCATCCTCGGGCACGGCTTCAACTATTACCTGGTCCTGGCGGTCCTGACGGCGTGCGCCGGCTACGCGGCGGTTCGCGTCGCCCAAGGCCGCGGCGTGTCACGGCAAGGACTGGCGGTAATCGTGTTCGTCGTCTGGCTGGTGGCGGACGGGCAGGCGACGAGGAACCTGGCGCGTCAGGCGTGGGCGGAGGCAGCGGCGTTGCGAGGCAAGACGTGGCAGGAGCAGGTGGAGTTGATGAACGGGCCGGAGATTGCCTGGGCATATCAGCGGCTGCTGGAAGAGACGCCGCCGGGAAGCGCGTTCGCGGTAGTCAGCGACGACGATTTCGCGCCGTCGCGACGGTTGGCGTATTTGCTGGCGCCAGAGCGGGTGTGGCGCGAGTCGTGGGAGTGGGCTGAGTTCATCGTGGTTGTGGGGGCGAGGGAGGCGGCGTTCGATGAGTTGAGCGGCGTGTTCCAATGGAAATCGGGGCCGCCGGTGAGGGTCGAGCGGATCGCGGCGATGTCGGCGGAGGTGTACCTGCTGAGGGTGCGGTCCGCGGCACGGCTTTCGCCTACAGGCAACGCCGCGATACGGTCGTCCCGCCTGCGGGGCGATGAACAGAGCCGCGCCCGTGAGGAAGCGGTCACCTCGCGAATCCGACGGCCTGCACAATCTCGGCGTGACCGCTCCCTTACGGTCGCGGCTCTGTTCGGAAGAGGCGGCGTCAGGGGTTCTGGACGTGATTCCGAAGGGAGGATCCGTTGACGGCGTTCTGGGCGGTTAGCGCGGTGGTGGTGCCGTGGGTGGCGGGGGCGGGGGTGATTGCCGGGCTGCGAGACCGGCAGACGTCGAGATTGCTGGTCGTCGGGGCGGGGTGGTTTGCGGGACAGAGCCTGGTGACGGCGGCGTTGTACGCGATGTTGGCTGGGAGCGGGGGCGGGCATGCGAGGATGGTGTTGGGGGCATTGACGATTGGGGCGGTGGCGGCGTGGGTGTGGGTTGTGCGGCAGGCGGGGGCGAGGGGGGGGGGGGGGGGCCTGGGTCGGCATGTCGCCGGTGAGGGCACCGGCGCCACGAGGAGTGAGGGGGTTGAGTGGGCGGTTGGTGTTGGCGGTTATTGGGGCGAGCTTGCTGGCGAAGGTGTGTTTGTTGATCGGGGCGGAGGCGTGGGTGCCGATCCGCGCCGACGACGCGATTTCGATTTGGCTGTTCAAGGCCAAGGTAATCACGGGGCTGGATGCGTTGCCGCTCGATCCGGCAGGGGACTATTACCAGGGAGGCTCGAATCCCCGCTATCCGCCGTTTGTTTCGTTGACGGCGGCGTGGATTCCGATGGTGACGGGGCAGTGGCACGAGCAACTGGCCGTGCTGCCGTGGCTGTTCCACTACGTCTGCCTGGTTTTGCTGATTGCCGGGGGGCTGAGACGGTGGATGGGGTCCGTGCCGAGCTGGGTGGCGGCGTATGCCGTGGGGTCGCTGCCGCTGTTGGTGGTACACGCCTATCGACCGGGATACGCGGATTTGGTGTTGGCGGGGTTCTTGGCGGCGGCGGTGATGTATCTGCTGGCTTGGCGGGCGACGGGTTGGTCGCGGCACTTGTTTGCCGCCTGGCTGTTTGCGCTGACTGCGGCGGTGCTCAAGCGGGAGAGCGAGGCGTTGGCGGCGATTGCGGTGTTGGCGGTGGTGATTCCGTCGTGGCGGCATGTGCGGGCGTGGTCGATGCGCGAGCGATGGATTGTGTTCGCCTTGGCGGCGGGAGCGGTGTTGATCGTCGGCAGGGTTGTGGACTTTTCCGAACAGGCGGAAGCGGCCGGGGAGTTGGCCTATCATTCGGCTGTTTGGGGGCGATTGTGGCAGCATTTGTTCGAGTGGTCTTCGTTCCAGTTTCTTTGGTGGATCGTGGCGGCAGCGGTGGCGGCGGCGGTCTGGCGGAGGGGGGAGCATTGGGGGCCGGCAGTGTTGCTGGCGGCGGGCTTGTGTGGATTTCATGCGGCGGTGTTTTTGTTCACGCCGCAGGCGCGGTTTGCCATGAACGATCAGACGCCGTCGAGGTTGTTCATGCAGTTGGCCCCGGCGTTGGTGGCGGCGATGGCGGCGGCGGTGGCGGGGGGGAGGATGGTGAAGGATGAAGGATGAACGGGGGAGGCGAGGAATGAAGGATAGCGAATCGCGATAGCAAGCGGGGTTTGCCTGGGCGTGGTGAAGGATGTCGGATAGATACGAGTTGGTGATTGGAGCGTCGTTTTCGGCGTCGCACAGATTGCGGATGCCGGACGGTTGCGTGGAGACTGCGCACGCGCATGAATGGCGAGTCGAGGTCTTCTTGGAGGGCAGAGAGTTGGATTCCGCCGGTTTGTTGGCGGATTTTACGGCCCTTCAAGGCTCGCTGGCAGGCGTTGTCGGCAAACTGCGAGGGGCCGATTTGAACGGGATGGACGCCTTCGCGGGGCGAAATCCCTCGACGGAGACGCTGGCCAGATATCTGCATGACTGCTTTGCGCCATTGGCGCCTTCCAGCGTTCGCGTGGTCAAGGTTCGAGTATGGGAAACGCCGGATTGCGCGGCGGCTTACGTTCCGAGTTCGCACAGCGCCGCGGAGCCGCGAGCAAATAACGGACGAAAAATGCGTCGGCCGTAGCCGCGGCTTCGAACCTGCCCGCCATGGAACGGAAGGGGGCCTCCCGGCTCGCAACGCAATTGAGCGCCTGCTATGCCGGTGGAACGCGTTCGTGCGAGCATTGCGGGCAAGGTCTTGGCTCCGCCATTCGGGAAATGACGCTTCGGCCGCGAATATCGACCTCAATAATATCGGTGTGGGTTCCGCGGGGGAGTGTGCCGGGGAGCATCATGTATGGGTTTGGGGGCGGGGGAGTACGCCGGCTATTGGATATGATGCTCGGTACGTCGGTTGTAGATATAAAAATATATATTTTGGATTTCTGGGACCCCCGGGGGTATAGGCGGGGTTGCGTTCGTCTAATGAGCTTGGCCTGTCAAGCGTTCAATAAGCAAGCAGCCACGGTACACCTGACGGACATCTCGCCCGAAGGAGAGATGCGAGAGCGCCATTTGTGCGAGCAATGCGCCCAGAAGGAGGGGCTGGCCTCGAAGTCGTCGCCGCACATTCCGCTGAACGCCATTCTTACCGGTTTGGTTCTCGACAAGGCGGTCATCCAGCAGCTTGCCGAGCTGAAGTGCCCGAGTTGCGGACTCACTTTTGTTGAGTTTCGCAATGCGGGTCTATTGGGATGCGCGTCGGACTACGACGCTTTCGAGAAGGCGTTGGTGCCCCTGATCGAGCGTGCTCATGAGAACGCCAGCCACCACATCGGCAAGGTGCCGCGGCGGCTGGCGGTTCCACGATCGACGGAGGGCGACCTCATCAGGCTCCGCCGCAAGCTGACCAAGGCGGTCGATGACGAGCAGTATGAGGAGGCGGCGAGAATCCGCGACGAGATCAAGAACCTGGAACCCCCATGACCATCGACGAACTGGCTTGCAAACCGGTACACTGGCTGCACTCCACGGGACCGATGTCCGACGTCGTGATCAGTTCGCGCATCCGGCTGGCCCGCAATGTCGCAGCCTTCCCATTCTTGTCCAAGGCCACCGAACGACAGCGGACGGAGTTGGTGGAGCTGGTCCGCGGTTGCATCATGGGCTCGACGGATCGGGGCGAATGGGCCTACCTGGATGTGGACGAGTTGGACCAGATGGACGGGCATATCCTGGTGGAGCGCCATCTGATCAGCCGCCAGCACCTGGAGGGGCGCGGAGACCGAGGCCTGGCCCTCACGCGGGACGAGGGCGCGGCTGTCATGATCAACGAAGAGGATCACCTGCGGATTCAGGTCCTGCGAAGCGGTTTTCAGCTTGACGAGGTGTGGCAGGAGATTGACCGGCTGGACGACCGCTTGGAGGAGAAGATCGACTTCGCCTTTCATCCGCGATACGGATACCTGACCGCTTGTCCTACCAACCTGGGTACGGGCATCCGCGTGTCGGTGATGCTGCACCTGCCGGCCTTGAAGCTGACCAGCGAAATCGAGAAGGTGCTGCAGGCGGCCAGGGACATGCGCCTGGCGGTGCGCGGATTGTTCGGCGAGGGCACCGAGGCCACGGGTGACTTCTTTCAGGTGAGCAATCAGGTCACTCTCGGGCGAACAGAGCAGGAGATCATCGACGAATTCAAGCACGTGGTGATCCCCAAGATTGTCGATTACGAACACCGGGCGAGACAGAGCCTGATCGCCGGACGGGCCCTGGCCCTGGACGATCGGGTGTGGCGATCTTACGGCATCCTCAAGCATGTCAGGACGATCAGCAGCGAAGAGACGATGCTGCACCTGTCTCACCTGCGGATGGGCATCAACCTGGGCCGCATCAAGGAGTTGGACCTTCAGGCGGTGAACGAACTTTTCCTGGTCATTCAGCCGGCCCACCTCCAGAAGCTGCACGGCATGCGGCTGAACGGCGAGCAGCGCGGAGCGGCGAGAGCCGAGATCATTCGCAGGAGGCTGAGCGGGAATTGAATCCCGTGAGGCCTGGTCGTCTCCGCGGCGGCGCAGGACAGTCGTCGGGAACCGGCTCATGGGCGCAGCACGCGAAGCATGATGATCCTCGGCACGGTCGGAGCATTTGGTTTCGAGGACTTCCCCCAACCGGAAGTCCTGTCGTTGTATGCCGCCGCCGGGTGCGGGGTGGTGCAGGCCTATCGCAACCGACACGAGGACATTTCGGCGAGCGGCATCCGGTCGATCTGCAACGATCTCGGTTTGAGGATCGACTCGCTGCACGCCCATTTCGGGGACGACCTTGATCCGTCGTCCGAGGACGAGTCACTCCGAGCGGCGGTGACGCCGTATTACCAGCGGGAAGCGGAGTACTGTCTGCAGCTCGGCGGGGATTTGGCGGTCGTCCACCCTTCGCCGCCGCGAGCCCCGACCACCGACGTGGAAAGGCGCTACGCCCAACTGCGCAAGTCGTTCGAGGAATTGGCCCGCGTGGGCGAGAAGACGGGCGTCCGCTTCGCCTTTGAAAACATGCCCGCCTATCACCCGATTGGGGCGGACGTGGGCCGGCTGGTCGAGGAAATCGCAGCGGCGGGCAGCGATCACGTTGTGTTTCTGCTGGACGTGGCTCACGCCCACATGACCTGTGGCGTGGTCGAGGCGATTCGCACGGGCGGCCGGCACATCCGATACACGCACGTCTGCGACAACGACGGGATGACCGATGCGCATCGCCTGCCGTTTCGGGGCAACCTGCCCTGGTACGACTGCGGGCGTGAACTTCGCGGAGTCGGCTATCAGGGGGTGTTTTCGCTCGAGGTCTTCGAGAGCCCGGAGGCCCTGCGCCATTTGCTGAGCGACGAGTGGCGGCGGAAGATGGGGGCCGTGCTGAACGGCGAGGAAGGGTAGTGTCGCGGCCCCGTCATCGGCGTCGACCGCTTACCCCCCGGCGAGAGGCGGAAAGATGCTGAGAACGGCGCCGTCGTGAAGGCGCCGTTGCGGGTCCGGCTCGAAGCGCCCGTCCAGGAGGATGAGTTTCGCCGAGTTGGCTGGAATTCCCAGGCAGGTGAGCACGTCTTCTATCGAAGCGTCGTCGGGCAGGTCAATCCGCGTCGCGGCCCGCTCGCTTCCCGGCGGCAGGTATTGTCGAAGCGTGGCGAATAGGCGGACTTCCACGGTCATGGCCAACATCGCCTAGAGGGTTCAGGCCGGCGGGGGGATCACGACGGCCTGCCGCGGCGCACGTTTCAGCGGGCTGGGCCGTCTCACGCCATACCGGCCGATTACTGCGGCGGCAGGAACCAATGAATGTGGCCGCAGCGCTCGCAGACCACGCAGGTGGCGCTCGGGTTCAACCAGTCAAAGCTGAAGAAGGTCGCCACCGCAGTGTTGAGTTGGGCCTTGCGCCGCCAGAAGCGCTGGTGCTCACAGATCGTGCATCGCAGCGGCCGTCCGCTGATGACGACTTCCTCGCTTTCCTTGTCTCCAAACAGGCCCATGCGGTTATTTCCCAATTGCTCAGATGGACAGACAGACAGACGGACGCAACTCTCGCCGCCTCCACGACCCCCGGCATCCCGACAGGCCGGGATGCCAAGGGCGTGAAACGGTTTTCGATCCCGACGCCGAGGCCGGAGGGCGTGGCGGCCCCGAAGGAGCCGCCGGACCGGGTTACGTCTCGTACTTGAAGGACAGGCTGACCTTGGCGCGATAGGCGACAACCCGGCCCTTCTCGACTCTCACGTCGAGGTCCTTGATTTCCGCCACCCGCAGGTTGTGCAACGTCTTGGCCGCCGTCTCCACGGCGTTCCTGGCGGCGTCTTCCCAGGACTTTTCGCTGGTGCCCACCAGCTCAATCACCTTGTAAACGCTTTCTCCCGAACCCTTCTTGCTTCTCTTGGCCATCAGTGTCTCCTTAATGCTCTGGTTCGTGCATCACTTGATATTCACTGGCGCCGCGGATTGGCGCATCG
Source organism: uncultured Planctomycetaceae bacterium (assembly GCA_964470125.1). GTDB lineage: Bacteria > Planctomycetota > Phycisphaerae > UBA1845 > UTPLA1 > DATKKX01. Next base: position 2,726 of record CAYYBO010000079.1, on the reverse strand, counting down.
CCGGTCTCGGCGCCGCCCGGACTGAAGTCCGGGGCTCTTCGGGCTCGTCGAACTCGCGCATCGCTGCGTCGGTCGACGCCCGTTATAGCTCCAGTGCCGCCAGTTTCTGCTTCGTCGGCCGGCCGTCGGCGTCCCAGCCGCGTATTCGATAGTATTCTTTCAGCATTTCGTCCAGGGGCACGGTCTTGCCGGCGGCCGGTCCCGCGGGCATCGGCTCAGTCAGCATCCGCCTGGGCAGCGTATCGTCCTTCCTGCTGAAGCCGGCCCGCTGGTTGAACAGCCGTTCCAGGTTCCAAATCCGCTCGCCGACCCGCACGAAATCATCCACGCTGTAGTCAAACCCCGTCGCCGAGTTCAGCATCGCCGTCAGCTCCGGCCCGCCGATGGAGAAAACGACGAACAGGCAGACGCCACACGAATCCAGCGCCGCGGTCAAGTCCTGAAAGGCGACATCCGTGACCGCCTTGCCCTCGGGCGTGAGGGGGTCCATCTTTTGTGGAACGCCGAGAATCTCCGGGGCGATCAGATAGCCGCGAACGTGGCAACCGCCGCGATTGCTGGTGGCGTATTGCAGGCCCATGCCGAACACGCCGCGCGGGTCGTAGGCCGGGAACTCCTGTCCCTTGGACCCCATGAACAAGTCCGGCCGGCGAAACTGCTCGGCCACTCGGGCCGAACCCTCGGCGAGAACGTCGCCGAATCCCTCGCGACGGCCGATCTTCCGCATCATTTCGACAAGAACGTCGCCATCTCCGAAGCGCAACCGGCAGCCGGCCTGCTTCTCGGTGATAGCTCCCTTCTCGAACAGCTCCATCGCGCAGGCGATGGTCGCGCCGGCGGAGATCGTATCCATCCCCAGTTCGTTGCAGAGGTAGTTCGCCTTGGTGGCCGCGGCCAGATCGCTCACACCCACGTCCGCGGACAACGCCCACACTGATTCGTATTCCGGCCCTTCGCCGCGGCCGGTGTGCTTGCCGTCTTCCAAGGCCGTCACCCGGCCGCAGGCCATCGGGCAGGCCACGCACGCCCGATTGCGAATCAGGATTTGCTCGGCGATGCTCTCGCCGCTGACCTTCTCCGCCGCCTCAAACCGGCCCTGCTGGAAGTTGCGGGTGGGAAAGATGCCGCTTTCGTTGATGATGTTCACCAGGACGGCCGTGCCGAACTTCGGCAGACCGGTGCCGGTGATCGGGCCGGCCTTCAGCTTGGCCAGAGAATCCAGACAGGCGGCGCGAAAGGCGACAGGATCGGCGGCGGTCAACCCGCCCGTGCCGCGGACGGCCACGGCCTTGAGCTTCTTCGAGCCCATTACCGCTCCGACGCCGGAGCGGCCCGCCGCCCGGGCCTTGTCGTTCATGATGCAGGCGAAGCGGACGAGCTTTTCCCCCGCCGGGCCGATGCTGGCCAGCTTGAAGCCCGTGCCGAGCCGGTCATGGAGGATGTCTTCGGTTTCATGAACGGTCTTGCCCCACAGATCGTCCGCGGGGCGGAGGGTCGCGGCGCCGTCCTCGATCACCAGCATGAGCGGTTCCGTGGCTGCGCCTTCGAGGATGATCGCGTCGTAGCCCGCGTACTTGAGTTCAGGGCCGAAGTTTCCGCCGGAGTTTGAGCAGGCGATGGTCCCGTTCAAGGCTCCTTTGGTGACGGCCATGTATCGGCCGCCGCACATGGCCGAAGTGCCGGACAGCGGGCCGGCGGCCAGGATCAGTTTGTTGGCCGGATCAAAGGCGTTGATCTTCGGGTCCACCTCGTCGTACATAATCCGCGTTCCGAGGCCGCGTCCGCCGATGTAGGTTCGGGCGACGCCGGTTTTGACCGGCTCTTCCCGAATCGTACGGCTGGTCAAGTCCGCTCGCAGCATTTTCCCGGCGTAGGCGTGGCTCATGACTTGGCCTCCTCGCACAAACCGCGAAGCTGGTCGGCATAGGCTTGCCGCCGATCAGCCGGCCATTGCTCGATGGGTTCATAGCGCAGCGCCGCCGGCGCGCAAAACCGCACGCACTCCGGGTCGCCGTTGCACAGCTCGCACTTCCTCGCCAAGCCGTCTCGACAGCGGATCACGCCGTAGGGGCAGGCGGTCTCACAAATCGCGCACTCGTTGCAGCGGTCTTCGATGACCTTGATTACTTTGGTGACCGGGTCGCGGACGAGGGCCTCGGAAGGACACTCCTTCATGCAAGGCGCGTCGTCGCACTGGAAGCAGACCCGTGGGAAGTAAAATGCCTTGTCGACGTCGATGGCCACTTCGATCCGTGAACGCGACGGGCGAAAGGCCCTGTCGTTTCGGCTTGAACAGGCCAATTCACAGAGACGACAGCTCGTACACTTGTCGGCGTCGATGATCAATGCGTAGTGCATAGGACTCGCTCGTTTCAGCCCCGAACGGGCTGCAGGTTGTTGGCCTCCCGGACCTGTCAGGGGTACAGTTTATCGGGCGGGAGGGAGGCGCCGCAAGAACATGAGCCCAATCGCGACCCCGAATCGCCAGTGTCACGGGAGCCGCGGGCCTGCCGTGACAAACGTTGAGGCGAAGCCGGAAGCCTGCTATGATGCAGCGCTGGCGCTTGTCAAGGAGGGTCGAGCTGCGCAGCGGCGCACGGAGGCCCTCGGAAGCATCCATGAGACGCCCTTCCCTTGTCCTCGGCTGGTTTCTGGCCGCGGCGTTGACGACGCCGCAGGCCGCCTCCGCTTATGAGCGGTTCGATTTCTTCTACGAGTTCGGTTCC
>CAYYBO010000078.1:0-13679 GCA_964470125.1 uncultured Planctomycetaceae bacterium | reverse complement strand
CAGCCACTCAGGATCGGGCTGGAAGCTGAGCCACAGTACACTCCGCCGCCGCCGGAAGAGGAAGCCTTGTTTCCGCCGATCAAGCAGTCGTTTATATTCGGAGAGGACTGATCGCAGTACACGCCGCCACCGTAACGGTTGGTTCCGGTGAGGGTGTTCTCGCTGATCGTGCAGTTGTTCAACGTCGGGCCGCTGGAGGAGCAGTAAATGCCTCCGCCGTAAGCGTTCGAATTGGTGCCGGTTGCCGTGGCCGTGTTTCCACTGATCGCGCAGTTGGTGAACACTGCATCGGAGTAGGAATAGCAATAGACGCCCCCGCCCCTGGAGGCAGAGGTGTTTCCGCTGATCGTGCAATTGGTCAGCGTTGGGTTCGAGGAGGAGCAGTAGACGCCGCCACCCAAGGAGGTAGAGGTGTTTCCGCTGATCGCGCAGCCGGTCAATATCGGATTACTTGCATAGCAGCGGACGCCGCCGCCGGTGTTGCCATTGATCGTGCAGCCACTCAGGATCGGGCTGGAAGCTGAGCCACAGTACACTCCGCCGCCGCCGGTGTTGGCGATGATCGAGCAGTTAGACAGCCAAAGGCTCGATGATGAGCAGTACACGCCGCCGCCTACGGAGGCAGCCATGTTCCCGCTGATGATACAGTTGCTCAGCGTTGGGCTAGCACCCGAGCAAAGCACTCCTCCGCCGTAGGCTCCGCCGGAGCTGCTGCCGGTGACATAGCCGTCTCGGATGGTAAAACCGCTCACCACTGCGGCGGCAGTTTCGCCGCTGTGGAAGTAGAAGCCGCGGCCGCTGCCCTCGCAGTCGATGATGCAATTGGCGGCGCCGTTGGCGCTCCGCAGGGTCAAGAGCTTCCCGCCGAAATCGAGGTCCTTGTTGCCGGTGCCGGTGTACACACCGTCGGCCACGACGATTTCAACCACCGCGCCGACGCCGCTCGATGCAGCGTTGATCGCGTCTTGAATCTTGCAGAACGGATCGACCTCGCTGCCCGTGCCTGGCCCGGGGCAGTTGGCGCAGTTCACATACCACGCCTGGTATGGCTCGCATTCGTCCGGTACGCCGTTTAGGTTCACGTCCTCGCTCGTGCCGCAGCGGATATCGCAGTAATCCCACACGGCGTTGGCGTTGCAGTCCTCATCGCCGTTGACGCCCAACTCGCAGCCCTGGCCGGTTTCGCAATCTATCGGATAGAAGACAAGGGCGTTGTCGGCTAGGTATCCGGCCACGCTGCGGGTCATCTTGAGCGCGTACGCGTAGTTAATGTAACCGGCGTTGTCGACTGAATCGCACGACGTGTGATAGCAGGGATTGCCGTCGGGGTTACCTTCGATCAGCAGGCAGGCCTGGAAACCGGCGCTCTGAAACGGGCCGTGGTCGCTGCGCGAGTAGCTCTCGGTGAACAACTGGGCCGTCAGCCCCTGCCCATACTGGGCGATGGCGCTGTTCATCGCGATCTTGATCGCCGCGCATGAAGAAAAGCCGTATACCTCCGCTTTGTTGCTGCCCGTGTTCCATGCGATCATGTCCAGCGAGATCATCCCGCGGATGTCGTCGTAGTAGTGGTTGTCCACGTAGTAGTCGCTGCCGATCATCCCATACTCTTCCGCGTCGAAGGCCATGTACTTGATGGTGTACTCGCTCTCGTACGCCGACAGGTTTCGGGCGATCTCCAGCACGCCGGCCACGCCGGAGGCGTTGTCGTCCGCGCCTGGGTTGCTAGCCGAGTCGTAATGCGCCCCGATCACGTAGTAGGCGTCGGGATAGACCGTCCCGAGTTGGGTGGCGATCACGTTGTAGCAGGTCGTGCCGGAGTAGGTAAACGGCTCAAGCTCCACGTCCAGGCCGAAGCTCTCGAACGTGGCGACGATGTTGTCCCTGGCCGGCAGTTTGTCCGGCCCGGTCAGGGCGTTGCGGTTGTGCCCGTTGTGTGTGTACAGCAAGTCGTCGAGATAGTGCTGGTAACTCGCCAGGCTCACCTGATCGGCGACCTCGTGCCCGATGTCGCTGGCCCAAGCCGGCGCGGCCCACGCAAACAACACCACCGCGCACAGACGACGACCGACGGGTATCAGCGACATGCCGCCCCTCCCTGCCTGTTCGATCTTGGGCCCGGCCGGGCCAAAGCACGCACCGCCCGCGTCCGACTTGGTGTGCACAACGCCTCCCTCGCCATTAGCTCAGGATCGGACTCTGATTATACCTTTTTGGCTCCGCAGATAGAAGCTCGCGCGTGATACTGCCCCCTCGGCCGTGGGCCGTGCCTCAGGCCGTCGATGTTGTCTCCGCGGCCCCCCCGCTTCCGTGATGGCTCTACATCGCCTTGGGCTTGCGCGGATGGTACACCCCCCTCTCGCAAGCGACAACGAACGTCTCCGCCGTAGTCTTCAGTTCCTCCCAATTCCTGCGAATGCGACCGGCCTCGCCCACGTCGATAGCCCCGTCATCGGCGACCGACTCGCCGACTTCGTTCAGCAACTGACTGAACGCGAGCACAAGGTGCTGCGTGGATTGCAGCAAGTCCGTATCGATGTTCTTGCACATCTTCTCCGGATTGTGCACGAAGAAACCGTTGGCCTGGTGGCAGAGCCAGTTGACCACCAAGATGTGCTGCGTGAACTGGACAATCTCCCGCAGGCGGTCAAGCGGGTTGAGCGCGCCGCTGGTATCAGGGTCGTCGGGGTCGGCCTCCTCGCACCACTTATAGACCAAGGCCGGGCTGACCCGCAGCCTGGCCGCCAACACCTTGACGCCCACCTTATCCGCCGCCTCTCGGAGCACTTCGTAAGACTGCATGACCATCTCCCGACGCACTTGGCCGCCGCAAAACCTGACGAGCCGCGCCCCGGCGATGGATCGGCCGGCGGCGAAACCCATTATAATCAACAACAACACCCGGAGCCTGCCGATGCCTTCCGAGGACAACACCCCGGGCTTTCAAACCCAAACGCAGGTTCGGGCGCTGCTCGGCGGCGCCGGCCTGGTTCCCCGCAAGCGCCACGGCCAACATTTCCTCGTTGATCGCAATCTCATGATGAAGCTGGTGGACAGCGCCGACCCGTCCGGCGGCGATTGCGTCCTCGAGGTCGGTGCGGGCACCGGCAGTCTCACCGCCCTGCTGGCCGCCCGCGCCGGCCGCGTCGTCGCCGTCGAGATCGACGGCGGTCTGGCCGACCTGGCCCGGGCGCACCTGTCCGCCTTCGACAACGTCCACCTGCTCCGCGCGGATGTCTTGGCCCGCAAATCCGCCGTCGCGGGCTCGGTCATATCAGCCGTCGAAGAGGCCCGCTCGCAGTGCGCCGGGCGGTTCATGCTGGTGGCCAATCTGCCGTACGACATCGCCACCCCGTTGATCATCAATCTACTGCTGAGCGAGGCAGGGCCCAGCCGGCTGTGCTTCACCGTGCAAGCGGAAGTGGCCCAGAGGCTTCTTGCCGAAGCAGGCGGCGCCGACTACGGACCGGTCAGCATCATCACCCGGCTGCTGACCCACGGGCGCAGGATCGCCCGCATCTGCCCGCAGGCGTTCTGGCCGGTCCCGAAGGTCCATTCCGCGTTGGTTCGTCTGGATAGGCGCCTGCATAACGAGATCGAAGTCGCCGATCCAGGGGCCTTCGCCAAGTTCGTCAAGTCGTTCTTCCTGCACCGTCGAAAGACGATGTCACATTTAGCCGGGCAGCGTCCGGATGCAAGAAAGTGCATCGCTGCCGTTGAAAAGGCGGGCATTCCGCCGAAAGGCCGGCCGGAGGCGGTGCATCTTGCCCAATGGATCAGCCTCTATCGGGCCCTGGGCTGACGCCGTCGCGTTCCACCGTTATACTTCGCGCTGCAAATTCAGGAAATACTTATGTCGCAGCGCGAACACTACGCTGAGAAGATTATAACCACGACGCACCTGGTCAAGAGCGAAGACCTGAACCACCATCGAACTCTCTACGCGGGGCGTTGCGTCGAGTGGTGCGTGCAAATGGCCTACATCGCGGCGGAAAACTGCTTCGACGAGCCGCGGCCCGTGGTGTTCATGTCCATCCGCAGCCTCTCCATGCGAACGCCGGCCCAGTTGGGGGAGATCATCCAGTTCACCGGCCGGGTCGACTACGTCGGCGAATCCACCATCGGCATCCGCGTGGATGGCCGCAAGCTGCAACCCAAAGAAGACCAGAAGACCGTCGTCACCGGCACGTTCCTCTTCTGCACGGTGGACGAGCGCGGCCGCGCTGCTCCTCACGGTCTGCCGGCCATGGCCCCCGAGTCGGAATCAGGCCGCGACCGCTGGAAGCAGGTCGAGGAGTCTTCCGGCCCGCATCGGCGCTAGGAGCCTGCCCCCTTTTGCCACGAGTCGAGCATGAATCCCGACGACACCATCGTCGCCGTCAGTTCGCCGCCCGGCAGCGGTGCTCGCGGCATCGTCCGCCTCAGCGGTCCGGAGGCCGCGCGGATCGCCGAACGGCTATTCCTCGCTTCTCGCGGTGAACGACTCAGCGCCGTCAAGGAAAACCGGCGGCTTGAGGGCCGCCTGAACATCGAAGGCGCTGATTTGCCCGCAAGCCTGTACGTCTTCAAGGCCCCAAGAAGCTACACCCGCCAGGATATCGTCGAGCTCCATCTTCTCGGAGCGCCCGGCGTGTTGGGCCTGTTGTTCGAAGAGTGTCTCGCCGCCGGCGCTCGACCGGCCGAGCCGGGCGAATTTACCGCTCGGGCGTTCCTTGCAGGCAGGTTTGACCTTTCCCAAGTACACGGCATCGCGGGCATGATCGCGGCCCGGTCCGACCAGCAGCTTCGCGCCGCCGAGCGACTGTTACACGGCGATCTGGCCCGCACGGCCAATCAAGCACGCGAGGAGCTGGCTGATCTGCTCTCGCTGGTCGAAGGGGCGCTCGACTTCGCCGACGAGCCCATCGAGTTCATCACTCCCGCCGAGCTTTGCCGCCGACTGGCGGATGTGCGCGATGCACTGGGGCGCACCGCCGCCGCCGGCCTGCGGGGCGAGCGGTGGGACCAACTCCCCCGCGTCTTGCTGGCGGGCCCGCCGAACGCCGGCAAGTCCAGCCTGCTGAATCGGCTCACCGGCTTCGACCGGGCCATCTGCACCCCGGTTGCCGGGACGACGCGCGACGTACTCTCCGCCCCGATGCAAATCGGCTCATCCGAGTACCTCCTGATGGACTCCGCCGGCCTGACCGCCGGTGGCAAGAGGGGACAGGCTCCGAACCCAGAGCGATCGGCGCGGCCGAGAACGGCGCCCCGCGAGGTGCCTGTCCCCTTCTGCCACCAGGCCGAAGACGAGCTACACGACCAAGCCCAAGCCGCCGCCAGGCAAGCCGTCAAGGACGCCGACTTGGTCCTCTACGTCCTCGACATCACCTCGCCGGACTTGGTCGACGCCGCGGCAGAAGCAAGGCAAACAGCCGGCGCTGTTCCCTGCGTGCTCGTCGCCAACAAGTGCGACTTGATTTCGGAAGACCGATGGGCGACGGTGTCCGCTGAACTGGCCGGCCGATCGGGTCGGGCCGTGCGGGTGGTCAGCGCGGCGACCGGCGCCGGCGAGGACGCCCTCAAGGAGGCGATTGAAGCAGCCCTGGCGGACAGGGGGACAAGCTCGCACGATGCCGGCATCGCCCTGATGGCTGAACACCGAGATGCCCTGGATCGAGCGATGAGGGCGATCGACGCCGCCGTGGAACTGGCCGAACGCGGCAGCGAGCGGCTGGAAGAGGCGGAGCTCGTCGCCGCCGAATTGCACACCGCCGCTCAAGCGCTGGGAACAGTGGTCGGCGAAGAGGACGTGGAAGACCTGCTGGGGCGGATCTTCTCACGGTTCTGCATCGGCAAGTGAGAGACACGGACCGAGGAGTCGTGTGGCATGCAGCTTGACGGCATATTCATGGACTTGTACGGCACGCTCACTGCCGGCGATCGTCAGGCGGTAGAGAACACCTGCGCGGGAATCATCCGAGACACGGCCTTGTCACTGACGGCTCGGCAGCTCAGCGTCATCTGGGGGGAGCGGTTCTTCCACGCCCTGGACTTCCACAACGGAAGGGACTTCCTGACGCTTGCCCAGATGGAGGCGAAAACGCTGCTGGACACCATGTCTGAACTCGGCGTCACCGTTGACCCGCAGCCGTATGTGCAACAGTTGATGGACTACTGGCGCGATCCTCCGCTCCAGCCGGAAGTGCCGGAGTTTCTGGCGCGGTTCCGCCATCCGATCTGCGTCGTGTCCAACGCGGACCAGACGGACGCCGAAATCGCCCTGGCCCGGCACGGAATCAACACGGCCCACGTGATCACTTCCGAATTGAGCCGCTCATACAAGCCGGATCGCAAGATTTTCGAGGATGCCCTGTCGCGAACCGGTTGGCGCAGAGACCGCGTCATCCATGTTGGCGATTCGTTGCACAGCGACGTGGGCGGCGCGTTGGTCGCCGGCCTGCGCAGCGCCTGGTTGAACCGCGCCCACCGCATCCACGACATCGGATCGCACACGCCGGACCACGAGTTCGCCGACCTCCTCGAATTCGCCGCGTTCGTCGACGGCCGAGCATGACCACGTTCCGTAGCGTCGGCCCCCTGTGGCCGACGGCGGATGCAGCGGCCCATCGTCGATGACAACCGCTGCCCATGACAGACAACGCCGCGAATGACAATCGCGATGGCGGGCGCACATGGTGTTCCCGTCGGCCGCGGGGGGCCGACGCTACCAGACGCGCAACCAGGCGGCCTTCAGGTAAGCCGACTCGGGGCACCGGGGGCTGACCGGGTGGTCCAAGCCCGCGGCGGACACGTCCAGAATCTGGCATCGACGGCCGGCCTGCCGAGCGGCGCCCACCACCAGCGAAACGAATTCCTCGCGACCCAACGCCCCGCTGCACGAACAGGTGAGCAACAAACCGCCGGGCTTGACCAGGCTCGCGGCCAGGCGGTTCAGGTCGAAGTAGGCGTTTCGACCTTCATTGAACGCGGGTGAGGCCTCGCTCGAAGAATCACCGCCGGGATACGGACGCCCGCCGCGACCGCTCTTGCCGAAGATCAACTTGGGCGGATCCAGAACGATAACACCATAGGAGTTACCATTGGCCTGCATCTGCCTCATGTAGCCGAAGGCATCGGCGTGAACGAGGTTGAGGCGCACCTGATTCAGGTTGGCGTTGCGCTCGGCCATCTCCACGGCCTGCTCGTCCAGATCAACGCAGGTGACGTTGTTCGCACCGCCGAGGGCCTTGGCATAGAGGCCAAAACCGCCCGTGTAGCAGCAGACGTCGAGAACGTCCGCTTCCTTCACCAACCCCGCCAATCGCCGACGATTATCCCTCTGATCGCAGAAGAAGCCGGTCTTGTGGCCGGCGCCGAACTCAACGCGGAACCGGACGCCGTTCTCGACGATGTTGACCGAGTCGGGCATGTCTTCCGATCGAAGCTCGTCGTCGTCAACCGCTGACGGAGACCGCTCGGAGTCGAGCTCTGTACCTTGTGGCGCCGTCGTCTCGGCGGTGGGAACACGGGCGGAACGCCCGTGTCGCGGCTTGCCTCGGACTGGACGCTGGGCTCCTCTGCTGAAGCCCTCCTGTTTGGCCGCCCGTTCGTCGAAGCGGACCAGGTGACGCCGGGTGCCGGCCGCTTCGTGGATCATGGGGAGCAGTTCGGGAATTCGCCGCCAGATGCCCAGGCTGAAGATCTCGACGGAGAGAATGTCGGCGTATCGGTCAACAACCAGGCCGCTCAATCCGTCACCCTCGGCGTGGATCAGGCGGTAGGCGTCGGTCGCGTCATTGAGGCGAAGGACCTCGGTGCGAAGCGACGCCGCCCGCAGGATCGCCTGACGCCAGAAGGACTCGTCGATCAGCGCGGCGTCGAAGTTCAACATCCGCAGGGCTATCTGCGAGCGTGGGTTGTACAGGCCGTGGCCGAAGACGGTCCCGTGCTTGTCATAGACGGTGACGCAATCGCCGGGCCTTGCGTCGGGCGAAACCTCTCCGATCATGCGTTTGTAAATGAAGGTCGCAAAGGCGGCGGAGCGAAGCTTGACCCACGGGCCGGCGGCGCCTTGTGAGACTGCTGGTTGCCGAGGATCGACCATGGGGGCGGATTATATCCTGTTTTACGGCGGACTCGCCGTGCGGCTGGGCCAGAAGTTGCGCCCTTTCGCAGTCGGCCCAAGGAAGCCCTCTTCACAATTGCACGGCGCTGCCATACAAGTCTTACGGGCATCCGCGAATCGCCGCCGCTGCCCCGCCGACCATCCTGAGGCGCGTAGGAGACACTTGCAATGACCGGCAAAAGGGCTCTCATCACCGGAATCACGGGACAGGACGGTTCGTACCTCGCCGAGCTACTATTGGACCGCGGGTACGAGGTACACGGCATCATCCGCAGATCCAGCTCGTTCAACACCGGTCGGCTGGATCACATCTATGCGGACCCGCACGATCCTGCCCGGCGGCTTCATCTGCACTACGGCGATCTTACCGACGGGGCCAGCCTGGCCGCGCTCATCCGTCGCGTCGAACCGACGGAAATCTACAATCTCGGCGCCCAGAGTCATGTGCGGGTCAGCTTCGACACGCCGGAGTATACGGTCGACGTCGGGGCTCTCGGCACGGTCCGCCTGCTTGAAGCCATCCGCGACGCCCGGATTGAATGTCGGATGTATCAAGCTTCCAGCAGCGAGATGTTCGGCAACGCCCCGCCCCCGCAGAACGAGTTGACGCCCTTCCAGCCGCGCAGCCCGTACGCCGCCGGGAAACTGCTCGCCTATTGGATCACGCGAAATTACCGCGAGGCGTACGGCATGTTTGCCGGCAACGGCATCCTGTTCAACCACGAGAGCCCCCGTCGCGGTGAGACGTTCGTCACGCGAAAGATCACCCGTGCCCTGGCCCGCATCGTCAAGGGAGAGCAGGACAAGTTGTTCCTGGGCAACCTGGATGCCCGGCGGGACTGGGGCTATGCCAAGGAGTACGTCGAGGCGATGTGGCTGATGCTTCAACAGGAGAAACCCAACGACTTCGTCATCGCCACGGGCGAAATGCACAGCGTCCGCGATTTTCTGGATGTGGCCTTCGCTCTGGTCAACCTCGACTGGCACAAGCACGTGGAGATCGACCCACGCTACTACCGCCCGACCGAGGTCGACCGCCTGCAGGGGGACCCATCCAAGGCCGTTCGCGTTCTTGGCTGGCGGGCCAAGACCTCCTTCCGCGAGCTGGTGCGCCTGATGGTGGATGCAGATCTCAAAGCCGTCGGGTTGTCACTGCCCTAGAAACGGGGGGGCACTGATAAACGGCATTAAGTCAAGCCGCGCGGCCGAGGGGCGAGGCTCCTCTTGCCAAGGTCATTATTTTCTCAACATTTGGCCCTTGACATCTGAGTATAATGAGCATATGCTTATTATGGAAATCGCCCGGGGTTGACGCCATATGCCACGACCGTGCAAGTGCCGACTTATCGCCGCTCAGCCGACGATCAACGCTTTCAAGCCCGCCGGCGTGCCAGGCAGCGACCTGGAATCAATCGAACTGGGCCTTGATGAGCTGGAGGCCCTGCGGCTCGCGGACCTTGAGGGCCTGTACCACGACGCGGCGGCCGAGCGGATGCGAATCTCAAGAGCGACGTTCGGCCGGCTGATCGAGTGCGCCCGTCACAAGGTCGCCTGCGCGATCTTTCAATCCAAGATGCTGGTCTTCAGCGGAGGTACGATAGTCATGCGTGGAATGAGAACATTCGAATGCGTCGATTGCGGGAACCGCTTCGGCAAGTCCCACGGCACGGGCCGGCCCGCCTCATGCCCGAAGTGCCAGGGCACGAACTTCTGCCGCGTGGCCGAGGAGCGAGGCGGCGGACGCCGCAGCGAGCGAGACGCCGGGGCAGGCCAGGGGCAGGGCTGCTGCCGGCGTCGCCGGACCGGATGGCCGAGGGTCATGGAGTCGGCTGCGGGTGCGACGGTTGATTCGGCAACACCCAAGCCTGAAAACCCTCGAAAGGAAAACGAGTAATGCGAATCGCCATTGCGTCTGATGACGGCCAGGTTATCGCCTCACATACCGGGCAGTGCCGTGGCTTCGTGATCTTTGACGTCGACAAGCAGTCCGCGACGCGGGTGGAGCATCGCGCCAACACGTTCACGGGCCACGCCCGGGGCGAGTGCGACGGGACCCACCAACACGGGGCCGGGCACCATTCACATCGCCCGTTGGTGGAGGCGATCAGCGATTGCCGCGTGTTGGTCACGCGCGGCCTTGGGCCTCGCCTGGTCGCCGACCTCGCCGCCCAGGGGATAGACGCCTATGTTTGCCAGGTGGAGCGGGTCGAAGAAGCAGCCCGACAATATGCTCAGGGGCTGTTGCCCAGAGCGGCGGGTACCGGCTGCTGTCGCCACCACTGAGGCGAAATGAAGACGGAGCGTCGCTCATTCCGCCCTGGCCCAAGCCCGGGCGACATGTGCCGCCAGGCATGCATCGCCTGCCGAGCACGGGCTTCCGGCGGTTTGGTCTGAACTTCCGTTTGCTCGACGACGGCGGCGTGGAGGCCGTGTTCCAGGGCTGCGACGCCTAACAGGGCTACGCCGGCATGCTTCATTGGGGGCGTGATCGCGATGCTGCTGCCGCCGAGGCTGGGGCACAAGGTGCCGGCGGTCGCCCATTGGGCAATAGGTCGGCAGGGCGACGGGGTATCGGTCGAGCCCCCCGGGTCGGCACGCGCTCGAACGCCGCGAAGTCTTCGTCCGTGAGAAACAGCCGCTATCGCACATTTCCGCCGTGGGAAACGAGTGGTGGCCCCGATTCCCTGGGGGAGTCCATGCGGGCATCCCAACAGAGATGATCAAGCCGCGTCACTCGCGGAGGAATCGGCGGTTGGAGCACTCAAGTCGAACCGTCTCACCGTGACGACATGCGCTCAGAGAGGCAATTCAGCGGATCAAAACTCCATAGGATCAGAAGTGCTTGTAATGCGCAAACCTCTTGTGTCGGTGGGCGCTCACAAAGTCCCCGCACTCTAAGAAATTCGCACTCGTGCCGTACTAAGCTCATGCGTTGACAACCGAGCGGCCGGTTTTCGGAGCCGTCTCGCAACTGCTCAACACGAGTGCGCGGGGTCGCGCGCCGAATCCCCCTGATTTGAATGGAGAGATGAAATGAACACTCGAACGAAGAGAAATGTCGTCTGTGCGGCACTGTTGGTCGCCGCCGTCACGGCGGTCCAGCCGGCACAGGCCTACCCGCTGGTGGATCCGGGGTTTGAACTCAATCCCCTCACCAGTTACGTAAACGTGCTGACGAACTTCACAACTTACCAGGGCGTCTGGGGCGCCGAGAACGGGACCATCGTGACCACGGAGAACGGCGTCACGCCGCCCGAGGGCGTCAAGATGCTCCGCATGGATGACGACGGCCTCGTCGCCACGCAGGGCTTTCAGGTCCTGGACGCGTCTGCGTTCGCCGGCCCCATCGACAGCGGCTTGGCTACGTTCAGCTTCAGCGCCCGCTTCAATGTTGACCAGTTCGTGCCCGCCGCCGTCAGCAGCGTGCACGTGCAATTCTTCAGCGCCGCCAACTACGGATCTCAGATCGGCGTCGGCACCAACAACAGCCTCTCGCTCGACGGCCTCGCCACAACCTGGGAAACGGCGTCGGTCGGCGGCGCCGTCCCGGTCAACACTCGCTGGATGCTAGTGCAGGTTGCCTATAGCAACGCCTCACTGCTCGGAACGGACGGCGCGATCCACCCCGGCTACGTCGACGCCGCGCAGTTCAGAGTGGTCCCCGAGCCGGCAACCCTCGGCCTGCTCGTGCTCGGCGCTGTGTCGATGTGGATGCGGCGACGCTGAGATTACCCAACGGCCCGGACTCGTGCCGCCGCGAAACCACACTCCGCACGCGGTCGGTTCCGCCGAGCACGCCGTCAGGGCCCTTGTAGCTAACGCAAATTGACCAGACACACCTTCTTTCAAAGGAATGAGGACATGAAGACACACAACAACATCAAGTATCTCGTCGTCGCCTCGATCATGCTCTTCGCTTCGCAGTCGGTTTTCGCCCAGGGCGTCGGTAACCTCGGCTCGTTGCCCACCCACTTTGAGACCACCAATCCACCAAGCGGCTGGACCGTCGTCTCCTCAACAGGCCCGATCCCTGTCGTGCTCGACCCGACCGGGCCGGTCTGGGGAAAGGCCTTCACCGGTCCCAACGGATCAAACTTCTTCTACCCCCCGACCTCGCCCAACAACCCTCCGCTGGCGGTCAATGAGTTGCTCCAGGTCTCCGGCAATCTGCCCTGGACTGACTGGCACGAGGAAGTCATCGGCATAGATGCGTCGGGTGCGCCGGACTACGGCTGGACCTGGGCAAACCCGGTGATTTACGTGGGCGGCCTGCCGGCCCCCGGCCTCACCGTCACCGGCGTCGGCACCAACTTGCTCACCTTCGACTTCGACCCGATCTTGCCGGGCACCATCGTCAACATCCGCAAGGAACTGGTCTACACTGGTCTGCCGGGAGCGACCTTCATCGGCACGCTCGCGGTGCACGAGTATCCCACGCCGGAGCCGGCATCTCTGGCTTTGCTGGTTTTCGGAGGGGTTCTGGCGTTGCGGCGTCGTGGCCGCATGAGCCCGGCGTAAGTAGAGCCGCGGAATCTCTCCGTATCTGTGGCACGGGCGTCCCGCCCGTGGGCACCGGCGAGACGCCGGCGCCACAGTCAACGACTTCCTCCTCGGCTCTGCTCAGAGTGAGAGCGCAGCCCGGCTTCGGAAACGCCGCAGCCGGGCTGCTTCATCGGATGGTCACAGCTTCAACACGCGCTCGAGCCCCAAGGCTCGGCGCAGATCGAGGAGCTGGCCCGTATGGACGCCGACGTGAAAGACGCTGCGGGCGATGATCTGGGCCAAAGGCGCCTTCATCCCCAGCCAGTCGACCTTGCGGGCCAGCTTCGCGCTGTCCGCCTTCTTCGCCGCCGCGGCCAACCGGTCGCAGGCGGCCTCGAAGATGGCGACTCCGCGGGCTAACGATGGATAGCGTCTCGGATCGTCCACCGGTTTGGAGTCGAAGCCGATGGAGGCCAGCGAGTAGCGGCTGGCCCTGCGGCCGGTGTCCGGGCCGAAGTCCTTCTCCGGTGCCGGCTTGCCGTCCACGCGGCCGGCCGTGACGTGCAGGAAGTAGGAGACGTGGCCGAGCGTCCACATCAAATGGTTGGGCAGGTGCTTGGCCTGTGCGGTGCGGTTGGCGTTGTTAAAGCCCGGCAGGAACCGGGCCGACAGGGCCTTGCAGGCCGTGATCGCGCCGGCGAGCGTTTCTTGAACGGTCATAAGAACCTCCAGTTCCCCCAGTTCAGGGGCGCATTGTATCTCGCGACAGTCGCCCACGCACGGCGAGCAACCCGAACAGAGCCGCGGCCGTGAGAGAGCGGTCCCCGCCCACCTCGGCGGCAAGCTCGTCCACGTCCACCGCGTCGAGAACTGGCTGCTGGGATCGTAAGAACGCTGAATGGGACGAGCCCCGGACTTCAGTCCGGGCGGCCGTCCGAATCCGAGAGGATACTCGCACTGGGCTTGTATTACAGGGTTTCACGATTGGGTGTGGCACGAGGCGTCCTCTTGTCGGCGGGCAATCCTGCAAGCGAACGCACATGGTGTTCCCGTCGGCCACGGGACTGGCTATGAGGTTGTTATAACGCGG
>CAYYBO010000077.1:258-13865 GCA_964470125.1 uncultured Planctomycetaceae bacterium | reverse complement strand
TGCCGCGTTGATGGCGGTGCCGTGGGTATGCCAAAGGAGGATCTCGCGGTAGCGCAGGCCGATTCGTCGGCAGGTGCGGATGAACCGGTCGCGAAGCTGACCGTGAGGAAGAGGTTCGGTCGACCAAATAAAACGCAGCAGCACGGGGGCGAAACCAAGGATGCCGGCGGCGAAGATGCCCAGGATGGCGTCGCTCGCCCAGGGCAGGGATGTCACCCTGTATATGGCGTGCTCAAAGAGGTCAGTGAAGTACTTGACCAGCACGATCAAGAGCATGGGCACGGCAATGATCAAGACCTGGTGCCGCAGCTTGTCTATCAGGTGGACGCCCAACGAATTCTCGTCGGCGGACGGCTTCCGTATAGCCGCGGCCAGGGCGACCTGGGTCTCGGTCGAGGACGAGGACTCGGTTTCGTGTCGACCGTCCTTGCCGGGCGGAGGGGCCATGAGCCGGATGCGAGACTCTAGGCGGTAGAGGATGCTCCAAACGATGAGTAAAGAGGAGAAGAAAGGCGCCAGCGACAACAGGTCCCCGGCCAGCGGGACGCGGCCTAGGGACACCCCGCCCAGTTGGATGCCTTGACGGACAAGCGGGACCCACGGCGTGAAGATCATGGTGCCGACCAACGCGGCAGCCAGCATTCCGATAAACACCTGTTGAAAAGTGGAATAAGCCCCGGCGGCGCGATCGTACGCGGCCTCCCCGCTGCCGAACCGCGCCCGGATGACCCGTCGGGCAACCAGGGCCACAACAGCCATGAGGAGGACCTGCCCGCAGACCACGGTCAGAGTGCCGTAGAGGGGCACGGCGGCGGTCCAGGGAGGTCCGCCAAGAAGGTTGAGCATCCGCGGCGGCAGGTCGTCGCTCAGAACGAAGGCGAAAGCCATGATAACGACTAGGTACATTCTGATTCGTCTCGTTTTTGCCGCGGCACGAGGGTGGCGCCCCATCCGCCGCGGGTGGGCTTGCGGGATTGTAAGGGCCGTGGCGGCCCGTACCAAGGCTGAGCTTTCGCCACTTGCTTGCGAGACCGCCGCATGACTCCTATTCTTAGGCCGACATAACTCTGACGCGGCACCGCGCGAGAGGGAGAGACCATTTGATGTCGGCGACGAACGTTCGTCCGGAGACCGAGGCGAAAGAGGCTTGCGGCTTATTCGGCGTCTGGGGTCGGGCGGACGCTGTAGAGTTGACCTACCTCGGCATCTATGCCCAGCAGCACCGCGGCCAGGAATCGGCCGGTATGTGCTCAGCAAGCGACGGGCGAATCCTGCGTCATGCGGGCGTCGGCCTGGTCACGCAAGTATTCGACAAGGCTTCGCTCGCCGGACTCAAGGGCCACGCAGCCATCGGTCACGTCCGATACTCGACCACCGGCTCCTGCCATGATGTCAACAGTCAACCCCTGCTGGTGCGGTACTCGCGCGGACAAGTCGCCGTCGCCCACAACGGCAACCTGATCAACGCGTCCGAGCTACGAAGTCTGCACGAGGCCCAGGGAGCGATATTCCAGACCACCAGCGACACCGAGGTCATTCTTCACCTGCTGGCGAATCCGCGGCACGCGAACACCCCTGACCCACTCGCCGCGGTCCTGCGAGAGCTGCGCGGCGCCTATTGCCTGCTATTCATCTTCGCGGACCGAATTGAAGCCGCGAGAGACGCCTACGGCCTGCGGCCGCTGTGCCTGGGGCGGCTCACCGACGGGAACTACATCGTGGCCAGCGAGACATGCGCCCTGGACATCGTGGATGCGGAGTTTGTCCGCGAGGTTGCCCCCGGAGAGATCGTCACCCTCTCCGACGCCGGTTTGGCAAGCCGCACCTTCGTCAAGCCGGATGAGGCCCGCCGGGCGCACTGTATCTTCGAGCAAGTGTACTTTGCGAACCCATCGAGCGATGTTTTCGGGCAGAACGTCCACGCCTTCCGCGTGGCGACCGGCCGCCGGCTGGCCAGGGAGGCCCCCGCCGAGGGGGACATCGTCATCCCGGTTCCGAACTGCGCCCGCTGCGCCGCCCTGGGTTTCGGCGAAGTCAGCGGCCTACCGGTTCGCCGCGGCTTCACCACCAGCCATTACGTCGGTCGGAGTTTCATCATGCCCAGCCAGCTTCAGCGAGACCTGATGGTCAAGATCAAACTGAACGTCATACGCGAGGCGGTCCGCGACAAACGGCTGGTCGTGGTCGAGGATTCCATCGTTCGTGGAACGACGACGCGCGGCAAGATGGGCGCATTGCGCAAGGCGGGAGCCAAGGAAATACATCTTCGCGTGGCCAGCCCGCCGATCCGGCATCCCTGCTTCTTCGGGATCGACTTTCCCGACCAGCAGGAATTGATCGCAACCCACGGCAGCATCGAGCAAACCCGCAAATACCTCGAGGTGGATTCGCTGCAATACCTGTCGCTGGAAGGGATGCTAAGCTGCGCCGCCCGATCCGGAGGAGAATACTGCGCGGCCTGTTTCTCGGGTGATTACCCCATGGTCGTCGGTCGCCCGGTCAATAAACTCGAACTGGAGCGATTCCCGCTCAATCAAGCGGTACCCTGACTGCCCGCGGAACCTGGGGCCTGGCTCATCGTTGAGAAGCCGCGGTGGGCCAGAAGTCGCCCGGTTTGTGGAATGATTCCAGGCGGTCGATTTGCCGCAGCCCGGAAGCGCTCTGAAACGCGATCTTGGCGTCAAGCAATCGTTTAAAGCCCGCGCCGTCCGCCGACCATTGATACGTGGTGAATTGCAGTATCGAGCAGAAGGCAACGACTGCGGCCAGTCGGCTCGCTTTCGCGCCCCCCGACTTCTGGCCGGCGGCGAGACCGATCAGGCAATAGCCGGCCGGCAGCAACAGCATGAAATAGCCCTGGACAACGTGCATGAGCAGCAAGAAACAGAGCAACGGCAACGTCCAGAGTAGCAGGAAGGTTCCCAGCCAAGGCGGCCGCTTGCTCCGAACGACGCGCCACAGCGCCCAGGGCAGCACGACGACCGCAGCGCCGAAATCCCAACCCAGGTTCAGGACGATCTTGACCGCGTTGCGAAGAAGACCGTCGACCAGGCCCAGCCGAAAGACGCTGGTCCCCAGGATCACATCCACGGTATGCCCCAACGTCGGATGGGGTCCGGTCGGCTCAACGCGGTGATACAACAGCCACGCGGCCGCGACGAGCGCGGCCACGCCCAACGCGACCACCAGCAGCGCCAGTCGGCCGTCTCTGCGAAAATGGAGACCCCCCGCGACCACGACCAGCGGGCCAAGGTGAATCAGGAGATCGGCCCGCAGCAGCATCGCAATGACCAAGAAGACTGCGGCCCAGACCGTAGCGCCGCCACGGTCCTCAACTACTGCTCGATAGGAGGCGCCAATCACCACCAGACCGACGGTTCCGGCCGTCATGTAGCTGAGCGCCGTCACCGATTGAAACCAGACCAGCGGGTTGACTCCCCAAGCCAGCGCCCGCCACCACGCCGGCCCGTCCTCCAGAAGCCATCGCAAACCCAGATAGAACAACAGCGGCCCGGCCAGCGAGGCCAGCACCGACCACACCTGGTACGAGCGATAGGCATCGAGGCCCAGGCGGTGCAGTGTCGTGCCCATCGCCACCCACAGCGGGTAGCCCGGGTGATGCACCGGATAGGCCGCGGGAAAGCCCAGGCCCAAAATGAAGTAGGACTCGTCGACGCTGACCGGCGTGGGATGATTCACCACCGGCAATCGCAGCGCCGCCAGAACAAGGACCAGCACCGCAGCTCGCGCGACGACCCGCCGAAGCGAAGCGCTCGCAGGCAAGCCGTCGGTGGGATGGCGAACTGATGTCACGAGGGAAATCCTACGTCTGGACGCGTCTGCTCGCCAGACGTAGACTCCCGCCGACGTGTTGGGTTCACGGAATCCGCCGTCAGAACCTGCTCTTCAGGAGATCACTGTCCATGTCAAACGGCCCCATCACGCGCATCGGCATCTTGACCGGCGGCGGCGACTGCCCGGGTATCAACGCGGTCATTCGCGCGGTCGCCAAGACCGCCATGTTTGACTATGGCTGGGAGTGCTTCGGTATCGAAGACGGGTTTCTCGGTTTGATCGAAAACCGCGTTCGGCCCTTGTCCCGCTGGGACGTGAGCAACATCCTCACGCAGGGCGGC
Organism: uncultured Planctomycetaceae bacterium; assembly: GCA_964470125.1. Lineage (GTDB taxonomy): Bacteria > Planctomycetota > Phycisphaerae > UBA1845 > UTPLA1 > DATKKX01. Next base: position 9,729 of record CAYYBO010000077.1, on the reverse strand, counting down.
ACGATCCTCGGCACCTCCAACAAGGCCAACCCCAGTCGATTCGCCGTGGACAAGGACGACCAGGGCAAGCCCATTTTCAAGGATGTCCGCGATCAAGTAATGGCCAATTACCGGCAGCATCGGCTCGACGCCTTGGTGGTCATCGGCGGTGACGGCACGATGAGCTGTGCCGCCGGATTGATCCCGATGGGGGCACGATGTGTCGGCGTTCCCAAGACAATCGACAACGACTTGATGCACACGCACGTGACGTTCGGTTTCCAGACAGCCGTTGAGACCGCCGTCGAGGCCTTGGACCGAGTCCACACGACAGCGGCGAGCCATCATCGCATCATGGTCGTCGAGGTCATGGGGCGCAACGCCGGCTGGCTGGCCCTCCATGCCGGCCTGGCCAGCGGCGGAGACGTGGTCCTCATCCCCGAAATCCCGTACGACATCAACAAGATACAGGACTTCTGCAGCGAGCGGATGAAAAGCCGCAAAGCCTTCACCATCGTCGTCGTGGCCGAGGGCGCCCGGCCGATCGGCGGCCAGCAGGTGGTCGATCGGATTGTCGCCGACAGCCCGGACCCGGTCAGGCTCGGCGGCATTTCCCATGTGCTTCAACAGGAACTTGAGACGCGATCAGGCGTTGAGACCCGCTCCGTCGTGCTCGGGCACGTTCTGCGCGGCGGGACGCCCTGCGCCGCTGATCGCGTGCTGTCTACGCGCTTCGGCCACGCCGCGACGGAGCTACTGGCTCGCGGGGTGTTCAACCGCCTGGTCGTCGTGCAGCAGGCGCGAGTCAACAGTGTCCCGATCGAGGAAGTGGCCGATAGGCAACGACTTGTCGCCCCCGACGACGAACTGGTCAAGATCGCCCGCTCCGTCGGTACCTGCTTCGGCGACTGACGCCCTCTACGCCGTGCTACTTCTTGGCCAGCTTTCGGCCGAATGCACGGGCGCGTTCAACTAGTTTCTTGTCGGCCCGGAGCGCGGCGGGGCTCTCGGCCTTGCCCACCACGAAGGCGCCAAGCCACTTTGTCTGGCTGAATTTGGCCATTCGCTTGCACGTCTCGGCCACCAAGTCGGCGCCACCGTCATCGCCGCCACCGGCCGTGATCACCGCCGCCAGTTTGCGGCCCTTCAGCAGGCACTTGTAGGTCCCGTCCCGCGTGAACTTGAACGTGCAGAAGAACCGATCCATCGCGATCTTCAGCGGCCAAGCCGGCGACCAGCAAAAAACCGGCGTGGCCATGATGACCAGGTCGGCCTTCACGGCCTTTACGATCACCTTCTGCAGCTCATCCTTGACCGGGCAGCCGGGGACGTGCGGCTTCTTCTGGCACTCAAAACACTCCAGGCAGCCCTGCAGGTTCTTCAACCGGATCAGTTGGACAACCCCCACATCGGCCCCGGCTTCCTTCGCTCCAGCCAATACCATATCCAAGACCGTCTGCGTATTGCCCTTGGTCCTCGGGCTGCCCTGCAATGCCAGAATCTTCATGATACAAGCCTCTCGTGTCCTGAACTGCCTAAACATTGAATCGAAAGTCGATGACGTCGCCATCCTGGACCACGTAGTGCTTCGGTTCGAGGCGCGCCTTGCCGGCGTTCTTGGCACCCTTGAAGTCTTTGTGCGCCCTCAGGTCGACGAAGGAGACGACCTCCGCCTTGATGAAGCCGCGCTGCATATCAGTGTGGACCTTGCCCGCCGCCTCGATCGCCGGCGTCCCTTTCTTGATCGTCCAGGCCCGAACCTCGTCCCCCCCAATGGTCAGAAAGGAAATCAAGCCCAAGCCCTTGTAGCAGGCGTGGATCAGGCGGAGGCTGGCCGGCTCGGCGAGACCCAGATCAGCCAGAAAGGCGGCACGATCCTCGTCTGGAAGCTGGAGGATCTCGGCCTCGATCTCCGCCGAGAGCGCGATCGTCTCCTGAGCATGCTGCGCTTGAAACGGCGGCGGCCGGCCGGCCTCGCTCTCGCCGACGTTGATCACCACCACGACGGGCTTCAATGTGAGGAAGCCGAAGCTGGAGGCGATGCTTCGCTCCTCGTCATTGTGAATCTCACCGGCGACCGGCTTTTCGGCCTCCAGCGCCTTCTGGATCCTGTGCATGAACGTAAGCTCGCGTGCCTCCTCATCGCGAGTCTTGGAGGGCTTCTGGACCGATTTCTCCAGCTTCTGAATGCGATTAGCGACCTGCTCCAGATCGGTGAAGATCAACTCGGTGTGCAACTCCTCCAGATCGGCCTTGGGGTCGATGCGCCCGCGGTACTTGGCGACGGAATCCGACCCGAACGCCCGCACCACCATGACGATGCCGTCGCAACGGCGGACGGTATCCATGCTCTTGCGGAAGGCCGCCTGCCCATGAGCCTCGGCGAGCGAGTGACCCGGCTGGTCAACCAACTCCAGATGGGCCGGCGCCCGCTTCTTGGGCTTGTAGACCTCGAACAGGTAATTGAGCCTGTCGTCAGGGACGGTCAGGGATGCGATGTGCTCCGCGGCCGCGCGGCCCGGGTCCGGCTTCTGACCCGTAATGGCGAAGTAAAGCGTCGTCTTGCCCGCCTGCGGGGGACCAACCAATGCAAGTCTCATGGCTCAGCCCGTCCCTTTCCAGGCTTCATTCTATGCCCCGGGAGGAGGCCAAGGAAGTACCGGACGAGTTAGAACTTGGCGAGGTCAAAGCGGCGGGCAGAGGCGCAGAAGTCGCACAGGCCCCCGGCACGAAGGACGGCCGTAGACGACTTGGAGCAGCAGCGCAGGCTTGCCGGGATGCAAGCAGCGCCGCCGCCAGGTGTCCGCCGGGCGCGCCTGGTTTCTTGCGCAGAGTCAGATATTCTCAGCGAAGTCATCCTCTCGCCGGCGAAACCACCACCAGCCCATGAGCATGAGCACCAGAGAGACAATGGCTGCTCCGCAGAAGGCGGCGTCAAACGGAGACCGCCCCAGAATCAGGCAGTCGCGATAGGCCCGCACGATCGGCGTCATGGGATTCAGTTGAATGATGACCCGCTTCCAGCCGGCGGAGGCTTCGAGCTGGTAGACCACGCAGGTGACAAACATCCACAGTTGGATGACGGATCGGAAGATGAAGCCGACGTCGCGATAAAACAGATTGGCCATGGAGAGCAGGAGCGAGAGCCCGATCATGAACATGATCTGCACGGCCACTACTAGAGGAAGCAGGAAGATCGCCCAGTGAAAGCTGTAACTCCAGCCATTTGAGAGAAAGTGGAAGACCGCCGTCAGCGCTGCCAGAATGGCGGATGCGATGACGAAGTCGACGAAGGCGCTGAGCACCGATGCGATGGGAAAGACCTCGCGCGGAAAGTAGACCTTGGTCACCAACTGTCGGTTGGCCACCAGCGAGTTGACCGCCACGGTCATGCCGCCGGCGAAGAACGTCCACGGAACCAGGCCGCTGAAGGCAAACAGCGGATAAGGCAGGAGCAACTCGCCGGTCAGCTTCTGTCTGTCGAGACCGATCACCGAGCCGAACACAAAGGTAAAAACCAGCATCGTGGCAAGCGGTGGAAGCACGGCCCAGGCGGCGCCGAGAAGCGAATGCTTGTAACGCACGCGGATGTCGCGCCAAGCCAACATCCAGAGCAGCTCGCGATATCGGTAGAGCATCGCCAGACGCCCGAGGGGGCCTCGCCCAAATTCTGCCCGGCCGGCGGTCAAGGCGAGCATGGCACTCTCCCTTCCTGCGATCGAACGCCCTGGTTGGCGGCGGCAGACGCCGCCGGCCTTGCGGCGACTGAGGCCGTCTGCCCGACTCCGGCGAGAGCCTGATAGCGGTGGGCGTACCGTTCCAAGCTTTGCTCGATCGAGTAGCCGGCGAGTATGCTCCGCCGGCCCGCCCGGCCCATCGCCCGTCTGGCGTCGGCGTCGCCAAGCAGCAGGCGCAGCGCCGAAGCGAGGCTCGCGGGATCGTCCGGGGGAACCAGCAAACCGGATGATCCGTGGTCGATGACTTCCCGATTTCCTCCCACCGCTGTGGCAATGGACGGCAGGGCGCAAGACATGGCCTCGAGCAGCGCGTTAGAGAGCCCTTCCCAACGCGAGGGCAGCACGAAAAGGTCGGCCGCCTGATACCACGGAAGGACATCGGTTTGCTCGCCGACAAAGCGAATGTCGCGGCCAGGCAGATTCTGATCGGCCCAGCGCCGCAATTCGCCGGCGAGGTAGTCACGACCTGCCAACAGCAGCGTGGTCCTGTCTGCTTCTCTGCCAAGCCGGCGGAACGCCTCCAGCAGCACGGCGTGGCCCTTGACAGGCTTGAAGTTGCCCACCGAGAGAATCAGCAGCCGATCCTCCGGCAGGTCCAGCCGTCGGCGGATCACTCCAGGGGCGACAGCCGGCTGGTAATAACAGGCGTCCACGCCGTTGGGCATGACATCGAATCGCGCCGCCGGCAGCCCAAGCCTGGAGGCGACGTTGTCGGCTGATGTCCGACTGACCGCCCAGCGATCGTCGCACCGAAGAACCGCAGCCCTGTAAAGCCTCTTGCGCAATCGCCCGAACGGGTGCTCCGCCTCCTCAAAGCCGTGAAAGCTGAATGCCACGGAGACTTTTCGGAGAAGCGAACCGGCCAGCAGCGAATCCAACAACATGGAGAAGCCGCGGACGTGGAGTATGTCGGCGCCGTGCTCGCGGAGAATCGCGGCCAATCGAAAAGCCCACAAGCGATCCTTCCCGAGCATGCCGTCGGAAATGAACCTTACGTTAGAAGGAAAGTCGGCGGGATCAATCCAGCGTTCGCCCTCCCATCCGCGCACAACTAACACGTGGACGAAGCGGTCGGCGGGCAGGCCCTTGACGACATGGGCCAACTGTCTCTCCAGCCCGCCGAGGGCAAGCCTCCAAACCGGGTGACAGATGACGATCGGCCTCTGCGGAACCACGGAGACTCCCTGCCAAGTGGCGGCTTTCGGTCGCGAACTTCGATCGACCGCCGACCCAAACGGCGGCAGGCACACTGCCGGATCGGCCGGCTCACCACCGATGGGCGGGCGACTCCGCGGGGCGCGCAAGCCCCCCCGCGGCTCCAACACCGCCTCCCTTTTATCGGCCAGCATTCGCGTATACTGCATACCGAGCCGCGCCGACCGTGACGCATCGCGCAGGCCAGCTCCCAGGCAAGCGGAGGCTCTTCGATCGGCCCCTTTTCCTCGCCGTGGGCCAGGCCGCGTTCGCAAGGCCCGCTCTGTCCAGGCCCCCGCGCGAGGCGCGGTAGTCCAAAGGCTCATCGGGTTGTAGAATGGGGGCACCGTGGCGCCGGGCAGGCGCTATCGGCAGATCAGGACGCGAGACGCCTGTATGAAGCAGCCCCGCAGATCCGAAAGCCAAGAGTGCGTGATCTCGATCCGGAACCTGCGCAAGTGCTTCCTCACGGCACACGGCGAAGAATCAGTGGTCCTCCAGGATGTGACCTTCGACGTGCATCGAGGCGAGACCATCATCATCATGGGCGGAAGCGGCTGCGGTAAGAGCACTTTGCTGAACTGCCTCATCGGCGAGTACCAGGTCAATGCGGGCCACATCTACTATCGAACCATGGACATGGCGGAGCCCGTGGATATCGTGGGTATGAAGGAGGCGGAGCTCAATAGATTCCGAAAGCACTTCGGCATCCTGTTTCAAGGGGGGGCGTTATTCAACTCGATGACCCTGGCCGAAAACGTCGCCTTGCCGCTCCGCGAACACAGCTTTGTCGAGCCTTCCATCGTGGACATCGTCGTCACGCTCAAGCTGCAACAGGTACATATGCTCCAGCATCGCGACAAGATGCCGTCACAGCTTTCCGGCGGACAGAAGAAACGGGCCGGGCTGGCGCGGGCCACGGTCATGGACCCCGAGATTCTATTCTATGACGAGCCGACCGCGGGGCTTGATCCGGTGACCAGCGCCGCCATCGACGAGCTCATCATCGATCTCTCCCACAAGCTGAACGTCACCAGCGTGGTGGTCACCCACGAGATGGATTCAGCTTTTCGGATCGCCGATCGCATGGTCATGCTGGAGAAGGGTCGCGTGCTGAAGATCGGTTCGCGGAAGGAGTTTGAGGAGCTGCGCGACACGCCCATGGACAAGCTGGCCACGCGAGAGGAGCGATTGATGAACCAGTTTCTCAACGGCCACACGGTGGGCCCCTTGACCGATGCCGAGGGTCTCAGCGAGTATGAGAAGCTGCTGGTAACTGGCGAGGAGTAATCCGCATCATGGCCCCACAACGCAACGCATTCAAGGTCGGGCTGGTTACGGTCATCGTCACGCTGACCTTCTTCGTGGTCCTGCTGTGGATCAGCCAGCGGGTCGGCGGCGAAATGCAGCACATCCAAGTGCGTTTCAGATCGTCCCCGGCCATGCCCACTCTGGCGCCGGGCTCGGCGGTGCTGGTCGGCGGACAGAAGGTCGGCCGGGTGGTCAGCGCAGCGCTGCTGCCGCAGGCGATTGAGGCGAAGAGCGAGGATGAGGCCACGGAGGCCTTCTACGTCGAAGTAAGGGCGGAGATCAGTCGCAGCCTTGTGCTTCGCGCCGACTGCCAGGTGTTCGCCGAGGGCCCGCCGCTCGGCGGAGACGGCGTCGTCAAGATCGACCTGGGCAAGGCCAAGGAGACCGTCAAGCCAGGACAGGTCATCCAGGGAGCGGAGCCCGGCGGTTTTGGAGCGGTTCTGGCGGCCCTGCAGGGAGAGTTCGACGCCAGCAGGCCGGACAGCCTTCTTGGCCAGATCAAGTCTCAGCTTGATCCGGACGGGGAGACATCGCTGCTGGCCAAGCTGATGCAGTCTTTGAATGACATCAACGCAGTCACCTCGTCGCTCAGCAGGCAAATGAACAGCGAAGAGCGGGAGACTTTGCTGGCGAAGATTCACCAGGTAATGGACAACATCAGCACGACCACGGCCGCCCTCCGGGCTGAGGTGGATACCCAAAAACCGACGGTCCTGCTCGGCAAGGTCCACTTGGCGATGGACGCGATGAACGACGGCCTGGGCACAGTCGCCGAGGTGTTGAAGTCCAATGAGCCGCGGATCAATCGAACTTTTGAGAGCATCGAGCGAACCTCGCAGAACATCGCCGCGGAAACGGACCCGGCGAACGCCGACAGCCTGATGGCCCATTTCAAGAAGGCCGGCAGACAACTGAACGAATCACTGGAAGACATCAACATCGTGACCGACACGACGCGGCAGGTCGTGGTTTTGAACCGCGAGAACATCAACAAACTGCTGCTGAACTTCAAGGAGGCCTCGGATCACATCAAAACCGGCGTCAAGTATGTTCTGCGCCATCCGTGGCGTTTGCTCAACGAGCCGAAGCTGGCGGAGATCAAGCAGGAAGCCATCTTTGACGCCGCTCGGAGTTTCGCGGAGGCGGCCGGCCAGATCGACGACGCGGTGGCAAGACTGAAGGCCCTGGCTGAACTGCACGGCGGCGACATCCCCATGAGCGATCCGGATCTGGCCCGTCTACAGGCGGACCTCGCCCAGACGCGAGATCGGTATCAGAAGGCGGAAGAGGAGCTATGGCGACAACTGGCCGTGGAGTGATCTCGCGGATCAGTGCGGGGGCCATCCACAGCTCAACGCCCCATCGCCGCCACGACAAAGGAGCTCAGTATCGGCTAAACCTGAAAACGGTCGGCTTGGCCAAGCGCAAGTAGTCCTCAACGCTCATGATGATCGACAGTGTCGGCAAACCCGCGTTGAAGGCGATTCTAGCGTTCTCCCCTATCGAAACGTCAACGAATAGATCGAAAGGCAGGACCGGTTTGCCGAAGGGCGGCACCGCGCCAGGCGTCAGTCCAGTCATCTGCAGCAGTTCATCGGTGGTGGCAAAACGCAAGTGCCGCACCCCAAAGTGATGCCGGATGGCGCCTGAATCCAGCTTCCGGGCGGCGCTGAGCACGAACAAGTGGAAAGCATCGGCGACCTTGAGCACCATGGCCTTTCCACCGATCTTCAGTTCCTCGCCTCTGGCACGGGCGGACTCCTGCGAAGTCCGCGTCGGCGCGTGCCGCACTTCACGGAACAATACCTGCCCGGCATTGAGCAGTTCGCGAATCCGGTTTGCCACGGTTTCGGGCACGGCGGTGCTCGATTCACACGGATGCCCACACACCGGCGAAGGAGCGACAACCGAAGGGACTTGGTCCCGAGACGCTGTGCCCTGCACGCGCCGCACGCCGACTATGGACATCCGGAAACGCCCATTCTCGGCTCTCTGCCGGAGACGGGCAACCGGGAAGCAGGGGCAAGGCCGCGTGGCGAGCCCCCACAGCAGCCCGCTTGCCTTCACATAATACGGCACAATATATCGCACATAGGGCTTGCCGTGCCCGCGTCTATCTCGTAAAAAACCTTCGGCTGCAACGTTTTAGCAGCCGTGGGTGGAGGAATATCTGAGCAGAGGAGTCTTTCATGTCTGAAGACGAATTCATGCGACAGCAATACGTGACCCTGCGAGAGGAAATCAGAGCGTGCAAGGCGAGGACCTTTGCGATCCTGGTTTTAGGAACACTGTTCGTGCCCATAGCGGGATTTGCGGCCAGCCAGTTTCAGAGCGGCTTCGCAACGGCATCGCTGCCATTCGTGCTGCTGGTGCTGATGCTCGCATTCATCACGGAGCAAAATGCGGTCATTCGCGCCGGCCGGTACCTCAAGGAACACGTCGAACCCAAGATTGAGGGACTGGTGACCTGGGAAAGGTGGCTGGAGAGCAGCCGCAGACTTCGAGACGTGGATCGCGCGTTCTTTCTCAGCTTCCTGCTCGTATTCCTATTGTTCTACGCCGTCGGAGCCGGTGTCGCGGTGACGAGCATCGCTGAAATGTGGCCCAGGGAACAGTATTGGTATGCCGCAGGCGGCTACGCCATCGGCGGCCTCTGGTTGGTCATCGTGCTTCTGCGCCACTGGCACGCCTGCACGACCACGGTATGAAACTATCGCCGACCAGCGGCATACCCGGTTTCACCCTCCCAGCAGGGCAGTAACAAACGGCTGCACGTCGAGGCCGTCGGCGACGCCGTTGCCGGTCATGTCGGCGGCGGCGACGTGCCGGGCGTCGGTGTCGTAGCCCAGCAGGACCGAGACGAAGCAGGGGATGTCGTCGGGCGTGACCCGCCAGTCGCCGGTACAGTCGCCCTTGCGGACGGTGTCGAACGCGGCGTACTCGGAGGCGTCGATGTTGCCGTTCACAGATGGCAAGGCTAGAAAACGCAGACCTTCCATCCTATTGCACACAACCGCCTTTTGCGATTTCAGCATAGGTTTGAAGCCAACCACGAATACGGCGACGCTCAATGCGCCGATGCCCAAGAAAGCGACTGATGACATGTTCGACGCGCTGCGGGTAACCGTCATGAATGTGGCCAAGGCCATGCAATGCGCTCGCCAGGCATGTACTCGTTTGGCAACTCGTGAGTATTCCTTCGAGGACTTCAAATGCAGGGGAGACCAAGTGCGGCGTGCGCGTGGGGTGC
>CAYYBO010000077.1:0-248 GCA_964470125.1 uncultured Planctomycetaceae bacterium | reverse complement strand
ATGTACACGGCCCTGTCGACCTCAAGACTGTTGGTATAGCAACTTTCGGGATCAGAGCCTCGCTTGCAGCAAACACAATCAAGAAGTCCCGTGTACATTGAAAGAACTGACGACATACACTTGACCTGGAGAATCACGGGAGCCTGCTCAGAGAAGATCGTATGGAAATACGAGGATGCTATGCCGAAGAGAAACTGTCATGAGGCGCCCAAAACCAGCCACTTCGAGGCGCCCCCAAAACCAGCCAT
>CAYYBO010000076.1:12024-13870 GCA_964470125.1 uncultured Planctomycetaceae bacterium | reverse complement strand
CCTCCGTCTCGAGTGTCTCCGCGAGATGTCTCTATCAGGGTAGACGAAGTAGCACCCGCCTTCGGCTGGCCAAGCCGTCCCAATAAAAGTGCCCGACCGCCTCCTAGCGATCGGGCACCGCCGCAGAAAAGGAGTGTTGTGTATCGATCCGTCTCGCCGGCGTTGGAACCGGGCGGTCCCCGCACAGTCCGGCGTCAGCCTACCGCTGCTGGAAACCAACGCGATAGCTCCGAAACAGCCGGCGAGGATTGTTCCTCTCCAAAGACTCGTGTCCCTGATAATCGCGATAGTACTCCAGGAACACTGTCTCTTGCGTGCTCTCCACGTTGCCATAGGTTGCCGGCCACTCAGACCGGCCGATCTCTGTCGCCAATGATAGAGAGTGGTCAGAAGGAAAGAGCAACGCGGACCTGGCCGGCCGCTCGATGTCGTGGGGTGGTTTGGTCGCCGCACATCCCGCGGTCAATCCTATAGCCAGCAGGAACGGGATGCAGACGCCTCGGTTGAATTCTCCCCACGACATCGCTTCTCCCCCTCTTCCCTTCGCATGCTCTCCTGCCGCGGTCAACAGCAAACTGGATGCCGAGGACCACGCCGCCACATCGCATGTTCCGCTCGGAATCCGTGCTCAAGGCGCAAGTCTATGGGGAAAAGCCAGTTACGGACGTGATCCGGCGACGCCAGAATCGGACCAAATCTTAGCTTAATGACGGCGAGGTAAGTTTTGCGGGTTGTGCCGACCGCGCTGACACTGCCGTGCCGCGGACGCGAGACCACGCTGGCCCGTGCCTCCTTCGCCTCGTGGGCAGCGCAAGTGCTGTGTGAGACCAAAGTTGGATCACGTCGTTTTCCGGCAACGACGCCGCGCGGCCTTTCACTGCCCTGCCAGGAGCAGCATCAGAGCCTTCTGCGCGTGCAGGCGATTCTCGGCTTGGTCGAAAATCGCCGAGTTCTTCGTGCGGGTCACGTCGTAGGTGATCTCTTCGCCGTAGTGGGCCGGCAAGCAGTGCAGGATCACGCAGTCGCGATCCGCTTGGGCCAGGGCCTGAGCGTTGACTTGGTACGGCGCAAACAGCTTGCGGCGATTCTCGGCCTCGCTCTCCTGACCCATACTGGCCCAAACGTCTGTGTAGATCACGTCCGCACCCTTCACCGAGCCGGCCAGGTCATTGCTGACCTTGATCTTAGCCCCCGTGGCCGATCCGATCTCCTGCGCTTCCGAAAGCACTCCAGCCTTCGGCTCGTACCCCGGCGGTGTCACCACCGTTACGTTCATGCCAGACAGCGCCCCGCCGTACATTAGCGAATGGGCCACGTTGTTGCCGTCGCCGCAAAAGACGAAGTCCAAGCCCGCCAGGTGGCCCCGCCGCTCCAACACGGTCTGCAAGTCCGCCAAGGCCTGGCAAGGATGCTCGTAGTCCGACAGGCCGTTGATCACCGGCACGGTCGAGTGTTTGGCGAGGTCCTCGACGATGTTATGGCCGAACACGCGGGCCATGATGATGTCGACGTATCGGGACAGGACGATGGCGATGTCCTCCGTCGTCTCCCGCTTGCCAAGCGAGATGTCTGAGGGGGCCAGATAAATGGCGTGGCCACCCAACTGGGTCATCCCAACCTCGAACGAAACCCTCGTCCGCAGCGACGGCTTCTGAAAGATCATGGCCAGCGTCTTGTCCGCGAACCGGGCCCGGTACTCGCCGGGCGACCGCTTGACCGCCGTGGCCGTCTCCAGAACGAGCCGCAGCTCGTCCATCGTAAGGTCCTTGATCGAAACAACGCTGCGACCTTTGAGGTATGTCGCCATGTTCACACACACAAAATCTCTAATATTTTGGATTTGTCG
>CAYYBO010000076.1:3226-12014 GCA_964470125.1 uncultured Planctomycetaceae bacterium | reverse complement strand
CAGAAAACGTGGATTCACGCCAGCTTCGGGTGCCGCCGGATGGTCTCTTCCACCACCGCCGCGCCGGCGCCGTCGAGTTCGTAGCTGATCCGCACCGTCGGCTTGTTCACTTTGACGAGCTTGGTCAGGTCGATCGGCGTGCCGATCAGGACCAGGTCGCACGGCGTGGCGTTGATCGACGCTTCCAGGTCCGCGATCTGGGCGTTGCCGTAGCCCATCGCCGGCAGGATGTCCGTCAGGTGCGTGTACTTCTTGAAGACGCCCTTGATCGTGCCGGCGGCGTACGGCCGCGGATCGACGATGCTCGCTGCACCGAACTGCTTGGCCGCAACGTGGGCGGCGCCGTAGCCCATCTCGCCGTGGGTCAGCGTCGGGCCGTCCTCGACGACCAGCACCTTCTTGCCCTTGACCTGGCCTGGATTGTCGCAGCCGATGCTCGAATCCGCCCGAACCACCTTGGCCCCCGGGTTGATCCGCTTGGCGTTGGCCTCGACCGTTTCGATATCCGCGGGCTTGGCGGTGTTGACCTTGTTGATGAGGATCACATCGGCGAGCCGGAAGTTGGTCTCGCCGGGATAGTAGGCAACCTCGTGCCCCGGCCTGTGTGGGTCCGCAACGGTGATAAGCAAGTCTGGCTTATAGAAAGGAAGATCGTTGTTGCCGCCGTCCCATAGAATCACGTCCGCCTCTTTCTCGGCGGCAGCGAGGATTTGATGGTAGTCGACGCCGGCGAAGAGGAGGTTCCCGTTGGCGATGTGCAGCTCGTATTCCTCCCTTTCCTCGATCGTACACTCGTGCCGGTCCATGTCTGCAAGTTCGGCGAAACGCTGGCAAGCCTGGCGACGAAGGTCGCCGTAGGGCATGGGGTGCCGCACCACGGCCACCTTCTTGCCCATGGACTTGAGTACATCCGCGGCTTTGCGAGTCGTCTGGCTCTTGCCGCAGCCCGTCCGGACGGCACAGATCGCGATCACGGGTTTCCTGGACGGCAGCATCGTCTGGGCGGCGCCGATCATCTGGAAGTTGGCTCCCGCGGCGTTGGCCCGGGCCCCTTGGTGCATCACGTACTCGAACGGTACGTCGGAGTAGCCGAAGACCACCAGTTCGACTTTGTGATTGAGGATCAATCCCTCCAACTCCTCCTCTGCGTAGATCGGAATGCCCTCGGGATAGAGCTTGCCCGCCAACTCGGCCGGATACGTCCTGCCTTCAATGTTCGGTATCTGCGTCGCCGTGAAGGCGACGACGCGATAGCGAGGGTCGTTGCGATAGCAGCAATTGAAGTTGTGAAAGTCCCGCCCCGCCGCGCCCATGATGATCACGTTAATCTTGTTCGTCTCAGTCGTCATGCCACCGTCTCTCGTCTATTTCCAAACCGTGTACAACTTTGACCTGATTGCCTGAGTCGTTCGCCCGAGCCGCCGCATCCATGCCGCGCTTCCGTCAGCCCCCGCGTGAATGCGGAGGCTCCGGCAAGGGTTCACCGTTCTCGGCATCCACCATCACTTCTCGCGCTCCGCCGACAACAACACCGGCCCGATCTTCTGCATCGCCCAGTCGATATCGTCCTTCTCTATAACCAGCGGCGGCGCGAAACGGATGACATCCTCATGGGCGTCCTTACACAGAATGCCCTCCTCCATGAACTTCTCGCAGAACCACCTCGCCTTGGGATATCGCGGCTTGATCTCCACGCCGATCAGCAGGCCGCGCCCACGAACCTCCTTCACCGCCGGCGCCCGCACCGCCTCCAACTGGGCCCGGAAGTACGGCCCCAGTTCCGTCGCCCGCTTATCCAGGCCCTCGTCCCGGATCATTTCGATTGCCGCTCGGGCCACCGCACAAGCCAGAGGATTGCCCCCGAAGGTGGAGCCGTGATCACCAGGCCTGAACACATCCATCACCTCTCGGGCGGCCACCACCGCCGAGATCGGAAGCACGCCGCCGCCCAGCGCCTTGCCCAAGCACATGGCGTCCGGCCTCGCCCCCGGCCCGTCGTGCTGCCAGGCGAAGCGATGACCCGTGCGGCACAGGCCGGTCTGAATCTCGTCGGCAATGAACAGGATCCGCTGCCGCGTACAAATCTCGCGAACTTCCCGCAGATATCCGTCCGGGGGCACCTTGATGCCGCTTTCCGCCTGGATCGGCTCGACCAGAAACGCGACGGTATTCGGCGTGATCGCCTTCTCCAGTGCCCGAGGATCGCCGAATCGAACGAGCTTGAAGCCCGGGGTGAACGGCCCGAACCCCTCGCGGTACTGGGCGTCGCTGCTGAAGCTGACGACCGTCGTTGTCCGGCCGTGAAAGTTCCCCCTGGCGCAGATTACCGTGGCCTTGTTCTTGGCGACACCCTTCTTCAGATAGCCCCACTTTCGGGCCATCTTAATCGCCGTCTCGACCGCCTCCGCCCCGCTGTTCATCGGCAGAGCCGTCTCGTAGCCGGTCAGGTCGCACAATTCCTTGCAGAACGGGCCGAGTTGATCGTTGTGGAAGGCCCGCGAAGTCAAGGTGACCTTGTTGAGCTGCCGGCTCGCGGCCGCAATCAACCGCTCGTTCGAGTAGCCGAAATTCAGGGCCGAATACGCCGCCAGCATGTCCAGGTACCGCCTGCCGTCCACGTCCGTGACCCAGCAGCCCTTGCCGGATTCGATGATCACCGGTAGCGGGTGGTAGTTGTGGGCGCCATACTGCCCTGCAATCTGAAGGTGGTATTCCGTCTTGGATGGTTGTGTCGTCGTGGTCATCATTATGCAATCCTGAATCGCCGCGTGAGCAGATCCGCCGAGCTTCCGCGCCAACCGAACGTCACCGCGTCCGCCCCTCGGAATCTATAAATAGCAGTCGCCGGGGGAGGCAGTCAAGCAGCGCTCGTCCAAAACGCGCCGACCCTCATTTAAGTGACTTAAACGCAGGTGCCCGGGATGCCGACTCCGCGCGCGGTGGTGGCGGCGCCTCCGCACAAGCACAAACGACCTCGCCGAAAAAAGAGCGGCCTGGCCGTCCAAGCATTGCGCCCGAACGTCCAGGCCAGAGGGTGGAGTGGGAGTCTGTTCCTTATGGCAACGGTCTTCGCGTCCGTCTCCAGTTGCTACGGACACAAAGCCGCAAGGTTCGAGTCTACTACCAATACGTTCTCGCCTGTCAGAAGTTGCATCTGAATCAGCAGATTCTCCAAGGCCCGCGATTTTGCGGGATCAACGGTCTTCACCGCGTCAATCGCCGCCGCCACCGCGGGAAGTCTGGCGAACTTCGAGCCGGCGAAGCCACCGAATCGGGTAGCGGCCCGAAATTCATCTTCCTGTTTCTCGCCGCCCAGCGCCTCGGACAGGATATCGATCAAAGTCTTCGGTTTGGGGTACACACGCAGCTCATACTTGTCGCCAAGCTTCGCCTCGTCCGCCGCGAACTTGATCGCGTCCGCAAAGCCGCCCAAGCGGTCGATCAGCCCGACCGCAAGGGCCTCTTTGCCGGTGTATACGCGGCCGCCGGCCAAGCTCTCCAGATCGCCCTTGATCTTGTCGCCGCGGCCCTCGCGGACGCGGTCCTGGAACACGCCATAGACGCGATCCATGAAGCTCGTCATCACCGCCCGTTCATCATCCGTGAACGGCCGGTTGCTGTTCATGATGTCGCTGAACTTGCCGCGTTTGTACTCCGCGGATGTGATGCCGACCCAGTCACCAAGCCCCTTGGTGACGATCTTACCGCCAACAACGCCGATGGAGCCCGTGATGGTGCCGGGGTCGGCGAAGATCGTGTCGCCCAGCGCGGAGACGTAGTACCCGCCGCTGCCCGCCACGTCGCCCATGGACACAACCACCGGCCGGCCGGAGTCCCGGAACCGCTTGGTCGCCTCGCAGATGATGTCGCTGGCAAAGGCGGAGCCGCCCGGCGAATCCACCCGGAGGATCAGAGCCCTGACCGAATCGTCCTTGACCGCGTCCGCGATGGCCTTCCGGATGGTCGTTGAACCTGCGTTCGAGGATCCACCGAATATGCTCGGCTCGGCCTCGCCGGAGGTAATCATCCCTTCCACGTAGACCACGGCGATCGCAGGTTTGGATGACTTCTCCTTGCTCTTCATCGCCTCCGAGAAAATCTGGAAGATCGCGAACGGGTTGTCGAAGTTGATCTCCGGTCCCTTCTTCTTGCCGTAGTTGCGGACGACCGCGGCCTCGGGGCCATACTGCTTGCGGATGCCGGCGATGAAGTCCTCGCGATACTGAATCTGGTCCACCAGCTTGGCCTCCAGGGCCTCTTGAGCGCTGAACCAGCCTTTGTCCAGCAACTCGTGGACCTTATCCGGAGTCAGCTTGCGGCTGTCCGCGATCTGCTGCACCATCTGGTCAAAGATCGAATCCAACAGCCGATTGGTCTGCTCTTTAGACTCCTCGCTCGGCTCCGTGCGATAGAGCGGCTCGCCGGCTGACTTGTAGGCCCCGCAGTGCAGGATGTCCGCTTGCACGCCGATCTTGTCCAACAGGTTCTTGAAGTAGAGGCCCTCGCTGTAGATGCCGTTGAAGATGACTTCACCGGTCGGCATCAGAACCAGCCGACTGGCGGCCGAGCCCAGGAATAGCGTTCGATTCGTCAGGCCCTCGCAGAACACCAGCACGTCCTTGTCCGCCGCCCGAAGGGCCTCGAACTGGCCGCGCAATTCCTGTATCTGCGCAATGCCAAGCTGGGCTTGCTCGATGTCGAAGATCACCGCTTGGACGTCGTCATCACGGCGGGCTTGGCGAAGCTTCTCCGTCAGGTCAAACATGTTCAACGGGGCCTTTTCGCCGAACAGCGCTCCCAGCCCGAACGCATCCGGAGCCTCCGGCAGAGGCCCCTTCAACTCGAAGAAGGCAACAATGGGCTTATCAGCCCCCATGGTCGGTACGACCGCGATGACCAGAACAAGAGCCCACGCCACAGTCCAGCATCCTAGCCTGCGAAACATCTCAGCCTTCTCCTTTGTTGCTTTGGTCTCTGGGACAGGGTTATTCCGGCTCCCGGCCCGCCCGGAGGGTAGAACGCAACCCCAAAGGTACTCTCACGGCGGAAAAACCGCCCCCCACTTTGCCCACGCCAACTTACCCCATGCCGACCCGGACACCAAACGCCGTCAAGCCCATGCCCCCTGCCCCGCCAGCGCCGCAACACGGTCCAACCGCCTTCCATATTGAGACCCGAGCGGCCTATCGCCCTCCACCTCGATCTTCAGTGAGCCGCTTGCCGAGAGAGACGGCCTCCCACCAAGCCGTCGCGATCAAACGGCGCCGGCACCAGTTCGACGGAGATCTCGCATTCGGATCAAACCGGAGGGCCCAGGTGTGATAGATAACCGCAGACGCGACGGCATTTGGCGCCGGGATGAGACCTTGTTCGAGCACCCGGCCTCCGGCAGCCCGCGTTCCAGGAAATGTACGACCCAGCAAGCGGCAAGATCACACTGCCACCGGCACCCGCGCCTTGACGGTGATATCTCGCATAGCCGGGAGGAAGTAGTCTCGGGCGACCACGTCCCAACTCATTCGACGAGCCAGCTCGTAGCCGCGCCCGACGAAGGCGGCCTTCTGCTCCGCCGTTCTCGGCAGTCGCCGGAGCACTTCCGCGCCCACTCTCGCTGCCACCTGCTCGTCAAACGCCGTGCGGGCTTCGCGAGTCAGCTCAAGGTAACTGCTGATAACATCCGGCGCGACCGTCGAAGCCGCGTAGTCCGCGACAATGACGTTGGGACACTCCCCCCCCGCCGCCACGTGAGCGATAAAGCCCGCGCAGCCGCAAACGCGGTTGACCACGCAGAGCGACCCAAACGACAAGGCCTCGAGTTGGGCGATGCCGAACGGCTCGTATGTCGACTGCCCGAACTCCACGTCGCTGCCTTTGCGGATATCCCAGAACTCCATGTCCTCGGGCATCCGATCGCCGCACGTCTGCCGATCGAAGCCGAATTGATTGATGAACAGAATCTTGCAGTTGCGCGAGCGGGCGTTAAACGCCTGCACTCCGGCATGGAAAATGGCCTCACCATCGGATAGATCGGGGCGCACTTCGCGGTGGGCAACCGGCCAGTCCCACCACCGCTCCATGTGCAGGATGTCCTCTCTGCGCCGCGGTCCGCCGATCTCCGTAGACAGCACCAGCAGAACCGCCGTCTCGCCCGTCCGCCGAAACTCCCGTTCGATGTGCCGCATCACGCTCACATCCCGCCACAGACCCTTGCTGGAGGCCATGCGCGTCACGTGCGTGAACACGTAATCAGGCTTATCGCCCAGGAGCCCCGCGATATAGCCTCGGAGGCGCTCCTTGCTCACCATCGCGTCCTGCACGGTGATCTTCTGCGCCGGGATGCCGTTGTACGCCAGCCGGATGTCCGATCGAGCCATCTCCGGACCAAGGAACCGCAATTCGTCAACCACGCTGTCGCCTACGGCAAGCGTGACGTCAAGGTGTCGGCTACTCGACACCAACGCGTGGCGGTAGTAGCCGAACTGATCGCCGAACACGTCGCCCACGTGCAGGTGTTGTTCCCTCGCCAGCCGCAAGACGTTGTACAACGTCACGTCATGGCCTGGGTGATCCTCAAGTAACCTGCGGATGGGCGACACTTCGTGGGCGTAGAAGGCCGTCCGCATGCCCCAGTCGGGGTGCAGCTTGGCAGCCAGCGCCGTGGGCATCCCCATGAACTCGTGGGCCACCACGACGCAATCCTCCGAACCGGACGCTGCGCCCAACGCCCGAATCACCGCCAAGGCGGGCTCGGCCAATCGCACCCATTGCTCGTAGTCCCAGATGTGCTCGTACCGTGTTGAGACGATCCCGAACGCCCGGTGAAAACCCGACTTCAGGATCGCCACAGGCTCCAACGCCGCGTGGCTTACGTCGACCAGCAGTACTTCCGGCCGCTCCTCCACTCCGCTCAGCGGATCCCGTATCAAGCGGCGGCCGTATACCAATCCCACATGGTAGCGCTGCTGGATTTCACGAAATGCCTCCGCCATTTGATGCGATGTCCGGCCGTCCACAGACGAGTAGAGGACTTCCCCCCCGGGGCCCAACCGGGACTCCACACCCCCAGCCGTGCTGAACAGCGGACAGACCAGAATCGTGCGACCCACCGCTCGCGCGTAGACCGGAGAAGTCACCAAGCCCTCGATAACCGAACCGATGCCGCCGATCTTGTGAACCGCCTCGTGCGTAACGTGAACAACATTCAACATGTCACCGCCACCTGACCCATTGGTCGTTTGTGAATCGTTCAGTCCGGAAACCACGCAAGCCCCGCATTGTCTTGATGTTGATTCGGCAATCGGCCCCTAGCACCTTCACACTATACGCATCAATCGGCGGAGGAACCGCCATCCGCCGGCTAACCGGAAGCCATATGGAGCATCCAGTAACCTGCATTCCTACTCCGGAATCCACATTCTCGCCTTCTGCGGTGCAGATCGTCTCGGCCGCGATATGACGCTTGCGTCCCCTGCATGCTCCTTATATACCACAGGCCAGCGTGATTACATTCTCCCTGCAGTCCGGCTCCAACGGTAACTCTATCTATGTCGAGGCAGGCGACGTCCGCCTGCTCTTCGACGCCGGCATCAGCGGCAGGCAGGCCGCCCTGCGAATGGCCTCCCGCGAGCGGGACATCCGCGATTGCGACGCTCTCATCATCTCGCACGACCACTCCGACCACACGCGCTCGGCAGGTATCTTCCACCGCAAATTTGGACTGCCCGTCTACATCACCGAACCGACGTACCGGGTCGTCGACGCCTTCCTCGGTCCAATAGGCGACGTTCGACCCTTCCGCGCCGGTGAAGCCCTCCACTTCCAAGACGTGACCGTGCACACCTTCTCCTCGCCTCACGACGGCGTCGACCCCGTCTGCTTCGTCGTCGAGCACGACTCCAAGCGGCTGGGCATCTTCACCGATCTCGGCCACCCCTTTTCTTCGCTCCGGTCAGCCCTCGAAGACGTTGATGCGGCTTATCTGGAGAGCAACTACGATCCGGAATTGCTCCACGCGGGACCCTATCCGGAGTGGCTAAAAGCCCGCATCGCCGGCGCCGGCGGACACCTCTCCAACTTGGAGGCCGCCGAATTGCTCGGTCACTGCTCGGCCCGGAAGCTCCAGTGGGCAGCCATCGCCCATCTCAGCGAGGAGAACAACCGACCTGCGGTCGCCCTGGCAGCGCATCGCCGCAGGCTGGGCAGCACCTTCCCCCTGAGGCTGGCCCCCCGCTACGAGTGCGGCGAGGTGCTCGAAATCTAGCAGCCAGCCGGAAGCGGGTCCGGCTTCAGCCAGGGCAAGATGGGCGGGCTCGGGGATGGGTCGAGGCCGGTAGAAAGCCGGCCCGATCGCCTCGCCATCGCCCGGCACTGGCGAAACATACCTTTTCATGTTATGGGCTTACGTCCGGTACCGGCTGCAGAAAGGGGCAGTCGGGTATCCCGACCTGGGCTATATGGAGAAATTGCAGCATGAGCGGGTGCGTGAGAGGCAGAATCCTCGGTATCGCCCTCAAGAGTGGCAGTGGCGAGCCCATGAAGATCGTCCATCGAGCGACTGCCATCAAGGGTGGCGGCCTAGACGGCGACGTCTGCGATGATCCGGAGGCAGGTGTACGACTGCTGGCCTGCTCGCAGTGGCAGGAGGTGGTGCGTCTACTCGGTACCGTGCTCTTTTGGCATGCAAGCCAGGCCAACGTCCTCATCGACGCAGAAACGCTCGTCCATCTGGTCGGTAAAACAGTTAGCCTCGGCGAGGCAACCCTCGAGATTGCAGGCGTGACCAAACCTT
>CAYYBO010000076.1:0-3216 GCA_964470125.1 uncultured Planctomycetaceae bacterium | reverse complement strand
GCTGCTGAGTGAAGCAGGTCGCGCTGGGGTCGTTGGCGCAGTCACAAAGGGCGGGAGTTTCGCCGTAGGAGATGGGCTCACTGTGGTGGCGTGACTCCCCCCGGCTGCATACCTCTCCAAGGCTCGAACGCCGCCCTGCTCTGCGCCAAGAATGCCGCAAAAGCATAAGGGACCCGCTCTCGCGAGCGGATCCCCATAATGCCAGCTCCCTTCCACCCACCTGGGGACCGGATCCCTCTCCCCCTCCAGGGTGAGCGCAATATAACGGTTCTCCCCCGAAATGTCAAACGAAAACGGGCCGGGGCCAGCGCCGCCTTCGCTCCACCAGCAGCCGGCCACCAACCGCAACTGAAACGATTTTGATGCGAAGGGCCTCGCGCCCAGTCGCTTTCATCGATTAAATGCCTCCAGAGTTTCCGATTCTACATGGAGTTCCGTGTACGCAAAGAGTTACGCCACCGAGGTCCACAATGCGGACCCGATCGCGGCACGTTGGAGGCTCCATCGCGACCCACACCGTTTCTCATCAGCCAAGCCCGCCTGGGTTGCGAACGGACTGGATAGGTCCGTTTAGACACGCACGACGACGGCCCCCCGCAGCGCGATGCGCCGGGGGCGCTCACCATAACGCAGTGTTTACATGCAGTGTTAGTGGGCGGAACCATCGCGACGCTTCGCACCGGGCTGGTTGCGCTCGGCTGGCAGTGAGGGTATAGTGCCGCCATGACCGAGAGCTCAGTTGCGAAGCCGGACGGTGTCTACTTCGATCTGCGCGACTATGCTCATCCTCTCAAACGAGTGGTGGCCTGCGTGGTGGATTTGGCTCTACTGGTCGCGCTGCTGACTGGCATGAGCGCGGGGGCCGCAACTCTTTTAGTGCCCGCGGAAATACGCTCGCAGGCCCGCACCGTTGAGACGCAGCGGCAAATCAATAAGTTCATGAAACCAGTGCAAGTGCCACTGGTCCTCGGTTGGCTCGCGCTGTGCATCACCTATCATGTGCCCCTTCGGCGCACGCGGGGTGGAACCGTCGGCCATCGTCTGGTGCGGACGCGCGTAGTCGATAAGGCGGGGCAGCCGCCTTGCATGCGGACCCTGCTCCGACGCTTTCTCATAGCGGTACCCGCCACGATATTCCTGGGCATCTCCTACTTCGACTCCCTGCGGAACCCGCGCCGCCAGACCACGCACGATCAATGGAGCGGTACCTGGGTCGTACGGGCCAAGGCCAAGCCGGCCGGCTCGGCAATCACCTCATATCACCCCAAACTACTGGGCACTTTCCTGATGACCTATATCGACGTGGAACCAGCCGCCCCAGAGGCTGCCGCAACGCCGTCGCCTTGATTTAACAGGCCGATATCTCGTAGGATGAGGTGATTAGGGGGCCGGAACGGGGGGCTACAGCGGCTCTTGTTGGGCAGACGGTCCGAAGCCAAGCGCGAACCTCCAGGATTCCGATCTCGGGGTTAAGGAGCACTATCATGCGAATCACGTGTCGGCAGCGCGGCGGCCGCAAAGCCTCCGCACCAACCATCGCCTTCTTCGCCCTGTTGGCGGTATGCGGCACGGCTCAGGCCAGCACCGTGATACCGATGACCATAACCGAGATGGCCGATCTTTCCGGACAGGTCATCATTGGCGAGGTCGCTTCCGTGCGCTCCTACTGGGCGGACAATCCAAGGAGGATCGAATCAGAAGTCACGCTCAACCACGTGGAGTACCTCAAGGGCCGTCTGGCCGACTCGTCCTCGACGTTCAAATTGCTTGTGCCCGGCGGGACGGTCGATGAGTGGGGCCTACGAATCGCCGATGCGCCCGTTCTGGCGGCGGGCGAGAAGTGGGTGTTGTTCATTCTGCCGACGTACAAGACGTTCCCCGTCGTTGGATTGTCGCAAGGCGGATTTCGGGTGCAGACCGGGGCCGACGGAGTGGAGCGCGTCCATACCGCCGGCCTGGAGCCCGTCAAGGGCGTGGGCAGTGACGGCTTCGTACAGGTTGTCGGCAGAGACAGCGTCAGCGTTCGGCAGCATCTCGCGGCCGAGAATGGCGTGCGGGTGAAGACGACTGCGCAAGCGATATCGAATCGTGGGGAGGCTATGAGCCTGGCGGATTTCAAGGCGATGATCCAGCCGATTCTGAACGCCAGCAAAACGCACGCACTGGAGGAATCCGCCGGCCGGCCTGTGTTCGGCACGCCTCGCTTCGGCCTGCGGCTTCAGCAAGCCGACAGGCATGCCTCACGCACCAGCGCCGCCGACAGGCCCGGCAGGCAGGACAAACCCACGCTGCGAGGAGCTGACAAAGCCAAACAGACGGCGGGCACGCCCCGTCAGCCCGCCACCGAGCAGGGAGAGGCCCGACAATGAGAACCTTCTTCAAACTTACTGCCGGCTTTCTCCTAACGGTTTCCGCCGCGGTCATGATCTCTGGTGATCGAGCGGAGGGCTTCTCTTATTACGCCTACGGCGGTACGAGAGTCGTCTGGGCCGGAAAGCAAAGCCTGCGATACCTCTCGCCTAACAGTTTCCCGGATGGGTCGGACGAACAACTGCTGATGCTCGCGGGCATGGGTCTGTGGACGATGGTGCCGGCCTGTGACTTCGTATACTACTACGACCCCAACGGCGTCGACTATCTCGATCACTACGACGGCTACAACGACACCATCGCAGCGGAACTCGATCCCGGGGTGCTGGCCGCCACCTGGATGGTCAACAACGGGGCATACTGGTACGACATGGACCAGGCATACAGTCCCTTGCCCGGCGGCGTCGGCTGGACATTCGACCCCAACCCAACCTGCGCAATGATCAGTAACCCGGCAACGGAGGGCTACTCACTGCTGCTGGTAGCCACGCACGAGCTTGGCCATGCCCTGGGCCTGGGCCACGATCCCTTCGGCACCGAGCCGCCAGGCTCGCCTTGGTTCATCGGCACAATGAACCCGCGCTATCCCGCCGGCGGCCCGGTGGGTGACAGGCGTATTTTTGTCAACATGCAGCACGAAAGGGCCCGCGTCAAAGCAATTGGCCCGGGAAAAAAGCTTCTCGTCCTTTCCGGCGGTGAGTAGGATTTCCCCGTATACCAACAGATAGGCCTTCTCCAAAGGCCGGTCATCTACAAAAGTCTGCCCTTTTTTTAGCCTGAGCACGCCGAAATCCATGCCCATATCCCCATGGATGCCGTTCAGGGCACTGATTTCGGTGTAGCCAA
>CAYYBO010000075.1:1727-13898 GCA_964470125.1 uncultured Planctomycetaceae bacterium | reverse complement strand
GGGTACACCTTCGAGACCTCGCTCAACACCACCCGTGCCATAACATTAACGGCGCTCCCGCACCTGTCGCTTCTTCTCCGACTGATCTCCGGGAAGAGCTTCGAAGAGCAGACCTGATCCGCCCTCCTCGAGGACGGCCTCTGGAGCGAAAAGACTATTTTAAAGGCGCGGAAAACTCTGTCAATCGGGATTTTGGGACGCCGCCTGCCCCGGGCCTGCATGCTCTGGCGGCATTATAACCCGGCACCAGCGCTCCCCCTGGCTGCATCGGCCCCCGAGCCGCTTCTGCCCCCCGCGGCTGGCGAGGATTCGGGGGGCGAATGCAGCTGGCGGAGTGTCACCAGACGTACCCCACCGGCGGAGTCGGCTGTCTTACCGCCATAGCCAAGCGGGGGGAGTAGTCGCTCGACCACCCTGCGTCTGCGCCCAGGTAATCTTGCCTCCGCCGACTCACTGCGGTATAAGGCCGGCATGGCCGCGGACAAAACACTTCAATGCTCGGTCATTACTCCGGAAGAGAAGGTGTTTCAGGCAGCTGCCACCGCCGTTGTCATCCCCGCCCACGACGGACAGATTGGCATCCTGAGGGACCGTGCCCCCTTGCTCTGCGAGCTGGGCATCGGCACGCTGCGGGTCGACACTTTGGACGCGGGCTCCCGCGAATTCTACGTCGATGGCGGCTTCGCCCAAGTGCTCAACAATGAGGTCACCATCCTCACCGAACGCGCCACCAGCGCCGAGAACATCGCTCGCGCCGACGCCCAGAAAGCGCTTGCCGAAGCCAAACAGATGAGTAACGCAGGCATAGACGCCGTGGCCGACCGCCGCAAGGCTATCGAACGCGCTCAAACCCAACTCCGCCTGGCCAGAGAGTAATCGCTCCGCGGCGCGGTGGCCGCAGCCAACCCGAAACATGCCCTTGTACGCCGGATATACCCGGGTGTAATAATCAGCGGCGCACGATACCCCGGCAAGTCAGGCCCAATCTGAGGGGGGTACTGCTCAACGGTGTGAACATCCGGTCCTTAAGACGACCGGAGACGATTGAGATGATGCGCGAGCATCACGATGCTGCTCCAGAGAGACCCGCCAATTACCATGAACCGGAGCAGTGCCTGGTGGCCACGCTCCGGTTAGAAGCGTCGGCCAGGGCAGGTTCTCTTCGCCCCCGCCCTTTCCCCACGCAGCAGTATCAGAGTGTACCGACGAGGAAGCCGGAGAAGCGTGCGAAGCATTGCTCGTCCCCAAACCGGTCTTGGTCCGTGGGCTCGAGCCTCGGCGTTCAACCCTCTACCAACACCGCCGTCGGCCATGTGCTTGGATCGACCCACCAGTTCAGATCGTCGCCCACCGTCAACGACTGCTGCCCCAGCTCGCCGTCTTCCAGAATATAGAAGAAGCCGATTCGCCGATGCTCAGCCGGGTCAAACCCGTGCAACGCTCTGGCATGCAGATGGGCCGTCAGCGAGTAACCCGTGTCATGCACGCGAGCGGCAATCGCAAGCGTCCCCACCGGCACGGCCGGCGCTTCCTCCGTCGCCCGATGGATCGCGGCAGCGCCCGCCGCGGGATCATCCCGCTCCGGCCCGCCTCCCGCGGGCATGAAATAAAACTGCCGGCAGAACCGCGTCGCTCGGTGGATCGTCCGCGTATCCCGCATGTCGGTCATCAGTCGAAGCCCGTCAGACCTCCAAAACCTCGCCGGCTCGCACTGCGGCGGCTGCTTCTTCCCGTCGACCCGGCAGGCGACATACAGCCCCGCCTCGTTCCACGAGGCATACACGAGCCCGATCGCCTTCTCCTCGTCAAGCTCGTGCAGCGGCGGCAAGAGAAAACGCGAATCCCAATCCTCCGCCCGCCCGTCAATCCGCGGAGCCCGCCCGCACCGATACAACGGAAATTCAAACCTGAACAGGAACCTGTTTGGAACAAGCTGCGACACGTTCATCGTCCGTCGCGTCGTCGGCGGGCTTGCCCGCAGCCGAACGTTGGACCCAAGCGTAACGGAAGGCCACTGCTCCGTCACCCTCCTCCCGCAGCCTCCCACTCTTGGAAGAAACAAAGCCCCCCGCTGCTCCCTCAGCTCTGGCCCTGTCAAATCGCCGGCCCCGCAGTACGATGCTCGCGCCAACCGGGTTCTCCAGGAGGCTCAACAGTGAAAGCGATGGTTCTCGATGACATTGCCCCGATCCACTGCCATCCCCTGAAAATGCGCGAGCTACCCGATCCGCACCCCGGCCCGACCGAAGTCCGCGTCAAGGTCAAGTGCTGTGCCATCTGTCGGACCGATCTGCACATGATCGAAGGCGACCTGCCGCGGGCCACCCTGCCGATCATCCCAGGACATCAGGTCGTCGGCTTGGTGGACGAGATCGGTCAGGCTTGCCGCCGATTGAGGACGGGCATGCGCATCGGGATTGCCTGGCTGCGGCGCACTTGCGGCGGCTGCGTCTTCTGTCTTGCCGGGCAGGAGAACCTGTGCGAAACCTCAAGGTACACCGGCTATCACGCCCAGGGCGGCTACGCCGAGTACGCCCTCGTCCCCGAGGAGTTTGCCTACGAAATTCCGGCGTGTTTCGATGACGTCAGCGCGGCACCCCTGCTCTGCGCCGGCATCATAGGCTACAGAGCCCTCCGGCGATCTCATCTGCCTCCAGGCGGAATACTGGCCCTCTACGGCTTCGGATCGTCCGCTCACGTGGTCCTGCAGATCGCCAAGCACCGATCGTGCCGCGTCTTCGTGGCTACTCGCGGCGAAAGCCACCGCCGCCTCGCTCGCGAGATGGGCGCCGATTGGGTAGGTGAGGATCCCGCCGAGATGCCCGCAAAGGTCGACAGTGCCATCATCTTCGCCCCCGCCGGCTGCCTGGTACCCACGGCCCTCCAGGCCCTCCGAAAAGGCGGCACCCTCGCTCTCGCCGGCATTCACATGACCGACATCCCTGCGATGAACTACGAGCAATGCATCTTCTACGAACGAGACATCCACTCCGTGACCGCAAACACGCGCGAGGATGGTCGGGACCTGCTCAGCGAAGCCGCGGCCATCCCCATCCACCCTCATACGACCGTGTATCCGCTCAAGGATGCCAACCGCTCATTACAGGACCTCAAAGCAGACAAGATCAACGGAACCGGAGTACTGCTGATCGAATCTTAAGCGACAGATCCGGCCTTCCTTGCTCGATGTGGAGTCCTGCCAAGAAATGGGGGTCAGAGTCCGAAAAGAGCCTCGCGCGTAAGCAGGACAGCCGAATGCAGCCCTCACCTGCAAGCCTGTTTTGTCGATGTTTCTCTGTCGCGACCTGCCGTCTCCGCAGGTTCAAATCCCAGCTTTGCCGAGTCCTGGCCCGCTGAGTCGCTACAATAGACTGCGACGACAACCCCAGGGAGGCGGAGGAGCGGAAGCATGTTTACTCGCCTAGGAGCGGCGGCGGTCGGTTTACTCCTGCTGGCCTTCTCGCCGACCGTGCTGGGAGAACCCTGCGAACCGCATTGGTCTCCGTTCGGCGCCGGCATGGACGACTACGTGCGCGCCGTGATCGTTCACGACGACGACGACGGGCCGAACCCGCCAGCGCTCTACGCAGCCGGACAGTTCAACACCGCCGACGGCAAGCCCGTAGCCAAGATCGCCAAATGGGACGGCACTACCTGGGCGGGCTTGGGCACCGGCATGGACGGTTTCGGCATCCTCGCCCTGGCAACCTTCGACGATGACGGGACCGGCCCGAATCTTCCCGCCCTCTACGCGGGCGGCAGCTTCACCACGGCCGGGGGCGTCACGGCGAATAACATCGCCAAGTGGGACGGCACTTCATGGTCAGCCGTGGGTTCCGGCACCAACAACTGGATCTTGTCGATGGTCGTCTGGGATGATTATGTTCCCGGCCCCAACCCGCCAGCCCTCTATGCCGGGGGTTACTTAACCGAAGACGGCGGACTTCCCGCCAGCCGCGTCGCCAAATGGAATGGAACCGCCTGGTCCCCCGTCAGCGGAGGCACCTCCGGCCCCGGCCATGTGTACGCCTTGCACGTTTGGGACGACGACGATTCGGGCCCGAATCTGCCCGCCCTTTACGCAGCCGGTTACTTCACGACCGCGGGCGGCGTTGCCGCCAAGAACATCGCCAAGTGGAACGGCGTGACTTGGTCTGCCCTGGGCAGCGGCGTCGATTACGAAGCCTACGCCCTTGCCGTCTTCGATGACGACGGAGCCGGGCCTCGCCTGCCCGCACTCTACGTCGGCGGCATGTTCTGGCACGCCGGCGGCATCCGCGTAAACCAGATCGCCCGATGGGACGGTTCGTCCTGGTCCGCCCTCGGTGCCGGCATGAACGGCATCATCCACGCGGCCCACGCCCATGACGACGATGGCCCCGGACCACATCCGCCTGCGCTGTATGTAGGCGGTTACTTCACCAAGGCCGGCGGCAACCCCGCGTACCGCATCGCCAAATGGAACACGCGGGCATGGTGGAGCCTCGGCGATGGGATGGATCACTACGTGATGGCCTTGACCAGCTTTGATCCTGACGGCGACGGCCCCGCGGGGTCGGTGCTGGTTGCCGGAGGACGGTTCATGACGGCGGGTGGCCTCAGCGCCCCGAAGATCGCCGCCTGGACCGCCTGCCCGCTCCTCGGCGACCTCAATTGCGACGGCACACTTGATGCATTCGATGTGGAAGCGTTCGTCCTCGCCTTGGTCGATCCGGCCGCCTGGGCCGCCGCGTACCCCGGCTGCGACCCCATGCTCGGCGACATCAACGGAGATGAGGTACTGGACCTTTCCGATATCCCCCCCTTCGCCGCACTGCTCATGACCGTCAGCCCCTGACGCCGGCGTCAGTCCGCGCTCGAGGTAATGGGGGCCTGCTCCTCGAGCCGGCGGCTTTCGGGCTCCGAGCGGTCCACGCAGACGGCGACCGCGATGTCGCCGGTGACGTTTAGCGTCGTTCGGCACATGTCCAACAGGCGGTCTACGCCGAGGATGATGCCGATCCCTTCGGCGGGCACGCCCACCGTCTGAAGCACCATGACCACCAACGGCAAAGAGCCGCCTGGCACCCCGGCCGTGCCGATGCCCGCCAGAACCGCCAGCAGGGCCACGGTGATCTGCTGGGTCAGCGTCAGGTCTACGCCGAAAACCTGGGCCAGAAACAGCACCGTGACGCCCTCATACAAGGCAGTGCCGTTCTGGTTCGCGGTCGAACCCACCGTCAGCACGAAGCCGCCGATCTCGCGGCGCACGCCAAGCCGGCTTTCCGCGACGCGCAGCGATGTCGGCAGCGTGGCATTCGACGACGAAGTGGCAAACGCCGTCACGATCGCCTCCGAGGAACGCCTCAGGAATCGAACCGGATTCATGCGACCAAAGAGCGAGATGAGCAAGCCGTAAACGCCGAGAAAGTGCAGGGCCAATCCGCACAAGACAGTGGCCACGTACCATGCCAGCGTGCGGATGATCTCGAGCCCCAGCAATGAGGTCAGAGAAAACACCAAAGCGGCCACGCCGAAGGGCGCCAGGCGCATGGCCAGCCCAACGATGACCATCACGGCGTCGTAGATGCCCTCCAGGAGCGATATGACCGGCGCCGCTCTGGCCGGTGCCAGCGTCAAGGCTATGCCGAACAGAACGGCAAAGAACATGACCGCCAGCATGCCCCCGGACGAGCTGCCGTCCAGGGCGCCGACCATTTCCTGAAGAGGATTACGGGGGATGATGTCGAGCAGTGTGTCGCGAAGCGGCTTGCCTGCTTGGGCCTGGGCGACTTTCTCGTCGGTCTGTGCAGCATAGCGCTGCCGAAGCGCGCCTCGTTGCTCCGCGGATAGATGGTGGCCCGGCCGAACCGTGTTCGCCAGCGTCACGCCGATGACCACCGAACACGCCGACAGTGCCACGGTGTAAACCAGGGTCTTGAGACCCACGCGGCCCAGGCGGCGAACGTCGCCCAGTCCGGCGATGCCCAGCACCAGCGCCGAGAAGACCAGCGGCAACACCACCATGAAGATCAACCGCATGAATACCTGGCCGACGGGCTCCGCCACGTTGCGGACCGTCCATTCCAAGGCCGCATTGGGCGTCCCGTCAGCCTCCTGAGTGCATAAGGAGTTCGCCGCCAGCCCGGCAGCGGCGCCGATCAGCAGGCCGATGAGTATCTGTCCGTGCAGGCCAAGCCTGCGGCGCCGGCTCGAAGATGGCGGCGGAATAGCGGCCGGATGGGAATCACTCGCGGCATCGAACGGAACAGGCATTTGTGTTCGCCCTCGTGGAACCGCTTCGCGTTCAGGACCGCCTCGCGCGGGACAGGGGCACGCGGACCTCGCTTCCGGCCCGTTATGCTAGGCCAACGCCTCCCGTCTGGCGCTAGCGGCGCCCGCTCCTTCGCTCGCGGTTCGCCGGGCGTCACCTCTTCCTGCGGATGACGCCGATCACGACTCCCTGGATGCTCGCCGAGTCGGTGTAAATCGGCGGATACCGAGAGTTCGATGGTTGCAGGCGGATTCGCCCACGCTCCCGGTAGAAGCGCTTCAACGTGGCCTCGCCGTCGTCCAGTAACGCCACCACCGTCTCGCCGTTGACGGGCGTCGATCGTCGCTCGACGACCACGAAGTCGCCTTCGGCAATGTGGTCCTCGATCATGCTGTCGCCCTTCACCTCGAGCAGATAGGTCCCCTCGCGAGAGGAAAAGAGCTCATCGAGATCGATGACTTCCGGATCCTCAATCGCCTCGATGGGAGAGCCGGCGGCGATGCGCCCAACCAGCCGAAGCCGGCCCGGACGCTGATCCGGCAACTCAAGATGATTGGCCAGCTCCAAAGAGCGTGCCTTGTGCTTCTCGCGGTGAACGAGTCCGCGATCCTCGAGTACGGTGAGGTGCTCGAAGACGGTCACTTTGGAGATCCCGAAGTGGTCCGCGATCTCGTCGTAGGTCGGGGAATAACCATTCTTGTGGATGTAGTCGCGGACGAAAGTGAGAATGGCGGTCTGGCGGGGCGTCGCCGGCCGCGTGATGGTTTTGCGCCCGCGCGAGCGTACCGTCTTGCGGGTCCGGCTGATCCTGGTTCTTCGCCGTTTCGCTGCCATGTTGGTTCTCCTGTGTTTCGGGCCATGCGCGGCCCTCCAGACCTTGAGGCCCGAGGATAAGCAAGGGCCAGTTCCGCGGCAAGGCGGAGGAACCGGCGCGGCCCGGCTGAAATCCACCGGCCGGATTCGTCTGCTCGCCAGACCCGGGGCGTCGCGGACCCGCCTCGCCACGCAGGGGGTCGCCGACCTCCTGCACCTTGGAGCCCGCATCCTGCGCGGAAACGACTTCCTCACGCTCACCCGGAGTCCATGACGTGCAAAACGCGCCGCCGGGACCAAACAAACACAATGGCGGATGATGGCCGACTCCCATGGGCGGGGCTCAACCTCGGAACCCACCGGCTCCAAGGGGGCCCGGGCTGAATGGCGACGAGCCGTTCAGCACCGAGCCCCTCGAGCCGATAGACCTGGCCGGGCGACGCGTGTCGCACGCGGCCCCTGCGGCAGTCGATTCCCAGGGCCACCACGCGAGCGGGACTCCCTCGCGCCACCGTGTCCACTGGAACTATACCCGAACATCGTACAAACCGCAAACCGAACATGAAGCGAATAAAGATTTTTTCGCCGTCCTTCCCGTCCGGCATCGCAACGCCCCAGGGCCGAGGTACCCACCCCTGCGGATTGTGTTTCGAGGGCCGGGCCGTCAATCCAGGACCGCGAATTCCCCCGCCTGCTCCCCCTCAGGCGGCAACCGGCCGGCAAAGATTCGAGGACGGTCATATGGGACGAACACCGCGAATGACTTGCCCCAACATCAAGGCATAGAATCGGTACACAGGCACTCACGCCTGCCGTAAACGGGGGAGGGGCCGCCGGTCTTTCCGTCGGCCTCGTCATGCGAGGGGCAAGCAATGATTCGGGCTCTACTTCTCTGTGGTTTCAGCGGTGTCTTCCTGGGCACTCTCGTCGCCGCCGGCGGCTGCGGCACGGTCGTCGGCCTCCCTGAACTCGGGCGGCAGGCTCCCGTCATCATTCCAACCAATCCTGACGAGCCGACCCTCCAGCGGTCTTTCACCGTCGATCTGCGCGGATATCCAGAGGCGGACCAGGTCAACTGGGAATTCGGCGACGGCTCCGTCGCGGCAGCCATGCCGATCGCCAACGGCCGCGCGGTCATACACGACTATGCCGGCAGCGGCACCTACTTGGTCTCGGTCCACCTGTTCTCCGCCAAGGATTGGGTCAACAACCGCCCGCCGAGGTTGTTGGCCAGCGCCAGCCTCCCCGTTGACGTCACCGGACCCAACCGCCTCCCGACGGCTTGGTTCGATGTCGGGGACGTCTTGGATGAGCTCGGTAATCTCCTCTCGCTCTCGAGACGTTTCGACGCCTCCCGCAGCAGGGACCCCGATGGCGCGATCGTGTCATACATGTGGGATTTCGGCGATGGTGAGACCGGGTCCGGCAGGCGCGTCGACCACGTCTACGCTCAAAGCGGCCGCTACGTCGTCCGGCTGATTGTCACTGACGACAGGGACGGCAGAGACACGACCACCAGATCTATCCTGGTCAATCGCCCCCCCGTCGCTCAGTTCACCTATGCCGCCGATCCCGCCGATCCCCTGCGGTTCACCTTCGACGGCAGCGCCAGCTCGGATGTCGACGGCCAGATCCGCCAGTACCGCTGGGATTTCGGCGATGAATCTGTAACCGAAACCGGCCAGATCGTCGCCCACAAGTACACCGTCCCCGGCGACTACACCGCCAAGCTCACGGTCATCGACGATTTCGGGGCCAGCGGATCGACGACGCAGCTTCTCGACGTGACCGGCACCGAGATCTTCGTAAGGTCCATCACCCCGGATGTCGGGGTGGTTGACACCACCGTGACCGACGCCACAATTGACGGCGAGAACTTTGTCAGCGGCGCGGCCGTGCGGCTGACGCGAGGCGGCGGTACCATCAACGCCACCTCTGTGACCTTTACGAGCGAGACCACCTTGCAGGCGAGTTTCAGCCTCGTCGGCGCTGAGTTGGGCGTCTATACGCTGGTGGTCGAAAACCCGGGCGGCGCCATCGCCACCAAAGAGGAGGGCTTCCGAGTCGTGTCCACCAACCGAGTGCGGCTGACGACCAGCTTGGGAGACGTCCTCTTCGAATTAGTGGACGACGCCCCGGTAACCACCACCAATTTCCTCCGCTACGTGAACGAGAAGTTCTACGACGGCACCATCTTCCATCGCACTGTCTCCGGCTTCATCGTCCAAGGCGGCGGTGTTCTCCCGGGCGGCACCGAGAAACCCGGCGTCCACGACCCCATCGTCAACGAATTCAGCCCCGCCCGCAGCAACGTCCGAACGTCGGTGGCCATGGCCAAGCTCGGTGGCGATCCCGATTCCGCCACCTGCCAGTTCTTCGTGAACCTGGCCGACAACTCGGCGAATCTGGACAATCAAAACGGCGGGTTCACCGTCTTTGCCCACGTCATCGAGGGAATGGACGTCATCGACGCGATCGCCGCCCTCCCGGTGGACGGGGATGACAGGCCGTTGGAAGACGTACTGCTCATCCAGGCGCGGCGCGAGTAGGGACCAGGCGCCGACGGAGCAGAGCGCGGTCAACCCGCAACCGGAAGCGAGGCCGACGTCTCCACCAGCCGCGGCGTCAACCGCTCCCGGCCGACTCGAAACAAGAAGAATCTTCCCTGCTTGCCCAGAGGTCTTGCGCTTGAAGCGAGGGGGGCCTCGTCCGCCTTGACCCCGGCCCGAGCCCCTTCATAGCGGCACCGGGTGCATCGTCAACGACTTGCCAGGAGGCCGCGGAGCCAGCGGGTCCAAGCTGGGGACAATCGTGATCTTGATGATCGGCACCTCAGCGTCGGTTGTCCTGATCTCGATGATTTCCCCGTAGGTCGGCGGCCGGTACTTATCTCCCCCCGGCAGCTCGATGTGGATGACCTGCTCGTTCGGCTTGCCGGGATCACGTGCTTTCAGCGTGATCCCGTATTGCGGGTCGCTCGTGGAGATGCCGACAACATCCACCGGCGACGCGCCGTTATTGACGATCCTGATCTGCCGCTCCTTCTGGGGATAGTTGACCGGGTCGATCAGCATCTTCTCGGGCGGGCTCACCTCGATTCGAGGCGGAACATACGTGTTGATCCACATCGCGTACGTCGGCCGCTCGGCGACATTTGTCTGAAGGACGATCTGGGCGCTGGTATGCCCCACCGGGATCGGCGGCTCCGCCCTAATGGTCAGTTCATACTCCTGCCCGCTGATCGTCTCCGCCATCTCGACCTCAAACGGCGGCGGAGGCTTCGGCGGAGTCATCGTCAGGGTCAGCGGCTCGCCGCTTGTGTTGCGAAGCTTGATCACCCTGTGCAATCGATCCTTTGCTCCGATTCTCCCGAACGCAGCCTTCATTTGCGCCACCGGCGAAGGAGACTTCCCCGCCGACTTTTCTCTCTCGTAGAGGGCATCGTACACCACCTCCGGCTCCACCACGTTGCGTATGAAGCCCTTCAGGTAGATCTTCACGCTCCGCGATTCCGGGTCGTTCGTCTCCACCGTTAGGTACTCAGTCAACGGACCATAAGGCTTGTTGGCGGTCTTGAGCACGAAGGGAATCACTCCGGATCCGCCCGGCGGCACCTCCTTGGTGTAGTTCGGCGTCGTGCTGCAGCTGCAATGGGCCTTGGGTTTCCCAATCTTCAGCACCTCCGTGCCCGTGTTCTCGAAGATGAAGTCCCGTTGGACCGTCGCCCCCTCCCAGACCTGCCCGAAATCGAGAACCGGCTCGGCGCAAACCCACCGCGGCCCGCCGCTTCCCGCCGCCGAAGCGGCCCCGGCCGGCCCGGAGGTCGCGCTGCGGCCCCGCCCCAGCGGGCTGCCGCGGACCAACACCAGACCGACGGCGCAACAGACCGCGACGGCGCCGATCGGCAGCAGGACTCGAAAAACGCCCCGCCGTGACTGCCCGGCTGGCCCCTGGCGCGAGGATCGACGCCCCTTCCGTTCGCCGCCCCGCGAGGGAGATTGACGCCAGTTCCCCTGAGATGTCGAACGACGGGACCTGCTTCGCGACATCGGTTGCTTCCTATTTACGCGCTCGCCTCCGGGCCGATGCAATTGCCGCGTCCGGCCGGCGCCCTCGCGACGACAGTTTACGCCATCGCGTCAAAAATAAGAAGGAGGACGACACCCAAAAGCAACATCGCGGCCAGGATGAGCAGCCCCAGCATCAGACTCGCCAGCGGCACCGAACGCAGCCGCTGACAGCGAATCGTCTTCAACACGATGGCAATGCTGAACGCCAGCGGTGCCAACATCGCCAGACGCCAGATGCCCGTGATCTGCATGGGCCTCAGAAACAAGTCTCGAAAGAAGTCCGCAGCCATCCTAGCGGTCCTCCGATCGCGCCGACGCCCGGGATGCGATCAGCGAGCGCGCCCCCTCCGCCCGGGCCAGCACGTCCACGATCACCAGCAGGTTGAGTAATCCCGCCACTCCGGCGTAGACAACCCCGATGGTCGCCGCTGGCCACATCGCCTTGTGGAGCTCTTCATCGGGCCGCTCCTTCATGCGATTACTCATATGCAGGGCCGCCAGCGCCTGCGGCCCCGCGCAAAGCTGGGCCGCGATCCACGCGCCGTTCTCCCTAGGCTGCACCGTGCTGCGAATCCCCGCAATCGCCACCCCTCCCCAGAACGTCCCCGCGATAACCGCAAACAGGATGACCCCCCGACCGCGTTCCCCGATCCACCAGTGACCCAGCCCCGGCACCATCCACGCCAGCAGAGCAGCAACTGCTGTCGATGGTCCCCGGCCGCGATCAGCGTCCTCCGAAACAAGCTTGGCCATGCGGCGTTACATACCCCGAGGGCCTAGAATTGGCAAGTCCCGTTGAACGCCGAGCACGAATCGCACGACCGGCTGGACATCGGGCAGCCGGGGTTCGATCGCGCCGCCTGGGCCACCCGGGCGGCAAATGAACTGATTTTGCGGACGACCTTCCTGCCCCGGCACCTCGGGCAAACAACTTGCTTGATCTCCTTGGTCGAGGCCAGCAACTCTTCAAAATCAGCATTGCACGCCTGGCAATGAAACTCAAACATCGGCATGGGTCATCCTCGGATCATCAGG
>CAYYBO010000075.1:0-1717 GCA_964470125.1 uncultured Planctomycetaceae bacterium | reverse complement strand
ATCAGGACACAGGTGTGGTCCTGTCAGAGCCCCCCCGGGCCGGGCGCCACTGACCTCCGCCGCGCCCACGCGGCCGACGCTGCCGTCGGCCGGTGGCCAGGCCGCAGCCGAAGTAGCGATACGCGCCCTCGCACGGCCGCAGCATCGGCCGCCTTTGGCCGACGTGGAACTCGAAGGACCTTCCGGGCTCACGGAGATCCTGCGGTCTCGGCGTCTCGCCGGCGGCCCTGCGGGCGGGACGCTCATACCGCAGTTTGCGATTCGGCTCGGGCCGCTCCGGACCCGTCGTGGCAGGCAACGCGCGCCAGACCGCCGCCCGCGCTCGGCCCACTGCTGCACTCGGCGAAGCCTGAATCACTCATTAAAATCCTAAGTATCCCCCAGGCAATCGTCAATCACGCAGCTTCCATCTTCGCACGAAGCGCATGACCTCATCCCAACCGCGCGCCTGGCCGCGGTTCAGATTTTGCACATTCGTGTTTACGGAAAACGGGACGGCGGATCCTCGTCGCGTCCCAGGCCGCTGAAATCGCGGTTGGATGTGCGCTCGTCCCCAAAGACGAAGCGGCCGTCCGGCTCCCGCGCGTAGCCCACCTCCTCGGGACGTTGGGCGGCCACGTGGCCGTCGGTCCACGCGAATTGGGCCCGGCCGTCGTGCCGAGGATCAGGGCCGCCGCGAAAACCGTAGTTGTCGTTATCGCACTGATCACTCACCTCGGTGAGCCGCGGTGGGTCGAGCATGAAGCCGTGGAAGCCCAGGGATTGAAGCTCCGTCGAGCCGTCCGGCCGGTTGGGGGTTCGTTCATCGGGACGGAAGTGGGCCGCCGTGCCCATCGAATCGGCGGCGAACACCGCCGGGGCCGGCCTCTGGGTCATCCGGACCGGGAAGTTGATGAGCTCCGTCCCGCTGGCTTTCGTGCGGGAGTTGCCGAGAAACTGAAAATTGTACCCGTATGCGGAGTTCTTCTCGCTGTTCCAATCGGGGACCTGAGGACAGATCAAGAGCGGGTTGTCGATGGGCTGGTGCGAGTTGTCCGGCCGCGGGTATTCATAGGCGTAGATTTCCACGGCCGCGCCGAGGCTGGCGTTCCAGCGGGGCCGGAACTTCCAGCCGTTGCCTACCCAGTACAACCCGTCGCCGCCGAAGTTGCCCGGCCGGCCGGCGACCATCACGTCGTCGTTATCTTGCGCGTAGATCGCAAAGCCGCGGGCAAGCTCGCGAAGTTGAGTCCCGCAGCGGATGCAGCCGGCATGCCGCCGCGCCGCCGAGAGGCTGGGTATGAGGATGCTTATCAGGGCCGAGATGACGGACACAACCACGAGCAACTCGAGCAAGGTGAATGCCTCGGCCGGTTTCCTGTCGCGGTTGGCGGAGAACATAGTCCGGCGCCCTCCTTTGGGTGGAACGGTCTGTCTCGAACCATGAGAAGCGGCCTGAATCGCCCGATGCCTGTTCGCGGCGGCCAAGACGCCCTCTTGTACCGCGCCGACGGCGGGCGTCAATCGTTATCCTGCTTCCGCCGCCTCTTGTGGTTGCCGCGGGTCGCCTCTTGCTGCAACCTCCGGTCGGCCCGCACCGCGGTGGGTTCCTATCGAGCAGCGCGCCTCGCTCCAGTGGCGAGGCTCGGTTGAGTCGTGCGCGGGCGTTAGGCCGCCAACTCGTTTTGGCCCGACGATCTGTTTTGCCTCAGTCCCCGCATCAGGTCCGGAACAGGTG
>CAYYBO010000074.1:0-13955 GCA_964470125.1 uncultured Planctomycetaceae bacterium | reverse complement strand
CGTCATGGGAGGCCAGACGGGGATTCTGCCTTGGTCGACGCGGCTGGGCGTCATTACAGACTCGCCGGGTCCCGCCCAGAATATGTAGTCCCGGTTGCCGGCCAGGTAGGTGCCGTCTGAAAGCACGGCAAACGCCTTGGCCTCGTGCCTCAGAAGCCGACATGCCAGTCGAGACAGCTCGGCCAGCCGCCTGGCAAAGGGGCGAGGCATGGTAGTGACGTGCACCCATGTTTTACCGTCGTCTGTCGAGCTCAGAATGCGGTAGTGCCGCGATAGGTACAACCTGCCGTCCGGTTGAACGTACATCGCTCGTCCAGCGGCTTCACGTGACACTATCACCCCGGTGTTCATCATCGCGGCAGCCAACCTGATCTAGACGGGGACGATGGGTTGACCTGAACGTGCCGACTCCACCGCCGCAAACGTCGCCTGCATGACGTTCTCAATCTGCTCAAAGGGCATGACCGGCGGCCCGCCGGCGGCGATGGACGCCGCCAGGGCCTCGTACTCGCCGCGGTGCCCCTTGTCCCAACGCCAGAACTTGGATTTCTTGAAGCCCGACCAGCCGAAGCCGCGCAGGACCGTGAAGTTGTCGCAGCGCAGGACCTTGCCGTCGCAGAAAACCTCCAGTGTCTCCTTCTGGTAGGAGTAGTGCCCGTTGGCGAAGTAGTGCAGCGTGCCGATGGAGCCGTCGGCGAATTCGAGCGTGATGGTCGTTTTGTCGTCTCGGATCGGCACAGCCGGCGACGATCCAACTCGCGAGGCCGTCACCCGCGCCACCGGGGCGCCTGCCAGGAACGACATCAGGTCGATCCAATGGCAGCCCTCGCCGATGATCCTCCCGCCGCCGATCTTCGGGTCTTGCACCCACGAATCCGGCGAACTGTACCCGGCGTTGACCATCATGCTCATGCAGATCGGTTGAGTTCTCGACGCCAGGAGCGATTTGATCTTCAAGCCGTGCGGTGAAAAGCGGCGGTTGAGGCCGACCATCAGTTGCACGCCGCCCGCCTTCTCCACCGCCTCGCGGATGCGGGCCAGCTCTTCCGCGTTCAAGCACAGCGGCTTCTCTACGGCTGCGTTCTTGCCTGCGCCGAGGACCTCCATCACCATCCGGGCGTGCAAGTGGTGCGGCGTCAGGATCAGAACGAGGTTGATCTCGGGGTCGGCGAGTATTTCGCGATAATCGGTGGTGGTCTGTTGGAAGCCGAACTTCCGTCCGACGTGAGCCCCGGCCACGCCGTTGGCATCGGCGATCGTCTTCCATCGGATGGGCAGTCCCTTCAGCCGCGGCAAAAGCGTCACCTTGGCGAAGTTGCCCGCGCCGATCACGCCGGCGATCACGCGGCTTGCGGCGGCGCCCTTTGCCACGGGAAGAATGACCGTGGGCTTCCTTTGCGGGGCCTCTCGCGGGTAATTCAGAACGATGCCCAGGGCGTTGGCGTCGCCGGTCAGTGACTGATAGGCCGTGACCGCATGGGCCTGCTCGACGCGGTTATTGATAAGCGGGGCGACGTTCAATCGGCCGGCGGCCAGCAGATCGAGCACGGCCTCGAAGTTCCGCTGCTCCGTCCAGCGAACCAGTCCAAGGGGATAGTCCTGGCCTCGCTCTTCGTACGCCGGGTCGTATCGCCCCGGCCCGTACGAGCAGGACACCTGAAACGTCAGCTCTTTCTTGTAGAACTCCGAACGGTTCAACTCCAGGCCGACGACGCCGACCAGCACAATCCGGCCGCGATTTCGACACATCTTCGCCGCCTGGCTGACGATGTCATTGCTCTTCGACGAGGCGGTGATCAGCACGCCGTCCACGCCGCGGTCGCCGGTGAAGGCCGTTGCCGCAGCGACCGGGTCGGCTCCCGCCGCGAGGTCCACCGGCTCGGCGCCGAACTGTTCGGCAAGCTTGAGGCGCTGGCCGTTCGGGTCGATGCCAATGACGCGGCACCCGTTGGCGGTGAGCATCTGGACGGCGACCTGCCCGATCAGGCCGAGGCCGATCACGGCGATGGATTCGCCCAGCGTCGGCTGTAGGAGGCGAATGCCTTGGAGGCCGATGGACGCGAGAACAGTGAACGCGGCCTGTTCGTCGTCGACGCCCTCGGGAGTCTTGGCGCACAAGTTGCGCGGGACGCAGACGACCTCGGCGTGCGGGCCGTTGTTGGCCACGCGGTCGCCGACCTCGAAGCCCTTGACGCCCTCGCCGACCTCCAGCACCACGCCGGCATTGCAGTAGCCAAGCGGCAACGGCTCGTCCAGGCGGGAGAAGACCACGTCCAGCGTTTGCAGGATGCCCTCGGCCTTGATCTTGTCGAGAACTTGTTTGACCTTCTCCGGCTGGGATCGGGCCTTGGCCAGAATGCTGCCCTTGCCGAACTCGACGAGCATCCGCTCCGTCCCCGCGGAGATCAGGGTGGCCCGCGTCTGGACGAGCAAGTGACCCGGCCGAACCATCGGGCTGGGCAGCTCGGCGATCTGAATCTCGCCGGTTTTAAGGTTTTGCAGCACCTGTTTCATAGTCACTCCCCTGCGGGATGTTCAGTCAGCGTGGCGACAAGAGCCTGACCATCGATGCCGCACAGAGCCTGGCCGCTGAAGGAGAGCGTTTCTCGGTTGCTCGACCCGCGCGGCAGCACGATAGAGCCGAACTGGAAAAGGCTCGCATCCCAGCGGTCCTTTCGAGCCTGATACACCCGCGTCCAACGGTCGCCGTCGGACGACACCCACAAGCCGGCGTCTTGGCAGTGATTGACGTCGGACGGCTCGACCGACGTGCTGAGCACGTAGTAGCGGCCGAATCGGCACGCATAGATG
The DNA here is from genome assembly GCA_964470125.1 of uncultured Planctomycetaceae bacterium. Lineage (GTDB taxonomy): Bacteria > Planctomycetota > Phycisphaerae > UBA1845 > UTPLA1 > DATKKX01. The sequence continues at coordinate 11,144 of CAYYBO010000074.1, read as the reverse complement.
CAGCTTCCCTCGGTCTCCGCCAGTCGCTCCAGACGCCCGGTCGATTTCTCCAGGCGGACAATGGCGTTGGGCTCCTTTTCCGAGTCCGTTCCATAGACGAGGCAATCACCCATGTCAAGCAAACAGACGGCCCGGCAGGCCTGCTTGCCCTTGACGAACCAGTCGAAGGATCGCAAGTCGAGCGAGAGACGTCCGATGCCCGGCTCGCTGTCGTGATCCCCGGCCAATACCCAGTAGTGCGCTCGTCGTTCGTCGAGCACCAGATTGTGAATGTGCTTGACTTCCCGCCGGGCGAAAGTGTGGATCACGTCGAAGGTCCGCCCCTGGTCGAGCGAGGCGAACAGTCGCACCTCACGCCGTTCCTTGTTGCCCCAGTACTCTCCCCAGAGCACTTCGTCGTTTGGTCCGGTCGTCAGGCACATGGGTGGATGAACCCGCAATCCGCAACCGTCCATCCTGCTGAGCTTCATCGACTCGCAGCCAGGCTCGCTGCAATAGACGCCCGTGCGGGTAGCGGCGACAAAGCCTCCGCCGGATAGGCGAATGAGGGCCCTGACCTCATGGCGCACGAGGCGGCAGGCCAGCCGGGAGCCTTCAGCCATTCGTTGAAGCGGCGAACGTGGGAGGCAAAGCACCCGGGTCCAGGTGGCGCCATCGTCATCGGACGCGTACACGTTGTTGTGCCTGCCGAGGTAGAGCGTTCCATCCGGTAGGACGGTGAGGACGCGTCCCGGGGAGAATCGGAGTATGTTGAGCGCAAGGCGTCTTGATGCGGTCACTTGACTGAGGCTCCTGTGGATGTTCTCCAAGAGCCGTCGAACACGTTTCCTATCACCGACCGCGGAGTTGATTCCAGAGAGTCGCCTGGAATGCAGCATGGCTCTCTTCCGCTGACGAAGATTTCGAGGGGAGTCACGCTGATGCCCTCTGCAGGGTGGGCCTCCGAGTATCGTGGCATGACGAGCGGCGGCTATTCCTTCTGATCGACTGGAGCATAGCGATCCCGAAACACGGTGGAAACGATCTGCCGGAACTTACCGTTGGGCTCCCGCGGGATCTCGGACAAGTACTCGATGTCAATCCCAATAGCAGGGCCAAGATGATACCGTAATTCGCGCGTCAGATGGTCTTCATCGGCTTGCGCATAGCGCTCAGTCTTCACGACTCTGACCTTTACTCGGTCGAGGACATTCTGCACGTACTGGGCTTCTCTTATGGTGGTGCACTCCTTGAAGACGAAGCCCAAGCGGCCTAGCTGACGGCCGTCGGGCGTGAGTATGTAGGAGTCGATCCGCCCATCGATCCCATCCACGGTGGGCGAGGCTCGGCCGCAAGAGCAGACACGGCCTGATACTGTCGCCAAATCGCTCATGCTGCAGCGGATCAAAGGCATCACCGGGTTGTGGAAGCCGGTGCAGACAATCCGGCGTAGGGTCGAAGGCATGCCCTCCAGGGGAAGAAACTCGATCGCTCCGAACTCCATGTCAACGTGATAGACGTGCTTTTCGCACTCGCTGATGTTGCAACTGTGCTCGGAAGCCCCGTATTGATCCACGACTTCCGTTTCGAGCGCCTGCTCGATTATGCGCCGCTGATGGGGCAGGACCGTTTCTGCACCCGTAATCGTACACCGCGGCGGATGCTTCAGGCGGATGTCATGGTCAAGGAGGTAGGTAGCCAACAGATAAAGAGAGGAAGGGTAGCCATTATAGAAGACGACTTTCCGTTTCTGAAGATACTACAACAGCGGCGTCATGTTCTGCTGAGTAATGTGGTGTACCGAAACGTAGGTTAGGTGCAGGAATGCGTTCCGCCGCCAGAACGGCGGTTTGAGGGACGATAGCGGAACGACCTTCCGACCGCCGAAGCTGATCGAAGGATCGTGCGGCTGCAATCCGAATCGCCGCCAATGCCGCCACCACACGGCGAACTGCCACGGAAAGGTATCCTTGTCCTCAACAAACGTGACCGGCGTGCCCGTCGTGCCCGAGGTGTGAACTGTCACGTATCGGTTCCTCGGCCACGCCCGGGAAAGCAAGTCTTTGGACCGCTCGCGGATTGTTTGTTTGGTCAGGAGCGGGAGCTTTGGCAAATCGTCAATGCCACGGATGTCGTCCGGCCGAAGCTTCCTCGCATCCATGACCTCGCGGTAATACGGAACGCTGTCGTAGGCGTGCTTGACCACGCGTCGAATCTGCTCGTCGCGGTACGCCTCCAGATCGACCAATGGCCATCGGTCGGAATCCTCGAGAAACGCAAGAGCCCGTCGAAAGGTGGCGTTGAGTCGCTCCCGCCGCATCTTCAGACCACTCAGGGTACAGGCGATGTGCTGCATGAAGACGGGCAACTTCGAGTAGAGTTGAAATGGTAATGAGCTTGCCATGACCACTGATCCTCTGATGAACGCTAAAACCGACATCCTCGCCGAAATTCAGGCGTCCAGAGACAGGTGATCCAGGGCCCTGGTTGGGTCTTGGGAGGCCAGAATCACCTTGCCAGCGAGTGACCGATAGCCGAACCGCCTTGCATTGATCTTCGCGCGACCAAGCCGCGACGCGCTGGAGCTTATTCCGTCACCCCCTGCGAAGGCGAGGGCGGTCTTGGCAATCAGGTCTTCGAGTTGGGCGTGGTCGCCGCTTGCCGCGTACCTGCCGGTCTCGGGCTCCTGCAGGAGATGCGACATGGTCGGGTCGCGGGCCATAACCATGTATAAACCGGTTCCCATCGCTTCTTGAATGGTGATTGACGGCTTGAGATGCCACACACCGAAATCTCCGGCATTGTAGAGCCTCGCCAGCTCGGACCGCTCGGCAAAGGGCTCGCAAATGAAGCGATCGGCCATCCCCGTGTCATTGATGAGGGCCCTCACGTCAGCCGACGTTTTTTCTCCCTCCCGGAACCCGATCAACATGGTGCGGAGAGCCGGCACGCGGGTCATGGCGCTGGCGAGCGCGGCAACCCACACATCCAGCCTTTTGACCGCCGTGATCTTGCATGAATACAGCGCCAGGACATCGTGGGGAGTCAATCCCAGGCGATGTCGCACGGCGGCTCGCGCTTCCGGGTCCACATGGAAGACCTCGTCATCAAAGCCGAGCGGGACGACAACACACTTGCTTCGGAAGCCTTGGTGTTCCCGGCCGCGGGAAATTCGCCGGATCAGGCCTTCGTCGAGGGCGTCGGGCGTATTGAGCAACGTTGCAGTGCTGCATCTGATCGCCCGACGATAAATGCGCCTCTTGAAAACGAAGAACGCTATCTCCGTTGCGGCAAGCTTCAGGCAGCCCAAGCGCCTCGACCTGATGCTCTTGCGTTGGGCGATGTTGTCGCCAAAGCTGCAGAACACCTCTCCGGAGAGCAACGACCGGCGCCGAATGAGGTCTTTTGCAAACAGCGTGCCGGGCGAGATGATCAGCGTGGCATCAGGCTTGTAGGCCAGCACTTCGTCCAACAGCGGCGGACAATGGACAACGCAGCGCGGGAGTAGCTTGGCGGGCAGACGCAAGACCTCGACGCCTTCCGATGTCGTCAGCCCCTCCTTGAAAGGCTCGGGAAACAGATGCCGCACCATCCCGTCGACGTAGCAGGAGGTGAAGACGCGTATTTGGTGGCCAAGCGACGCAAACCCCCGAGACCATCCAATGGACTGGTACCCGAGGCCCGGCATGTAGAAGGGATCCACCAGTGCTATTCGCATGGTCAGGCGAGACCTCCATCATCGCGGTCATGCCTGATGACCTGATCGCTCACTTGGCCCGATCCTGGCGAAATCCTCGTCATCGGATCTCCGGAAGGTCGCATGCTGTCGGCATGGCCTGGCGGCAGCTTTGGCACTTTCACGCGTGCTCGCGCATGCCAGACACACAGCGGCCCACAACGAATAAGAGGACCACGTTAATCCAGTCTGGTTCACTCTTCTTACCGGCGACCTTTTGGCGGTCCGCGAGTGCCGCCGCTGCTCCGCCATCTTGCCTATCCGGTCTCGCTTGAATCGCGACCCTGGGAACATCCGGGGAAATGGGCCGCTTCTCCATCCAACTGGATTATCGTAATGGCCGTTGGCTCGGTCAAGCTGGGTGGCCCGGCCGGTGCCAGACCGCACTGCCCGGCGAGTTGCTTTCTGGCCGAGTCAGTATCTTCAATGCGGCGGCACCCTGACAGGAGGACCACACGGGCACGCCCCTCAGTCATGATCATGGATTGCCGGAGGAACCAGAGCGCAACCCAGCGACGGCGTTGTTTGGCTCCCTTGCGGCCTTCGCCAGCCTGGCGGCCAGGGACTGGTAGCTGAAGGCCTGGAAGTTCAGATCGGCTCGCTGCCTCCGTGTCTCCAGCGTCGCCAGGGGCGATTTGGCAGAGAAAGCCTCGGCCACTTGGACAAGCACTCTTAGGGAGTGGTTGAAGTCGCCTTCTCTGAAGTACCGTCCGGTGACAGCCTCTCTGAGCAAATGCGACATGGTGGGGTCGGCGGGGAGGATCATGTAGCAGCCGGTACCCATGGATTCCTGTATGCCCACCGAAGGCTGGAGGTGCCAGAGACCGATGTCCGCCGCATTGTACAGACGGGCGAGGCTCTGCCGGTCGGCGAAGGGAAGGCACAAGAAACGGTCCTTCAAGCCCGTTGCCGAGACGTACGATCTGAGCTTGTTGCTCTCTGCTTCCCCCTCGCGGAAGCCAATGAGCATTCCCCGGAGCTTCGGCAAGCTGCGCATCGCCGAAGCGACCATTGACACCCATACATCAAACCGTTTCACGGCTTCGATCCGACCCGAATACATGATGACCACTTCATCGGACGCTATGCCCAACCTGGCCCGCTCTTTCGCCCTGGATTTCTCGTCCAAGTGCAGATCGCACGCGTCGAAGCCCAATGGCCACAGCACGCATTTGGAGCGCAGGCGCTCCACCAAGGAACCGACGGCGATACGACTCAGGAGGTAGTCCAGCGTATCCGGCGTGTGCATCAAGGCCGCGTTGCTGAATTCAATGGCTTTGCGGTAATGACGGCGTTTGAAGAGATGGAACGCGAGGTCAACCGCCGCTCGGCTGAGAGTGTGACGCAGTGAGGGAACGGCGGCCCGCCGCTGAGCACGGTTCTCGCCGAAAGTCGTGAAAAACGCACCTGGAAGGCGATGTCGGTTCTCGATGACTTCTCGGGCGAAGAGCGTGCCCGGATACACGACCAGCGTGACGTCCGGTTGAAACTCAAGAAGGCGGGCCAGAAGCCCCGAGCACAAGGCCATGTTCCGCGGGAGGATCAGGGCCGGCAACCTGAGGACCTCGCCGCCCCTCTCGTGTGTCATCCCCGGCGAGAAGGAACGATGATAGAGATGGCGTGCCGAAGACCACGCCGGCACGCAGGAGCAAAACGCTCGCACCTGATGGCCCTGGGCCACGAAGGCGTTGAACCAGCCGGTGGTTTGATAGCCCAGCCCCACGGCAAAGTAGGGGTCAACAATGGCGATTCGCATCTATGAGCACCTGGGCGCCGGAGTCGAAGGCCGGCCTTCCGAGGGACCAGTGGGCACGTCCGTCTCCACATTCCGCGCGAGGATCTCTACGACCAGCCTCGCGGCGCTGCCGTTGCCGTACAGGGATGCCGCGGCTTCTTGGGGAGCCCAGTCCGCGGCCCAGGCTACCCCCTCGGACACCCCGTTTCGCTCGCAGCCGGCCAGGAAGTTCGCTCCGATGTCAAGCAGTTCCACCCATTCCGTCTCGCTGCGAAAGGTAACGCACGGCACGTTCAAGAAGAAGGCTTCCTTCTGCATTCCTCCAGAATCCGTCAGGATCATCCTCGCGTTCCGCTCCAATAGCAGCATGTCGAGATATGAAACAGGCTCGATTATTCGGACGCTCTCTCCCACTTCGATTGCCGCCGCCGCCATGATCTTCCGCGTCCTCGGGTGCAGCGGCGCGATCACCGTCCCTTCGATCGCGCTTAGGCCGGCGAATATCTCGGCCAACCGACCGAGATCATCGGTGTTTTCGGCACGGTGGATTGTCGCCAGACAGTATGACTTCGCCGTCAACGAAAGCCGCGACAATATCGTGCTCTTCTCGGCGGCCATGCCCGCGTAGAACAACACCGAGTCGTACATCACGTCGCCGACGTTGTACACGCCTTTCGTGACGCCCTCCCTGTGCAGGTTCTCCACCGCCGTCCGCGTGGGGCAGAACAGAAGCGTGCTGACGCAATCGGCGACGATGCGGTTGATCTCCTCCGGCATCCGCCGATTGAAACTCCGCAGCCCCGCCTCGACGTGAGCTACCGGGATATGCAGCTTCACCGCCGCCAAGGCCCCCGCCAGCGTGCTGTTGGTATCCCCGTAGATGAGCACGCAGTCCGGCTGCTCATCGACCAGAATGCGCTCAATCCCCTCCAGCATCGCCCCTGTCTGGCGGCCCTGCGGCCCCGAGCCGACGCCCAGGTTGTAGCGCGGTTCGGGAATCCTCAGTTCTTCAAAGAACACCGCCGACATGTTCGCGTCGTAGTGCTGGCCGGTGTGGACGATGAGCTCCTCCACGCGAACCTCCGTCGCCGCTTCGCCGTTGTGTTTGGCAACGGCCCGACTTACCGCCGCCGCCTTGATGAACTGCGGCCTGGCCCCGACGACGGTGATAATCCTGCGCTTCTCGGCCATTCGGAAATTGTTCCTCGGATGTTATCCGGCAGCCTGACGGGGAATCCACATCTGCAGCGAGTGCCGCCGAACCGGAGAGACCCCATTCAAGGCCCTTTGGCTAATCCCTCGCGTCGGCGCACTGAAGAAGGCTTCGTCGGCCGGCGATTGGCAAGACTGTCCCGGCAGCTTCGGGTCGCGGTCGGGAAAGAGCATTGCCTTCTCGGCCACCTCTCGTCGCCCGATGCGTTCGCCGACGAGGCCTATGATCACCGGCGAGCGGATCGCCCGGTGTGGAGAGAACGCGCCCCTTCCCGCGATCCACATACTCAACGGTGCGGTCACCCTGGGTGCCGTGAGCATACGCACCCCCTTCCCCTGGGCGTCCAACAGGGTGACACGGAGCAGTTCACCGCTGATCTTCATGCAGTCAAGCTTGCCCCAAGCCAGTGGGCAGCCCGGATTACGCCGCCTTGCTCGCCAGGCAGACAGCCGAGACGAGCGTTTACCGGATGGAGTTTCACCGAATCACAACGCGCCTGTTCTTACGTCTACCGCATTCTCCATCCGGATCTCGATCTCGTAACAGCGGCCCTTCCCAGAATGTCATTGCATCCCAGGACGACCGCCTGCCGGCCGCTATTTCATTACCGGGTTGTTTACGGCATCTCCGGGACAGAGCGTTTCAGCATTTGCCCCCATGATACGCCGCTCCGCGTCGGACGACAATTTCAAGGAGTGCAGCAGCCCTTCAAAGTCGGCGTTTACGTTGTCCGTTCCGAATAACAGCTTGTGCTTGAAGCGCTCCAGAAACTCCTTGGCGTGCGGAAGATCGCGGGCCAACGCGTTGTAGCCGCTCCCTCCGCTCAGGTCGGCGTAGAAATGGTCGTAATGCTCCAGGAAGTGATGAACGATCCCGCCGGGCACGACACGCCCCCTAGGGTACCTGACAGTTGGATCCAGCACTGCCGAAATACCCTGCCAGAACATCGGCCCGTGGCCGACGAAGCGAATGCCCGGGAACTGGCGAACCCTCGCTTCTAAAGAGGCAAAGTCCAGCAGGTAGCCCGGAAACGCCGTCTCCATCCGGCTTCGGATGCTCCGCAGCGGGCGGTATAACCGCTCCAGGTAGCGCATCGCTTTGCCCGACAAGCCATTCAACCGGGTCGAGTCCAGAAGCCGTGCGATTACTCGCTCTGTCCTATTGGTGGGTCAATGGACCGTGTGCCCGCCCTCCATGTGAAAGACCAGAGGCCACGCCAGTCGTTGGACCGTCGTCAGGTAGGGCTCCATCACCTCCGAGTCCCAACGGACCGTGGTCTTCACTTCGCCGCATCCTTGAAAGCCCTGTTCCTGCCAATGCAGCAACCGCGCGGCCGCGTCCGGGGATGCCGGATCGGGAGCACAAAACGGAATGAATCGCCCCGGGTACTGCTTCCGGGCCTGATCAATGTCCTCAATGGTCACGGGCTTGTACTGCCCCCGCAGAGGGCGGTGCTCTTCCCAAGAGAGCAACCAGCACTTATCAAGACGCTGGCGATCCAGACGCGCAATAACGTCGCGAATGGACATTCCCGCGAAGTTGACGTGCAGATGCGAGTCGATGCGCATTGATGACCGTTGCCTCTAGCTGGGACCCTGGCTTGCCCGGCGGCCTTAAAAACCGGTTAACCAACATGATCGCGGTTGCCCATCTCGGCAACACCATCATTGTATTGACAAGCCCCAAGGCGCCCACCGCCGCGGGCGGCTAACGCCCGCGCCTTTGTCTGTACCAGTAACAGGCCGATCGATACGCGGAATCGGCCAGTCCTCTCAACCCCCTGGGTTTGACGCCAAAACTAGGTACAAGGCGTCCTCCCCAATCGGCCTTGGCGGCGTCGACGCTGGGAATATTGCCCCCCGCGTAATCCATTCCAGGGGCTCCGCTGGCCAGCAAGTCCTGAAAGTAGAAGCGGATCAACAACTGCGTGGCTCCGCAACGCAGATAAGCGTCCCGAGTGCCGGCAACCAACCCCACCGCGTAGGCACCCGGAGCGTGCAGAATAATCGCCGACGCGGCAGGCTCTCCCTCGGGAGAATAGCACACATAGCAGCGGAAAGTCTCTTCGCCGGCGAGCCCGAGGGCCAGTTCGAGGTCTTGTCGGCTCAAACGAGTAGAGAGGGCCTTTCGATCCGCAGTGGCCTCAAGGCATGCGTGAACGTCCTCCATGTTCTTGGTCAGGCACGCGCGGAATCCAGCGGCAGAGGCCCTCTCGGCGGCGCGTTTGGCCATGCGATCCACCTCGCCGTCATCCAATGGCAGGTCAATGTACCTGGAGTAACGCACGGTCACCTCGAACCCCCCCCATTGCCAGGGGCGCATATCCGTGACGCTCGGCGGCAGGGAGATGCGGTGAGCCAGCTTGCGTCGCGTCATGTCAGCGGCGAGCTGGTCCGCCAGATTCAGCCATTGATGCTCTCGTTTTCGGTTGGATGTCGTGGGTGTAGGCTGAAAGAATACGGGCAGGTGCGGGTGGAGGGGCGCCTGCCTGATACGGCCTCGCTGGTCAAGGTAGTACGCCGCCTCGATAGATGGCAGGTCTGACTCCTCCTTGGCGAAACGTACGTGTAGCGGTCGCAGATTCCACTTTCGTCGGTTGAACTCCAGCCACCCCTCATTGAACAAGGGCGAACGAGACATCGGGCATAGATCCTTCCACCCCGGCCCGGGGGACTCTTCTCAGCCGAAGCAAACGATTCGTGCCGGCCATCAAGGCAACGGCGGATGGGGGGCGTCTTTGCGCCACCTCGTCCACTTCACATCCAGTTTTGGGATTCTGTAGGTTACCATCAATCCGACCGGCTGGAAGCCGAAAGCTGAAACAACGTGACGAGGGGCCGCATTATCAACGGCTATGTCGATATAGACATCTGCATCTGGCTGCAAGGTGTACGCGTGCTCGATGGCCAACTTCATCGCTTTCCTGTAGAGGCCCCGTCCGCGATAGCCGTCACGTGTATGAGTGTTGAAAAACCAGTACACGCCCATGCGCTGAATCCACCGCGCCAAATGCGGCGGCCCAAGGGTGTCCGGGGTACTCACCCATACGTAACTCATCCAAGTATCCAGCTTGTGAAGGAAGAGACCAAGATAGCCTTGCTCAAGAAACCTGCTGAATCTGGCGAGGAGTCTGGGATCGTGGGCGTACAGCACGCGGGTGTTCGACGGAGTGGCCCAAACGAAGTTGACCTCGGAATCGAGAGGCGCATCCGGAGCCCGGTACTGCCCGCGGGATGCAAGACGATAGGCCAAGGCCTCTCGACGAAAAGCTTGCATGCTTCACCTGTGATCCTGCAGTCCTCTGCGGTCGGTCGCAGCGAAACGGCCCCGGCCTCGCCCTTCGGCGTCGGGCGCCCGAACGCGTCCCCATCACCAGCTCGCGTCCTGTTGCCGTGCAGCCTTCCTGCAATCCCGATTTCGGCTTAGGCGACGCTCGCCGACGCCCCGACCAGCGCGAGAGAATCACCGCCCAACAGGAACTTATCCGCCGCCGCCGGCGCGATCAAGGTCAAGCCCGTTCATCGAAGCGACCACACCGCCCGATCGTTACTGTAGTAGTTGCAGCCGTGAAGAGTCAAGATAAGACCCTGGAACGCCAAGTCGAACTCTGGTATCCAGGCTGCGGTGGGGCAAGGGCATTCTCGCTTCGCGAATGCTGCTCCGCCAAGACGGCTGCGGCGAGCAGGGGATAGAGCTGATCGACCAAGGCGTACGAGCTTCCTTTCATTGCCATCAGAGCCTTGTAGAAGAAGATGCAGAACATCACCGCACATACCGCCTTCGCCTCTGGAGAAGCCGGCTCCCGGCGACTCAGACGCCAACCCGCGCGAAAACCGTAAAACAGCAATCCGAGATATGCGCCCCCCCCGACAACACCCAGTTCATTGAAGACCTCTGTGAGTGGATTATGCGGGTACGAGCGGGAGCCGACAGTTCCACTGAGTTGAAAGGCCGTATCTCCGGTGCCGTTGCCGAGCAGGGGGTTGGCCATGAAATTCCGCAATGTTGCTGCGGCCAAGTCAATCCGGAGGTTAGCGGAGTCTTCCATGGCCGAGCCCGCAAACCTCGTTAACATATCAGGATCAATGATCCTGATGAGAACCGCGCCGACCACGAGACCGGCGAGGGGCAGTCCTATCACCAATTGGGGACTGATGCTCCGACGATAGAGCCACACAAGCGCGATTGCCGCAATGGGCGCTGCCACGACCGCCCCGCGAGTACCCGAGGCCACCATCGTGTATATGAGAAGCGGCATACTGATTATGAGCAGGATGAGGTGCCACAGTTTCCGTTTCCAGAGCCAGGCGCCCATCAGGACCAAGGCGGAAAAGGCGCAGGAACTCGCCACGGTCTCAACGTAGGCGCCCAAGAAGGACTGACGAGCCCCAATGAAGAAATTATACCCAAAACCCCATTTAACAATGGCGCCCCCAAAAAACCCCCCCACCAAAACAAAAAGGAAAACAATGGGGGGGTGA
>CAYYBO010000073.1:4056-14272 GCA_964470125.1 uncultured Planctomycetaceae bacterium | reverse complement strand
CGGCGGCATCGGCATCATGAACATTATGCTGGTCTCGGTGACCGAGCGGACGCGGGAGATCGGCCTGCGCAAGAGCGTGGGGGCGCGGAGGAGGGACATTTTGTTCCAGTTTCTCACGGAGGCGGTGGCTCTCGCGGTGCTCGGCGGGTTCATCGGCATAGTGCTGGGCTACTCGATCTGCCAGGTTGCGTCGATGCACCCTTCGATGGTGAAGGTGGCAGTGCCTGCGTGGATCGTGCTGACGGCGATGGGTTTCTGCGCGAGCGTGGGCGTTGTTTTCGGGATGATCCCGGCGTTCAAGGCGGCAATTCTGCACCCGATTGACGCGTTGCGGCATGAGTGAGGACGGCCTCGTACGAGGGTCGAGCAAGTTCACCCGCACGGCCATTCGGTGATGCGGCGGGCGATGGTCTCGGCGTCGATGGGACGGCCGTCGCAACGGGCGATCGATTCGATCTTGGCGGAGCGGAGGACCTTCGACAGTTCCTCCGCATAGAGGCCCATATTCAACTCCGGCAGAAGGACCCGGCGGACGAAGGGCGTTGCCGCGCGACGCAGGGCCTTCCGTGGAACCGGCCATAGGCTGTGAATGGTCAAGTGCGATACGCGGGCCTTGCTCTCGCGGACGAGCCGGACGGCCTGCCGCGCAGCCTGATCGGCGGCTCCGTAGGAGATGAGCAGCGTCTCCGCGTCCGGATCGGGATCGGCGACGGTATGTTCCAGGAGGTCAGCGGCGTTCATCAGCTTATCGCGCAGCCGCTGCAAATGGGCGGCGAGTTCATCTTGTGACAGGTTCAGGAATGCGCGGCGGCCGTCAACTGAGCCGGAGAACGACAAGCAGCCTGGGCGAGGCGAGCCATCAAGCTTCGACGCCGTCGCGATGATCTTGTTCGACGTGCGAGCGTATGGGAACGGGCCTTCAGACGCGGACGCCGACCGCTCCCTTACGGTCGCGGCTCTGTTCGGGGTCGCGTCGGCGGCGGGCACATCGGCGGACAGCAGCACGATGACGGGGGTGCGCAGAGCCTCGGCGATCTCAATCGCTCTCTCGACGAGTGTGCGGGCCGATGACGAATCCGTGGCGGCGAGGACAGGTAGCGGCAGGCCACCGAAACCAAGGTGCCTGGCCAGGACAACGTCGACGTCGCCGAGGAGGGGAGCGGGAGAGAGCCCTCGGTGCAGGCTTTGCCCGTGAACGATGACAAGCGGAAGCTCGGCGAGCTGATGGAAGGAGACAGCCTCTCGACAGGCCGCCAGGTCGCCGTTTGTGTCACCTCCAAGATACGACATATTGCGGAAGGTAACGCGTGAGCGAAGACGCGGGAAGGGATTCCCGCCAGGGTGGGTGCGAGAAAGGATTCTCGCACCAGCGTCTGTTTGCGTTGTCTCAGTCGTACTCCGCGGGGAACATCTCGGCCATTCCGCTGAGATACCGCCATTGTCGTTCGATTTGGGACCGCAGTACGGCGGGGTCGATCTTGGCGGCGCGGTAGCGGCGCTGCTTCTTCATGTACTCCTCGACCGGCAGGCCGTCGGGGCGGACGTTGATGCGATAGCGCAGGCCGTCGAATATCTCGTACAAGGGGAAGATGCCACAGCGAACGGCCAAGTTGATTAGCTCGGCGCTTTCCGATGGTTCCGATTTCCAACCGGTGGGGCATGGGGAGAGGATCAGCAGGAAGCGGAAACCCTTGATCTTCCGGGCGGTCTTCACCTTGCGGATGAAATCGTCGCGGTGGGCGACGGAGAGCGTCGCGGCGTAGGGCACGCGGTGGGCGGCCATGATGGCCATGATGTCCTTCTTGCCTTCAAGCTTGCCCTTGGGGGTGGTCGTGGTGGCGACGCCTTCCGGCGTGGCGCTGCTCCGCTGGCCGCCGGTATTACCGTAGATCTCGTTGTCGTAACAGACGTAAATCATGTCCTCGTTGCGTTCCGCAGCGGCGGAGAGCGTCGCCATACCGATGTCGTATGTACCGCCGTCTCCGGTCCAGCAGATGACCGGGTGGTCCTCCCCGTTCAACCGGGCCACGGCGACGAGGCCGGAGGCCACGGCGGGCGCGCTGGCGAACGTCGTGGCCGCCGTAGGGACGCCATAGCTGGTGGTTGGGAACGCGCCGGCGGTAACGATTCCACAGCAGGCCGGAATGGCCAGCATGGGCTTCTCGCCCTCCAGAGCCTGATCCAGCCATTGCAGGCCGAGGGACATGCCGCAGCCGGCACAATTGGTGTTGCCCGGCCGGAGCAGGTGATCGCAATACGCGTTGATCCCGGGGGCTGTCGCGCTCATGCGGCCACCTCCTTCCAGATTGGCTCGACCGAACTCTTGCGGGCGATCAAGTCGTCAACGATCTCCTCGATGAGGGCGGGCGTCACGTCGCCCCCTCCCAGGCCGACGAGGTAATCCTGAACAAGCACATCCGGCCGGTTTCTCAAGGAGACGGCGACTTCCTGCCAGAAGATGCCTCCCGAGCCGGGCGAGTGGTTTCGGTCCAGCACGCCGACTTTCTTGGCCGAGCCGACGGCCCTGGCAATCTCGGCGCGAGGAAAGGGGCGGAACATCTTGCACTTGATCATGCCGACGCGCTGGCCGTTGCGGCGACGTGCTTCCACGACCCGCCGCAGGGTGCGAGCCATTGTGTTGCAGGCAATCAGAACGACCTCGGCGTCCTCGGTGTGCTCGGCGGACAAAGCCCCGTGAGGCCGGCGGCCGAAGATGCTCTCGAACTCGTCAGTAGCCTCCGCCAGCACATGGGGCACGCGGTCCATGGCCTGCTGGATTTCGATCCGGTGATGCTCGGTCTCCTTGGGCCAAGTCAGACCGCCCACGGTCTGCGGGCGGTCAAACCGCAGTCGGTGGGGCACGTCGCAGGGCGGAAGGTACCGATCCACCAGCTCCTGCTCGGGCAGGTCCACGACCATCTGGGTGTGGGAAGTGACGAAGCCATCCTCGGCCACAATGGCGGGCAACAGGATGCGGTGATCTTCGGCAACGCGGAACGAAACCAAGATGGTGTCGACAAGATCCTGATGCGACTCGACGTAGAATTGCATCCAGGCGGCATCTCGCAGGGCCAGACTATCGCCCTGGTCCACCCAGATATTCCAGGGGGGGCCAAGAGTGCGGTTCACGGCGATCATCACGATGGGCAGGCGATAGTAACCGGCGGCGAAGATGTTCTCGGTCATGTAGGCCAAACCGTTGGAGGAACTGGCGGTGAAGGCCCGGGCGCCGGCCAATGAGGCGCCGATGCAGACGCCCATGGCGCTATGCTCCGATTCAACGGGGACAATGCAGCCTTTGCTGAAGGGGAAGGCTCGGAGGTGCTCGATGATCTCGGTTTGCGGAGTAATCGGATAGGCCCCACCCGCGCACCCCCTGGCGTGCCGATTGGCCTCGCCGGCGACCGCGAGGGCGTGGCCGGCGGCGTGATTTCCCGTTTCCAGTGCCCGTGCCATGAACTGACTCCTCGGTGGCTACAGCTCCGCCATGTAAATCACGCCGCGGGGGCACTGCGTTGAGCAGATGCCGCAGCCTTTGCAGTAGTCGTAGTCGAAGCGATAGTCATCGCCGTCGCGGACGAGGATGCCCTCCGGGCAATAGGTCTTGCAGCGGTCGCACTCATTGCAGACGCCGCAACTGAAGCAGCGGTCGGCTTCGGCCAAAGCCGCTCTATCGCCCTCGTCCTCCTGGTAGCCGCGCCGAACTTCAGTGAAGCTCCGACGCCGAGCTTCGGGGGCGATGACTTTTCCTTTCTGCCGGCCCGCCCTCGCGAAGAATTGCGTGGCAATGATCTCGGGTTTCGCAAGAGGCGGCGGTGCGGCAGGGAAGAGATCTTCCCCGGTCAGCGTGCGGTGAATATGAAAGGCGGCCTTGCGGCCGCTGCCGATCGCGGCAGTGACGGTACCGTCGTTTGTGGCAAAATCGCCCCCCGCGAACACGGGCGCCCCGGTCAGGCCAAGCAGGGTTTCCCCGTGTCGCAACTCCGCTCCTTCCGGGAGGATGGCCAAGTCGGACGACTGGCCCAAGGCGAGGATCACGCGGTCGCTGTGGACGTCGAAGAAGGCGTCTTCGCTGGTCTCCGGGATCGGGCGGGGCCGGCCCGATTCATCCGGTTCGCCGAGCTTCATTCGCTGGCAGGTCAACACCGGGCCCGCGCCGTCGTTTCGCAGTCGCACCGGAGCGACCAACTCTTGGAGGAGGATGCCTTCCTCCAGGGCTTCCTCGATTTCCTCCTTGATCGCCGGCATTTCGTCGCGGGTCCGGCGATAGACGACGCGGACGCTCTTGGCGCCGATCCGCTTGGCCGACCGGGCGGCATCCATCGCCGTGTTGCCTCCGCCGATGACGACGACGTGCTGGCCCTCGAGCGATTCGAGACCGCGGCGGACCTTATCGAGGAAATCGATCCCCTGCACGGCGAAGCGATCCTCATCCGGACCAAGCTTCATGGATCGCAATTCTTGGAGACCGGTGGCGATGAAAACGGCCGCGAATTCGCGGGTCAGGTCCAGCAAGGCCGCTCGGTCGATGGATGTTCCGGTCTTGGCGATGACGCCGTGCCGGAGAATGTATTCGATTTCGTAATCGAGCACTTCGCGAGGCAGGCGGTACGTGGGGATACCCGTACGCATGACGCCGCCCAGTTCTTCGCACGACTCGTACAGCGTGACCGGATAGCCCAGCCTCGCCAGATGATAAGCCGCGCTCAAGCCGGCGGGGCCGGAGCCGACCACGGCGATTCGCTCCGATCTCGACGGCTTGGAAGGCTCAGGACGCCTGCCATGCTGAGCAGCGTAGCGCTCCAGTTCGCGGATGTTGACGGACTCGTCGAACAGACGGCGGTTGCACGCCTCCATGCACGGCGCCGGGCACACGCGACCACAAATGGCGGGGAAAGGCGATGTCTTGAGGATCAACTCCAAAGCCTTGTCGTGGTCCCGTTTGGTCATCGCGGCGACGAAGCCCTGGACGTCGTTGCCCGCCGGACACCCGTCGTTGCAGGGCGGCGTCCATTGTCGGCGAAGCGGTTGGCGGGTGGCCCAATCGCCCGTCTGGATGCGAGGCATGCCGCCGACATCCCCATCCAGGATGCCGACGATGCGGCCGCCAGCAGGCGGTGTGGGGGCTTTGGCCAACGATCCGGCGAGCTGCTGCGTTTCGATGGACTCGTAGGCCTGCTTGGCTGCCGTGACATTGGGGCCGCCGAACTTGAGGTGCTCCAAGGCCGCGAGGATGTCGTCGAACTTGATATCGAGGACGCGGCCGATGGCCCCAAGCATCGTGGTGTTCACGATTGGAACCGTGCGCGTACCGAGGCCGTTCTGCACGGCAATGCTGGTGGCATCAATGGTCGCGACCCGACGACCGGCTAACATCTCGGCATAATCGCCCGGCGTCTGGTGGGTGTTGAGGACGATCCAGCCTTCTTGCTTGAGACCGGTGAGGATGCGTGGTGCTATGAGCGTTCGATCCAGAACAATCACGTGGTCGGGCAGACGTATCTGATTGTGGTTGGTGATCTCCTGGTCGTCGGCCCGGACGTAAGCCTGCAAGGGGGCTCCGGACCGCTCAGCGGCATAGACGCCGAAGGCCTGAACATACTTGCCCCGCAGGAAATACGCCGTGGCGATGAGTTTCGCCAGGGTGACGCCGCCTTGGCCGCCGCGTCCGTAGATGGTCAGTTCGATCATGGCACCTGCCCTGAATCGCCTCATGCCCTCGGGGGCCGCGACGTTCGCTCCCCGGGGGTCGGTTCCCGGCCGGGCGCGGCCCTGGCCGGCACCCCGCGTCTGCTGGCTTTCACTCTAGCAAGAAACGTTCCTGCCGTCAGCCTTGGCCGCGGGAGGCTTTTCGTGAACAGAGGCTTGAAACGAGCGACGAATTGCCGTTGGGATCGAAAAGCCCGTACCGGAGGATTCTGTGAGGGATTTTCGACGGTCGTTGCGGAAAGGCACACTCGGCCTGGGGTTACACTCCCTCTGCCCCTCCCTGTCCGGACGGCGCTTGGGACGAGGAGCCGCCACCCCCGCCGGGCCTTTTCGTTTCCGCAGAGGGGGTCGGACGCTGGACGGCCTGGGGGGCGCTTGGGCCTGTTGGAGAGGAGCAAGGCCGGTCCAATCTTGCCCAGAGGAAACCAGCTTCCACTCGGCATTCGTATGTGCGAAGCCTGACGCGGGGAGTTGTGAGACAGACTCCGGTGTCGAGATCAAACATCCAGTGGTGCCAGTGACAGGTGAGGATGTTGCCAGCCACTTCGCCGGCCGCCAGACTGGCGCCGGCATGCGGGCAGTAACCCTGGGTGACAACGAAGCGATCCGGAGAGGCCAGATGGAAGACTGCCACCTCGATCGGTCCGGTCGAGAAGAACTTGGCGTAACCGGGAGGGCAATCATCGGCCGCGCACAGCTTGGTCCAGCCATCGTCGGACATTCACGTGGATCGCTCAAGAATCGAAAATGCACCACAATCTATTGCAGTACGCGCTTCCTGCCTGACCAGAAGCTCGGCAAGGCATCGCGAGAGAGCGTCCGCCAGGCTCAGTCAATGATCCAGCGCGACGAGCGATGCGGGCGGTTGAGCTGAGTGAACAGGGCCAAGTCATCGACCATCATGCGTGAATCATAGTCAATGACGCGGGCGGCCGCTCGGCGATTCTCCGCCGGGGTCGTCCCCACGCCGCAGCCGAAGAGCTGCGAGGTTGCCGCAACAAAAAGAACAACCATCAGAATCCGCTTGGCGATCGTCATATCCTGCCCTCCCCAACAGTCATCAATTCCTGGGCCTGGGCTAAGCCGGGGTTGGTGCGGCTTGTCGCCGCCAAGGACAGCGTTGCTGCCCGGTGGGAACCATCCGTCGCTGACGCCTACTCTATCATACCCCCCCGAGGCTCGTCAATCCTACCGGATTTCGTCCAACCTGCTCGAATGGCGGCAGACAGATCTCTGAGCACCGATAACCACTCGACGTACCGGTAGGCGACGCCGAACCGGCTGCCTACGCGCCGGAGCTCGATGAGCCGGCTCTCGTATTCCGGACCCTGCCATTCTCGTGCTTCGGGCTCGCAGAAGAAGATGCGACAGCCCAGAGGACGGAATGTCCTCGCCTCGCAACGGCCGGCATGGTGATAGGGACAAGCGTCGTCCTCGCCGGGCAGCCGCCAAGAGTCTCGGGCATGGCGAACAAAGTAGGTAAGCTCGACCGTGCTGACGTACAGCCTGTGCCCGAAGTCGGCGAATCGGCAGCAGAGGCCGCGGTTTCTGCAGACCGGTCCGTAGCCGGCGATGGCCGAGTCAACCGAATCATAGAGGACCGCGAGGCGAGCGGCGAGGGCGTCGTGCTCGGCGAACGGGAGCACAAGGTCGCTCAGCGATGCGCCGGACATTGTGGGACATCCTCCCAGCATGCGGCCGCAAGGCAGGCCTGAATGTGACGCAAGACGTGGATAGGCCCCTGATTGATGCCGGGGCAATCCTTGGCGGCATCAATCCAATGTCGAGGAGATCGCAGATTTGCGGGCCAAAACGGCCAAGTGCGACACTGAAGCGGCCGGGCAGGATAGATCCGACAGGCCAGACCCCCGTCGCGGCGATCCAGGAAGCAGCAGTCACCGGTTCGGGAATCCTCAGTCAGCGAGTAGTGCCGCCCGACCCTGCGGAGATGGCCGCCCGCCAACTCGTCAACCGACCGGCCGATGAGCGTGGCGATCTTTTCGATTTCGTCGCGGGTCACATATACGTAGCCGGGGGCGCCGGTGCAGCAGTTGCCGCACTGCCTGCAATCGAATCGCAAGCCTTCGCGGTACCAGGGATCGGGTTTGTTCGGTGGCATCGCGGAATCATTACTGGACGCGGAGGAAAGCGGCGGGCTCAGTCTTCCTCCTCATCTATGATCGCCTGATGTCTGTCGCTGATTCGCCGATCGCCGCAGCAACCAAGATGGGCCGCGGCGAGTGCCGCAAGCAGACAAGCGAGGAGCAATCGCCGTAACATCAGGGGACCCATGGAACCGCCCAGTCCGGCCGGTCAATACCGCTCGAAGGCGATTGTGGCGCTACCCTGTCGGCGGGGCCACTCCACCCGGAAAGATGGAGGCGAGACACCGCCGAAGGACGGCGACACAATCGCCGCTCAGGCATGCGCGGCCGTCGTGGTCCGCGCCAGTCTGCCGCGGGAAAGACCCGCTGCGTCTGAACCGGTGCGGACTCTATTCGACCACCATCTCGCCGGGCGACACATCCGTGGGCGTGGATTCGGTTTGGATCTCTTTCTTCTCAGTCACCTTGTACTCGTTTTCCGCACAAGCAGAGATCGCCACCGCAAAGACCAGGGCAATGAGAACGCAAAACAGTCTGCGGATCATCTGACATCCTTTCCTGGAAGAAGCCGTCGTCTTGTCGAGGCGCGGCCCGCTTATCTTCTGCTTATCCGCATGTAGGTATGGATGATTTCCCATACCTGCATGGCGGGCATCTCGACCGTCACCGTGGCCGTGCCTTCCGCATCGTAGGTCGTGGACTTCACATAAGAGCCGGTGATGAAGGCGTTCAGTTGCGTGTTGATTTCGTCGTGCTGAGCGACGAAGTCGCGCACCGTGGTGCTCGACTCGATCACCAGACCCATCACTTGCTCGGCCAGTTTCCGCTTGGCGTCGAGCTCGGCGGCTCGGGCGGCCATCAATCTGCCTTGCGGCGAATCGGCCATGTCCGGCGGCGGGACGCCCTTGCCGTCGGCTCGGACGGTCTCTCCGATCCAGTTCGGCACCTTCACCTGCGCGACAGCCATGGCCTGCTGAATGACCTGCGGTCGCGGCACACCCATACCGGTCGCCCTAAACGTCTGCGATTTGATGTTCCTGGTGATCTGTTCGATGTCCTGCCCTTTGACTTTGTCTCCCTTGTAGTGCCGGGTGTGGAGGGCTTTGATGGTAGTAATCACGGACTCGACCGGCACCTCCATGGTGACCTCGACGATGAGCTCGTTGTGGTGGAAATAGGGCTTGCCCACTTCCTGGGCTCCGACCAGCGTGGCCTCGGCGTCGGCATTGATGACGTCGGATTCGGCCACGAAGTCACGGACGATCGTCTCACTGGTGATGCGCAAGCCTTTGATCCGCTCGACCAGCCGCCGCATGGCATCCACGCGGGCGGCGCGGGTGGCCATCAGACGTTCCTGCGGAGGGACGCCCCTCCAGATGGCGGGGACGACCGGTTCGGGCAGTGTGACGTTCGGAGGCGGAGCGATGTCGCCGCCGGGGACGTCCGGCGGGAGTTCCGGCCTGGGCGCGCCCATGCCGTAGACCTTAATGACATCCTTCTTGACGTACTGCTTGATCTGCTCAAAGTCCACAGCCTTGAGCTTATCGCCCTTGTAATGGCGGCTGTGCAGGGACTTCATTTCCTCAATGACCTTGGCAACGGTCACCTCGGCCTCAATAGTGCAGACCAAATCGGCGTCCCATTTGGCGTCGCCCAGCCGAATGCCGCGGACGAACGTGTCCAGATCCGTGCGGATGATGTCCGATTCGGCGATGAAGTCCCGCACGTAGGTCTCGGAGTTGATTTGGAGACCATTAACGGTCTCGGCGAGTTTTCGGTAGGCATCCGCCTCGGCAGCCCGCTTGGACAGGAGCTTGTTCTGTGCCTGCAGCGCCGGGTCCTGCCCCAGCGCCAAGGCCGGGACGGCCAGAATTCCGGCCACGACCGCCAAACAAAGCGTTGACTTACACCTCTTCATGATTTGACTCCTTTGTTGTACAGCCCGGCGCCCTGCGGTGTTGCGCACGTGGACAGCGCGGGGCCTCTTACCAGGACAAGACACATTTGGGGCGTCAGAGGATAGCCGCTCCAACGCCGGTTAGCCCTTAATGAGGGTGGCGGCCCGGTTCACCGACTCAACGTATTGCTGTTCCTTGGGTTCGAAGGACTGAGCCTGTTTGTAGTACCTCAATGCCTCGTCGTATCTCTTCAGTTTTTCGCAGGCCACGCCGGCTCCAAACAGCGAGCGATGGTCGTTTGGCTCGGCGGCAACGGCCTCCTTGAAGTTCGCCAGCGCGGTTTCGTAGTCGTCGACGACCAGAGCCCTCACGCCGGCAGCGCTCATCTCATGCTTGCCGGGTCTCACGACACCCTGGGCCTGTTTTGCGGGGGCAACAAATTTCACAGGAATTGCCCCAAATGGCGGTTTTGCGTGCAGATCATGCCCGAGCGGGACGCCGAGA
>CAYYBO010000073.1:0-4046 GCA_964470125.1 uncultured Planctomycetaceae bacterium | reverse complement strand
ACGGCCCCCTTTAATTTCGCACCGGGGGTTTGTTTTAGTTGTACTACCCTTCCCTAACGCCCGGAGGGCTCATATAATGCATTGCGGGTCTAACGACAGCCTGGGCCTCGATTTCCGTCGGCACGAACTTGACCAGGAATTCGCGCAACTGCCGGTCGATCTTCTCGCCGATGATCTTGTCCCGCGGGGTCATGTCGGCCTCGGTCTTGCTGCCGCCGAAGAAGGGGCTGGTCTTGCCGGCCTTGGTGAATTCCTGCGAGGGCTTGCCCGAGTGCGACGCGATGATGTCGTTCGTTGCGGCATCCTTCAGTTGAAACTGACATTGGACAGTGATGTTGCGCGATTCCTTCTCCACCTCCTCCGAGCCGGCGTGCCCGCCGCCGCCGTACCCACTCGCCCACGCGCCGATGTCGGTGATGGTCCGTCCCTTGCCTTTCTGCTTGTCTATCTTGATCGTTACCTTGCTGGTAATGACGGCCGCGGCTCCTTGAATCTGAGCCGAGGCAACCTGATCTCCGCTGTCGGTGATGCCCGCTGCGGCGAGGTCCTTCTCTTCCATGGCCAGCTTCAAGTGCTCGCGGTCAACCAGCTTCAGAGGCACGTTGAATCTCTCGGCCGCCTGCTGAAGGCCGTTCTGGACCATGTCCGCCGTCATGATCGACCACTTGCTCTGGTCGAACTCCTGTGTGTCGCCGCTGATGTCGGCGTTCCGCACCGCGATCGCCATGTACCGCTCGTCCAGAGGTTGCTTCGGCTGGATGGTGGAGGTGAAATCCACCGTGGCCACCGGGCCTTTGGGACCGCACCCGGCAACGACGATCCCCAGCAACAACATGGCACAAACGCTCCCACTCTTGGTCATAACGCAGGCTCCTTTCGCCTAAAGATCTGACCCACGATGTTCAATTGCCCAGCGCCAGCGCACCGGGACCTCGCCTCCGGGCGACCGGCCCACTGGATTCTGGCTGAGACCCCGTCGTTAGGGCGACCGCCAGTCGGGTTAGCAGGAGGGAAGTCTGGCTCTCTGACCGGCTAGTGTCAAGGATGCCGAGCCAGCAAGCCGGAGATTCTCGGACGGGTTTTCGCGGTAACCCCTTAGGACCGCCGGCAGCCCGCACAGGCGGCGAATTCGGCCGTGCTGCCTTGGCGTCGCCAGGAGGCGAGGGCTGCCTCGTTGTTGCTCCTGGGGCGACCGCCGGGTTCAGGGCTGAAGCCCAGGGGCGGCGGGTTGCGAAGTCGGAGTCGGCCGCGGCGGCTTAGTGATCGGCGGTGTCGCCGGTGTCGGGGATGGATTCTCGGGTTTCCGGGAGACGGGCTGTGTGGCGGGGACAGCGGGGCGATTCGCGGGCCGCTGTTGCTGTATCGTTTTCGTCGTCCGCGGCCTGGCGGCAGCGGGCTCCCTCTGACTCGCGGTCGTCTCGGAGGCGGCTCCGGCCGCAGGTTGAGTGGTGAGCGCGGGTTTCGCTTTCGAATCGGGCGGTATGACCGGCGGCTTTTTGCCGCCAACGATAACAGGCATTGGAGGCGGAACCCGACTGGTGGTGACGCGCAGGTCCTGACTGGTGCCTGTGCGAATCTCCTTGACCATGGTATTGCCCGTGGATGCGTCGAGTTCAGCGAAAAACTCGGTCCCCCTGCGCAGCTTGAGCAGCAGAAGCTCGCCCCGGGTGAGATCGAACTCTACACTGCCGCTAAGATCGCCCTTGTCAAGCCGGTAGGGATGTGTGCCGGTCGATGGTCTGGTCGAGGAGGCAGTGGTCGTCTGCGGATCAGCGGGCTTCGATGCAGGGGCGGCATCGCCGTGGAGAACGACGGTACTGGCGATTTCGATGACGGCCACCTTCCGGCCGCCAGCCTCCCGAACGGATGCCAGGGTGCAGGTTGTCGTGGTCACGACCGTGCCGATGTTCTTGTGATCCTCGCGAAAGGTCCGGACCCACTGCTCGCCGACATCCTTGGGTGAGTCGGGCAGATAAAGCGGTCCCAAATCGTCAAGCAGCCTCTGGAGGTTGTCGGCCGTGAGAGCGCACTTCTCCGCCGTGCGGCTGAGTTTTGCGGAGCCGCTGCCGCCGGCGACTTGCGCGGGCCTCGTCATGATCCGCGAAGCCACACCCGTGGCAGGGTCCAGCTCGAAAGTGCAGGTGCTGCCGGCGATACCACCCAGGAGCCACAAGCTCGGCGGCGGATATAGATCACGCAGGGAATCAAACGTGACCTCGTCTTTGAGGCCGCGTTCGCGCACTTCGTACCGCTCGCACGTCCAGGTCGTCAGCCATCCGGGCTTTCGAGAGGGGTTGGCGGCTTGACCGTTCTGTGGCAAGGCCACGTGCTGAGTGATCAGTCTTCGCTCCTTGATCGAGGCGGTGACCGAGAGCAGCGGAGGGAAGCTGTAGAGATCGCGAATTTCGTTATCAATGGTGTAGTAAAGGGGTACGTCGGGCGAGGGTTTCAGGCGGAAGCGATAGGGCGGGCCAGGGCTCTCGTCATTCTCAGCGGCGCGGGCCGTCGGCGGTAAGGCGGAAGGGCTGCTCGGCATCGCGGGCTGAGAAGCAACTGACCGGCCCGGCTCCTCGCTGGATTCGTCCGCCGCCGATGGACGCGGAGTCGTCGGTGTCCTTGACGGCAGTCCGCACGCGCCGCCGATGAGTGTCCACGCAACGCCGGCGAGAAGAACACACCTCCGACGAGAATGGAACATTGGGCTGGTTCTCACCACGGCAGGCGGAACGAGGAAGGCGATCCCAAACTACACTTGATCTGGTCGGCGCCGGCAGGACGGCGGAGGCGGTCAGCCGGTGATCTTCCCGATGGTAACCTGCATATACTTCTGGCGGTGGCCTTTGTGCAGGTGGTAGCCCTTGCGGCGACGATACTTGACGATCTCCAGCTTGGGCCCCTTCTGCTCCCCTTCTATTCGAGCCTCGACGGCGGCACCCTCAACGCAGGGAGTCCCTATTCGGCTTTTCGTTCCTTCGCCAATCATCAGCACTTGATCGAAGAGGATGGTCTCCGTGCCTTCGGGCACTTCGCGTCTCTCGATGTAGAGCGTGTCACCATCCCGCACCAGATACTGTTTGCCCCCGTCTTCAACTATGGCATACATGTTGCTGCACTCTCCAGGTCGTACCGCCGGACCGCAAGCCGAATCCGGAACGCGCCAAGTATCGCGGATCGGGGCTGCCGCTGCAAGCTCCATTTCTGTCTTTCGGCCCGCCCACTAAGGACTCCCCTCCCGGGGGCGCGGACCCCCGTCCACGACCAAGAATCAACCCAAAGACATCAGCGTCTGAATTCCACCGCCAAACGAAGCCCTCGCGGGCTGGGCCTGGTTGATGCCGCCGGCCGATGGCCCCGCGTCGGCCTGTAGCTCGCAAATCTCCTGTCCGGCCGGGCGTGCAGGAGGAAAAATTCGCGGGGACGCCGGCAGTTGGACAGCGCGCAAGATCGGGTTCGGCGTGGAGGCTGCCGGACGGCCAAGCCGCCGGGGGAAGGCGACACAAAGCACGCGGCCGATCACAACGCACGCTCTTATTGACACCTGAGCCGCAAACATCCTATAATCGGCGTTGTCTCGGAAACGGGACTCGCCGCCCCATTCCCGGCGCGTATACTGCAAGCCCTGTGGAGTGTTCTGCGGCGGTCGGTAAGAGCGGTGTTCCGCGCTACCGGTTTCCATCTCTAGCGCCGCGACACCACTCGAAGAAGGAGACTTGTCGGACCAAGAAGGAGACGCTCCCCATGCACCGACGATGCCCCATGCGCGCCCCGACCATCCCCGCGGGGCAACCGGCCGTGACGTTCACCGAGATGCTCGTCTCAATCACTGTCGTGATGGCGGCCGCCGGCGTCGTCGCGCCTGCCGTGAGCAACGCCCGCCACTCCACCAATGTCACGGCGTGCGTCTCCAACCTTCGCGACCTGGGAACGACCACGGCTTTCTACATCAAAGACAATGACCCGACCGGCAAGGGCAGCTACCCTGTGCTGCCGTGGCACCTGAGTTTCGCCGACATACAGCCGACCTACATGTCCGAGTGGGTTTACGG
>CAYYBO010000072.1:11337-14323 GCA_964470125.1 uncultured Planctomycetaceae bacterium | reverse complement strand
GTGCGCGCCGTCTTCGCGGTGTAGAAGACCCGCCCATCGGCCGCCCAGACCGGGGAATGGTTTTCACCACGGCCGTCGGTCAGCCGTTGCAGGCCGCGGCCGTCGGTGTCCACGATCAAGATGTCGGAGCGGCCCGACTGCACGGCGCGGGGACCGGCGGATTCGAGGTTGGCGCTTTGCGCGGCGGGTAATGCGGTGAAGGCAATCTGCTGACCGTCGGCCGACCACGTGGGGCAGATGTAGGCGGACTGGGGGCTGCTGGCGATCTCGGTGGGGAAGAGCACCTCGTCGTCCTGGATATCGAGAGTCCAGATACTGAACCAACCGCTGCCGCGTTCACGGGCGCGTTGGTAGACGATCTTGTCGCCCAGCGGAGACCAATCGGGGAACATGCCTTCCCCGATGCAGCGTTTCACACCGGGGTTGAGCAGGTCGACGACCCACAAATCCCCGCGGTTTTCCTTAGGCGTCAGGCGGCAATAGACCAGGCGTCTGCCGTCCGGCGACCAGCGAGGGTGCATTTCGGGGGCGGAGCCGGCGCTGACCTGAATCGAATTCTTGCCGTTGGCGTCGATCACCCAGATGTTCCACTGACCAGCACGATTGCTGACGAAGGCGATTCTCTTGCCGAGCGGACAGAAAGCGGGCTGGTCATCATCGGCCGGCTCGTCGGTAATCTGAGTGATGACGGCGCCGCCGATGGGCTTGGTGTACAGGTGGCTGTGCCGTGAGTGGCGAGTCGAGGCGAAGACGAGGAACTTGCCGGTGGGGTCGACGTCGGGATCGAAGTCCGCGCCTTCGCCGGGGAAGGTATGTTGCTCCACGTAGATGGCGGTCCGGGCCTCGAAGACGATGTCCTGGGCGGCGTCATCTCGTCCAAAGAGGCGGAGGTCGCCGTCGGCGGGGGCGTCCGCGAGAACCAGGGCATCGGCGCTTCCGTCGGAGTCCTTGACGCCTTCCTGGGCTGCGTTTCGAGGGCCGCCGCATCCGCCCCAGACCAGCATGAGCCCGAGGAAGGCACTCTGAAGCAAGCATCCGCGTGACAAAGCCACGTCACACTCCCTTGTTAATCTGTGGCCGCCGATAAACCCGCTGGTCGCAGCGGTCAACTGGAGGCGGCATTCAGGATCGCAGAATTTATCGGCTGCACGGCGGCGATGAATCAGCAATTGGCGACGAGGACGCTGACTGTTTTTTGTCCGATAAGCCGCCGAGAATCTATCGACTTGGCGGAGAAAGCGACTTGAGGCGGCGGGCCGGCTAAACGCGGCTTTAACCTCTCGCAAATGAGTGGTTTGCAGCATTGGCGGAAGTCGCTGAGCACCGGCAAAGACGGCGTGTTTTGCGCAGGAATTGCCGGAGCGAATCGGTCGCCCGGGAACGTGTCGAGAAGGAGCCTCGCGCGGCTGAGCGGCAGGGGGCAAACATTGCAGTCTCTTGCCGGCTGCCTGGCATTTGCGGCAGGCGACGAGAAATTGTCCGGTACGGGCGGGCCGGTCAGGGCTGCGGCGCCGGCGGCTGTTCATCGACAGCGGGGGCAAGGCTATCGAGCAGCTTGAGGACCTCCTGATTATCCGGAGCGGCCTGGCGCGCTTCCTCGAGACGGCGCTTGGCCTCTTCGGCGGTGCCAAGATCGATCTCAATTCTTGCAGCGAGGAGCTGCCAGTCGATTTGCTTCGGATCCTTTTGCAGCGCCTGTATGGCGAGTTCGCGTGCGGCCAACAAGGCGAGTCGGCGATCGACGTCCGCCTGGTCGACCCACAAAGAGGCCAAGGCGGCGAAGAGGGCACCATCCTCCGGGGCGGTCTGCAGAGCGATGACTTTTACTCTCATCAGCAGGTAATGGCATTGCTTGAGCGTTTCGTGCGCGTCCTTGTCGAACGGCTGCCGCCGTATCTTGGCCTTGAGCAAATCCACGGCGCGTCTGGCCGCGGTGTCGGCGGCGTTGTATTCCTGCAGGTCGCCGGCAACCTGAGCGTAGCCAAGTTGTATTGTGGGTTGATCCGGAGCCATCGAGGCAGCCTCCTTGGCGGCCTCTAGGGCATCCTTCCTGCGGTTCAAGCCAAGATAGGAGAAGGCAAGATCGATGGTGGCCTGGGCGCGAACCGGCTTTCCCTTTTCCTCATTGGGGGCGAGCCTCTTGGCCTGCTCAAAGGGGCGGATAGCCTGTCGATAGGATCGCGATTCCTTATAGATCCAGCCGAGAGCGGTGTAGCCCCGATAGTCGGCGCGGCCTTCGTTGGAGGCGCAGTACTCCTCCAGCTTCTGCACAGCCTCAGGGTAGTTGCGATGCTCCCGCCATTTCATCAGCAGGAGTCCCTCTACAAGGGATATCTTTGCGAGGGTCGGCTTGATCCGTCTGGCTCTTCCCATGAGGGCGGCGGCTTGCTCGTAGTCGCCGGTGTCTACTTTCTCCAGGGCCGCCTCGATCAGCTCCTCGGCGCTCTCGCCTGATTGCAGCGGACGATCTCCGCCCGGCATCTGGGCTTCAGCAGCGGGAATCCCTCCGAGGAAAACGCCGAGCACCCAAGATGTCCCGATCGCCATCCGGATTCGTCTTCGCCTCATTTTCAAACGCCTTTCAGAGCGACCCTCGCCGCACCCGCAAGGGAAAAACGAGCGGCGCGGCCTGTTCAACCTGCGGGCTTCCTATGATCCTACCGCGTCCCGGCCGGATTGGTTCATGCGGGGGATCGCAGCGGGCGGAGGGCCTTTCACGACCCTCCAGAATTCGCGGGTGCCACACCCAGCCGCCTGCCGCTTATTCGAAGCTCAATCTGACCCCATTTGGCTTCATGAGTTTCACGCCCTAGGCACCACCGTGCGGCTTGATGGGCAGAAGGTCAACGTCGGTACGGCCGAAGCCCCGCTATGCCATGCCAGCCTTATTTATCGGTTGCCCCCGTGGTCGGCGACCAGAAGGGGGGCGCGGCTCGCTCGGTCCACGTGGCGGATATCGGGCCTGCCAGTCTCGGGTCCGCGTGTG
>CAYYBO010000072.1:0-11327 GCA_964470125.1 uncultured Planctomycetaceae bacterium | reverse complement strand
CAACATGGTGCCCATTGAACGCGCACCCCGGTCGTGCAGACGGAGCAATTCCGCCACCTGCGCCGGCTCGGCGACAGCCTCCAGCACCAGCGTCTGATTGGTGGCATCCGTGCCGATGATCTCGACATCGCCGGTATTCACGATGCGGTCCATGAGGCCCTGGCGTGTTCTGACATCGTCGACGCGCATGAGCTCCATTTGATCGGTCGTACGGGAGATGATGCCCCGGCAGAGGAAGAGTCGCTGGGTCGTCAGCCGGTATCGGAGGCTGAGGACGAGCAGGGCTTCGCGGACGAATATGGCCTCAGCGGCGCCGACCGCCAGGAGTAGGACAGCCTTGAAGAGGGCTGACTCGCTCCCTGCCCAGCGGTAGCTGAAGATCGTGCCTATCAGGCTGAACAACAGCCAGATCAGCCATTGGCCCCAATACGACCGCCATGCCGGCCGACCCTGCCAGACGGGCTTTTCGTGTTTGGGATCGCGGTATATGTCGACCGGTTTGTCGCCTGGATCGACCTTGGCATTGGGTGTTGACAGGGCGGCCTGCGGCTGGGCGGCTGCACCCGGCGTGAAGGCCACAGGGGCGCCGCAATGCCTGCAGAATTTGCTGTCGTCGTCGATAGGGCGCTGGCACTTCGGACAGTTCATGACGGCGGCTCCTCTTCACCGCGGCGCGGGCAATTGTAGCACGAGGTCGCCGTTTCACACATTGCCGGCCCCAACGGCGACGTGACGGGGTTTGCCCGGGCGGGCCGGCGGGGGTAGCTCGCGAGGCGGCGGCATTCTCCGCCGAGGGTTGGGCGGGAATAAGGCGAACTGACGGGCCACCAAGCAGGCAAGCCCGTGGAAGAAGGGCCATGCGAGACGAGCAAGTTGTCCATGAGCGAACAGTTGGCTGGGCTGGGACGGCGTCACCCGGGCTCGGACTCAGCGCAGCCAGTCGTTGAGGTTGGCGGCGAGGACCTCCGGGCTGCGTTTGGCCAGGATGTGGGCGGCCAGCTTTTCATCAATCTTCAGGTTTTTCATGGCGGCGGCGACGCGCTCCCAGAGTCGATCTTGCTTCTTCTGGGAATCGGCCAAGTACAGCTCGGAAACAAGCTGGGAGAGCTTCTGGATCATTATCTCGTCCCGGCGGTCGTAGTAACGTTCGATGATCTTCTTCTGATGCGGAGTGAAGTCAGGCATACGAGAGCCACCTGCTGGGAGCCGTTGCCGGCCGGATTTTGTCGGACCGCTCCGCTTGCGGTCACGACGCGGATCAATAAACGGCTTTGCCGCGGGGCACTCTCACGGCGCGCCGGAGAGGCCGCTCCATATATCCACTCAGGCCTTTCGGCGGTTGTTGGATGGCGAGGGACCCTCAATGCGGCCAAATATCATCCTGCCCGCGGAAGTTTGCAGGACGCTGGTGACCGCCACGGATACGTCTTCGCCGATGCGGTTGCGGCCCTGATCGACGACCACCATGGTTCCGTCGTCGAGATAGCCGATACCCTGGCCGGGTTCTTCACCGGCCTTGACGATCTTGACGTGCAAGGCTTCGCCAGGAAGAAAGACGGGCCTGACGGCGGTAGCGACCTCGTTGAGGTTGATGACCTTGATGCCGCGCAGTTCGGCGATCTTGCTGAGGTTAAAATCGTTAGTGGCTAGGCGGCCGTTGAGTTCCTGGGCAAGGGCCACCAGCTTCAGATCGACTGATTCGGCCAAGTTGGCTTTCAATTCTCGCGTTTCGAGAACCTGGACGTCGATGTGCTCGTTGCCTTGGAGGCGGTTGAGGACATCGAGGCCGCGGCGCCCCCTGGCGCGTTTGAGTTTGTCGGCGGAGTCGGCGATGGCCTGGAGCTCCAGCAGCACGAAGCGAGGGATGATCAAGCTCTGGTCGATGATGCCTGTTTCGCAGATGTCTGCGATTCGGCCGTCGATGATCACCGAGGTGTCGAGGATCAGGGGCCGTTGGCCCTTGATCTGCTTGGCAAACTCGACGTAGGGAATGACGAAGCGGATGTCGTCCTTGGTCTGCATGATGAAACTCACGCAGAAATAGCAGCAGATGATGCCGAGGGTCAGCTTGGTGGCGGCAATGACGGCGTGATCCCGCTCTCCGACCTGGATCTTGGTCTCCTCGACGATGGGGATGCCGTCGTCGTCCAGTTTGACGGTGCCGTCAGGATTCTTGAGGGTCATGATGGTGGTGCGGTACACAGGGGTGGTGACCAGGGTCGTTGGGGCGAAGGCGGAAACCAGCAGGTTGAGAATCAGGGTCAGGGCGTAGGTGACCATCAGGCCGACGGTGACGCCGAAGAACAGGCCGGAGAGAGCCTGGAGCGACTTGCGTGGGATCATCAAGTCAACGCTGATGACGGCGACGGCCAGGATCAGGGCCCCGATGATGAGGACGACCCTATACTCCTCCAACAGGCCGCCAGCCTCGACATAGCTCATCCCGACGGCAAGGAGGGCCAGCACGAGCAGTGCACGGAGGACGTTCTGCAACATTTCTCAGACTCCCTGTGCAACAAACGGCCGAGCAATTCGCAAGGCGAAGAGACTCATTGAGTTTCACGTCGGCCACCCGCCGTGGCGGCAAGCTGGGGGCCGAGGCCGACGACGACGAGGGCATCAGCCGCCACCGGCTCTTGTCGGCTGCGGCCTTGCTCGCGGCTCTGAGGCGCCGAGGCATGACAGAGGTCCGCGAACAGCCGTGATCGGCGCGGACTCCGATACCGACCCATCGCGGGCGGGCAAGAAGGATCAGGACGGCGGAATCAACAGTGTGCCTCGACAGCCCGCCGGTTCAGACGCCGCATAAGTGTACCGCGATGGCGCCTGCCGGGTAAGAGCGGACTTGAATTGGGAGTCCATGCCGCAAGCCTGGCTTGGACAACCGGCCGGCGAACGGGCGGTACCGGGGAATTTCGAGCGGATGCTGAGGCCGGCCCGACGGCGGCGCCGGGCCTGTCTTCAGGGGACGAAGAAGGAGTAGTCAATCCTGAAGCCGCCGGGGGCAGCGGCATCCTGGACGAAGGTGAACAGGAGCAAGCCGCTGCCGGTGGCGGCATTGATGTCCGTTCGGCGGCACGAGAAGTCGACCCCGTTGAGAAGGACGGTGCCGACCGCGGTTCCCTCAGTCGGTTCGGCCTCGAGCGGATCGCCGAGCGGGGCGCTGGAGAAGTAGACGCCGCGGACCAAGGCCCGGGGGTCGGTAACGTTGATGCCGGGATCGGTCTTGTTGGCGTCAATCAGTCGGATGAGTTCATCACCCCCGACGGAGAACGTCTTGCGACAGGGCTCGGCGACCTGAGCGCTTGAAGTGTTGCCCTCCAACCGGAGCTGGCCGAAGCCGGTGGGGATTGACTCCTGGTCGGTCTGGTCGTAGGCACCGTAGGTAAAGATGGCGCGGTAGGGCGTGTTGTTGATGAAGCCGACCTGGATGGCGCGAGGGACGGGCTCCACCGCTCCGGCGACAAAGAGGGAAGCCGGCGCCCAGGCGTTTAACATAGCAGAGGAGGTACAGGAGGGGACGAGGAGGCATACCAAAGCCAAGCTCGCCGAAGCCGGCAGGTAGGTGATGACATCTCTCAGTTTCATTTCGTGGTCACCCTGTGCGGCGCTGTGCGCAGACGCCGGCCTGGCGCGGGGCCGCCGTCAGATACTAGCATCGGCAGACTGGGGGGGGCAGGGAGAGGTTCGTTACGCCGGCCGAGAATAAGAATCGGGCGCGAGATTCTGATTTGGGAATCGCCAAGCCCCGCATGGGAGGGTCGGGCTCTGGCGGGGCAGGCAGCAACGCGGTGAACCGATGCAAGCAGGTCAGTTCGGTCCCTGGATGTATTCGTGCAGGAAGCGGATGGTCTCCTCCTGGCGGGCGATCTCGCGGGCCATGATATCGCCGATGGAGATCATGCCGGCCAGGCGGCCATCCTGGTCGATGACCGGCAGGTGGCGGAGCCGGTGATGAGTCATCGCCGCTCGGCACTGCTCCAGGGGCGAATCCGGGGAGCAGACCCGAACTTCCCCAGTCATCACTTCGCTGACCTTCGTAGCAGCGGCGTCCTTGCGAGCGACGATCAGGCGGTTCATCAAGTCTCGCTCGGTGAAGATGCCGGCGATGCGCGGACCGTCCATGACCATGACCGCGCCAATCTTCCTCTCGTTCATCAACACAGCGGCGTCGAGCACGGACGCGTTGCGGTCTATGGTGGCGACGCCGCCGCCTTTGGTCGCGAGGATGTCACGGACTTTCGCCATGTGGACGCCCCTTCATCGGCCAAACCGGACAGTGAGGCATTATAGCGGCCTACCAGGCGGCCCCGCAGTGTAAGGGCGAATTAAGGCGCGCCGAAGCCGGGACCGACCGGGGGCGTCAGTTCGCGGCAGCGGAGGGCTTATTGGGGAAGGAGGGCCGGGCCGTGGGTCCCGTTGCTGTCCAGAGCTTGCTGGGAGTTGGCGGGCAGGATGATGCGGACGACCGTGCCGCGGTCCGCCGCGGAGTCGATTTCGATCTTGCCGACGTGCTCGTCGATGATTTTCTTGGCGACGGCGAGGCCGAGGCCTGTGCCGCCGTGCCCCTTGGTCGAGTAGAAGGCATCGAAGACTCTCTCGCGAATCTGCTTGGGGATGCCGGGGCCGTTGTCGCTGACGGTCAAAACGGCCGTGTCTCGGACGGCGTCGTAGGCCGCCTTGACGTTGACGGCGCCGGTCGCCTTGGGGACCGCGTCGATGGCGTTGACAATGATGTTCATCAGCACCTGGTGAATCCCGGTCTCGTCGACCATTATCGCGGGCATGGCATCGCTGAGTTCGCTTTCAATTGAGGCGCCTTTGTCCTCGGCCCGTTTCTGGACGAGTTTGAGGACGTCCTCGACCAGGGATTTGAGTTGGATGGGCTCCAGGCGAGGTTCCCGGTGTTTGGCGAAGGCCAGCATGTTTGTGGTCAGGGAGAATATCTTGTCGAGGTTGCGTTCGACGATCTGCCAGCCTTGCTCGACGGTGGCGAGGTTTCTGTTGCGCAGCCCAAGGGCCACGATGTCGGAACCGCCCTTCATGCCCTGCAGGATGTTTTTGACATAGTGGGAGAGGGCAGCGACGGTCTCGCCGGTGGCGGCGAGGCGCTCGGTCCGCATGCGTTCCTTGACCAGCCTGGCGTCCTCGATGACCAGAGCGGCCATCTGGCCGATGGCGGCGACAAGCCGCAGTTGTTCCTCGGTGTAGACGTGCCTGCCCATTGGGCAGTCTATGTAGATCACGCCGAGGGCTTGCTCCCTGGCGATCATCGGGACGCAGATGACGGATTGGAGGCCCATGGCCAGGATGCTGTCGCTATGGCCGCCGCGGAATCTGGCGTCGCTCATGGCGTTGGAGCAGAGGACTCCTTCGCGGTTGGCAAGGACGTGATCGACGATGGTCCGGCTGGCGTGGACTTTGTCACGGGTGTCCTGTAATCCGCGAACGACGTCGGTTTCAAATTTCCCGGTGTTTTCGTCGCGCATCAGGATGAAGCCGTGGTCGGCCGGGACCTCCTGAAAGACAATATCCATGACCTTCTCGATCAGTTGCCGGGGGGAGTCCACGGCGGCAACGGTCTGCAGCAGAGATGAAACGACCCGCCAGGAGCGAACGGCCTCCGCCGCCACAGGGGTGGCCAGGACCATGCTCTCGTCGTTGGCGGGAACAGAGCCGAGGATAGAGGCGTCAAACCGCTTGGCGCCGGGCTCCGGTTCGCCGGCACCCGCGCCCACGGCGACGGTGTCCGCGGAACCGTCAAGCACGCGATCCTCGCTGCCGTCCCAAATCAAGACGGTCGAACCCAGGCGGATGAGGTCGCCATGCTTGAGGCGCATCGGTCTGTCCAGACGGTTGCCGTTGAGATAGGTGCCGTTGGAGCTTCTCATGTCTTCGATGGCCCAGCCTCGGGCGGAAGGCCGCAGCTCGGCATGTCGGCGTGAGATGGTGTAATCGCTGAGGGCGATGTCGTCGCTGGCCCGCCCCAGGAGCATAGCCTGACCCTCGACCGTTCGGAAACGGCGACCCTTGTCCGGTCCTTGCAGAACGATCAAGGTGGGCACGTAGGTTCCTTCCGCCCAGCGCAAGACGACGTGTCGCACACCCCCCGCCTCCGGGCTGATCCAGAGACTCGTGGCCGACGTCCCAAAGCCTATCGGCAGTCGATCCGCCCGAGAGAAGCTAATAGGCGCGCCGCCTCGCCACTGAACAGACAGTCTACGCGATTCTCGGAAGGCGGTCAAACCTGAGCGGTGATTGGGGGGAGCTTCGGCGGTCGCCGCCGGCCCGGTTGGTCTCATGGCCGCGGCATCCTTGCGACGCCGTCGGTGTTCGCCTAACATGAGGGAACGGTGTTGCCGCCGGCCGGTTATCGGCGGATGGGCGGCCGCCTCGCCGCCGCCCCCACAAAGACGAGGTTATGAGAGAATGCCTCTGATTCCAAAGGAGAAACTGGAGCGACTCCGCAACGCGATCCGCAACAAGGATTTTCTGCACCGGATTGTGCGGCGGGTGGAGCATCTCCATCGCGTGGTGTTTCACGCCCACGAGTTGGAGTGGAAGTTTCTCCGCGCTTCGGCGGAGGAGATTCTCATTGCCGACATCACAATTCGGCACAACGAGGACGTGGACGGCGTGTACTTTGCCCTCCGCAAGACGGAGGAGGCCGGGAAGAATTGGGAACAGGCCATTTCGGAATACGCCACCTACATTCACGGGTACTACACCACGCCCCTGGGGACCGTCCTTTGCCGGGACCTGTTTGGGGACGAGGGACATTTCGTGTCTCCCGCGGCGGGGCGATACTCGGCTCTGCACCGACCTGAAGCAAAACAGAAATGAGCGAGCACCAGGGGCCGGGGCAATCGGGCGCGCGGGCCGCCAAACGGCCGAGCCACTTCGACAGCGACCACACAGGACGAGGCAGCTACCGGCGTGAGAGTCGTTAGCCCGGCGAGCGGCCGTGGGGCGAAGATCGCTCGCCCAGCCAGACGAGCACGCGGCGTCGCAGCAGGGTAATAGGGCGGAAGATCGCCCGGTGCCAGCGGATCCAAAACGGCGGCGCCTGGGAGGCGGCGAGGGCTTGGGCGTGCAATTGATCGGGCCGCAGGCGGCGCCAGTGTTTGAGCAGGTGGTAGCGGTCGGATTGCTGCAGGACTGCCAAGACGAACCGGGCAAACGTCGTGTTCCCGCCGCGGTTGGCGGGCCAATGCCATGAAATCTGAAAGTCGATGAGGTACGGCTTTCCGTCGTCGCCGAGCAGGATGTTCTCTCGTTTTTCGAGATCGACATAGGCAGCGCCGGCGGCGTGGATGTGATCGAGGATGGCAGACAGGCGCGGAAAGAACTGATCGCCGGGTCGATCCTCTTTTTGCAGCGGGCGGCCGGGAATGTACTCGTGAATGAAGCCGGCTGCGCCGTGGTGTCCAAGGAAAGCCGGAATGCCATCAACGGAGCCAGTCATCCGGTAAAGCCGGGATTCGTGGCGAGTGAGAAACTGGCCAATCCATGCCATAGGGAGCCCGAACAATGGGGCTTGGCGACCCATTTTCAGAACGACTCGGTGGCCGTGACGCTCGTAAAGACCTGTAGCAGCGAAGAAATCGTGCTTGAACGCTCTCTCGCGACAGTAAGCCCGGCCAACGACGTTGATGACTGCGGGGAGGTCGGCCGATCCTCCGAGGGCTTTCAACCAAGTTGGCGGCGACTTTGGAGCCATTTGAGGTCGAGGGTAGAAGTTACCGTTTCTTGCTTGCGAAAGGCAACAGGGCCTAGCAATATCCGGAGACTTAGACTAGTATTTCAGCGTGATGAGGCCTCGCGCGTCGCGATCTGTGGACGTGCAGGCGTAGTGTGGTGGATTGATAATGGGTTGAAGCCCGAGGTAGGTCGATGCCTCGGGCGCAGAGACAAGGATGAGTGCCATGTTACGCAACAAGACCGCAACGTACGCGCTGCTGGCGATCTACGAGATCGCTCGACAACACCGCGGCGTGAGCAACCCGCTGGGGGTTCGCGCCCACGACATTGCCAACAAGCACAAGCTGCCCAAAGCCTATGTGGCCAAGATTCTGAGCCAGTTGGCCAACTCCGGCATTCTGCACTCGGATCGCGGGCCGCGAGGCGGCTTCAAGCTGAACGAGCCGGTCGACAAGATTTCCCTGTACGACATTTTCAGCGGCGTCGGGGCGATCATGAGCAACGAAACCCAGCGGGGGGCGGTCAAGGGGCTGCCTCCGCGGGTGCAGTCCACGATGAACCGCTCGCGCCAAGAGGTGGCCGACAAGCTGAAGGACCTTTTCCAGAAGACTCGGCTGTCGGACGTGCTGGGCGAGGACAACGGCGGCTGATACCGCCCGGCACCTATGTGAGATGGCAGTGTCACTCACCGGGGTCGGCAAAGGAGATTTCCATCGCAAGCGGCGTGCCGGAGCCGCCGCTGATTGATGGCTTTTCGAGAATCCCCGCCTGGTTGCCGGCGGGGATTCTTTTTTGCGATGAAGAGCGGTGATTGGGGGATCGGAAAAGAGGGGACGGCGGCCGACGCGATTGCTCGCGCGCCCCCTTAAATCGGCACGCCCCGCTCTTGACTCCACATTCTCAATTGAACAGCGCTCTTGCGGCCAGAAAGAGCGTCGTGCCGGCCATGGTCATGGCCACGGCCAGCTTGACGGCCAGGCCGACGGCTCGGCCGATGGCGGCGAAGAGGCCGACCTTGGCCCCCGCGGCGGCGTTGCCGCGGACGGTCAACTCGCCGATCGCGGCCCCCAGGAAACACCCGGCGAGCCCGCCGATGACCGTGCCCGCGACGGGGATGGGGACCGAGAGGAGGATCATGCCGGCGATGCCGCCGATGACCGCGCCGATGGCGGCCCGTCGACTGGCTTTGGCCTTGCGGGCGGCGGCGACGGTGGCCAGCGTCTCGATCAGCTCGGCCACTCCCGCCAAGACGCCGAGGCAGACGAGCCAGCGCCAGTCGATGGGAGTCCAGCCGTGGTACCAGTTGTAAGCGATTGCGGAGGCGAGGATCAGCCAGGTTCCCGGCAGTTGCAGGATCGCCAGCAGCACGCCGACAAGGGCGACCAGAAGCAGAAGAATGAAGAGAAGCCAGTCGAGCATCGGTGTTCCGAAGTTTCGGCGGCCAGCATAGCGGCAGCGTTAAGCCGGGTCCAGGGATGTCGGCCCGCATACTGTTGGTTGTGCTCATTGCCGCCGCAGCGTCTTTGCTGCTTGGTCTACTCAGCCAGCCTGTTCAGAGGAACGGCTCGATGGGACGAGGCTTTGTTATTCGTGGCGTTGGGGGCGCGCCGGCGGCGAAGGAGGCCGGCGAGATGCATGATGCAGTGAACCTCTGATGGTTCTGCCCGGTGGGTGGACGCACATGGTTATAGCACCGGCCGCCAAACGGCAAAGCCTTGGAGGGAAGGTGGTCGCAATCGGAGCGGTACACGCAAACGCAAGAAGTTGTTGCGATTCAAGATCGGGGGGCTACTTGTGCAGCAGGCTCATCACTTCGGCGCGGGTGCTGCCGTTGGTGCAGCATTCGCCGCGGAGGGCGGACGTGATCATGACACTGCCCGGCTTCTTCACGCCGCGACAGGTCATGCAACTGTGCACCGCCTCGATGACGACGACCACGCCCTTGGCGTTGAGCTTCTCCATGAGCAGGTCGGCGATCTGCACCGTCAGACGCTCCTGCACCTGTGGCCTTTGGGCGAAAGCATCCACGACCCGGGCCAGCTTGGACAGGCCCACGACCTTGCCGTCGGGAAGATAGGCGATATTGGCCTTGCCCTCGAAGGGGAGCAAGTGGTGCTCGCAGACGGAATGGAAGGGCACGTCACGGAGGACGACCATCTCATCGTAGCTCTCGGTGAAGAAGGTACGCAGGTGCTCGGCCGGGTCGGTCCGCAGGCCGACGGTCAACTCAGCGTACATGCGGGCCACGCGATTGGGGGTTTCCTTCAATCCCTCCCGATCCGGGTCTTCTCCGATGGCAAGAAGGATTTCGCGAACGGCGGCGGCGATTCGTTTGTGATCGACTCTGACCTCAGTCTCTTTGGTGCCTTGCATGCTCACTCCATAGACAACGGGTGCTGCAGGCATTATAGCTCAACGCATCGGCTGCGGCCCGCCGGCGGGCGGACATCGCGCAGAAGCGTCCCCGTCGTTGCGGCACGGCGGCGGAGTCGGGGAGGCCGGCCTGGGTGGAGAGGCTCGATTCCGTAGGATCGGGCCGAGGAGTCGCTCTTTATGCAGATCGGAAGGGAGCCGCTGGACCGCCCGGTGGCGGACTGCATGCGGCGCAACACGGTCGCTCTGGACGCCGGGCAGACGGTCGAGGAGGCCCTTGCCCACCTGCGAACGCGCAACCTCGACGAACGAATCGCCTACCTCTATGTGCTTGGCTTGGACGGGAGACTGGAGGGAGTGGTGGCCACGCGGCGTCTGCTGATGAGCCCGTTGGATGCTCGGGTGGCGGAGATATGCCAGAAGTCGGTGGTCTGCGTGCCGGCGGACGCGAGCCTCCTTCTGGCGTGCGAGCTGTTCGTGATGCATCGGTTCCTGGCCCTGCCGGTCGTCGACTCTGACGGGCGCCTGCAAGGGGTGCTTGATGTGAGTCAGTTCGCCGACGAGGTCATCGATCTCGGCGAGCGGCACGCGGCGGACGACGCCTTCCAACTCATCGGCGTCCGCATGAATCAGGCCCAAATGCGATCCGCGTGGGCGCGGTTTTCCCGCCGCTTCCCCTGGCTATTGTGCAACATCGTCGGCGGGCTGCTTTGCGCCTTGCTCGCCTCTCGCTACGAGGCGTTGCTCGATTCGGTGGTGGTGCTGGCGGTGTTCATTCCGATCGTGCTGGCCTTGTCCGAGAGCGTCAGCGTTCAGTCGATGGCGTTGACGCTTCAGGCGATACACCGGCAACCTCAATCCTGGCGTTTCATGCTGGCCTCGCTGGGCCGTGAGCTGCCGACGGCGGCGCTTCTCGGGGGGGCCAGCGGCGGTCTTGTGGGCGCCGCCGCGTGGATGTGGAGGGGAGAGACCATTGTGGCGGCGACCATCGGGGGCACGATCTTTCTGGCGGTGATCACCGCATGCGGACTGGGGGCCATCCTTCCCATGGCGGTACACATCATCAGGGGCGATCCCAAGATCGCCTCCGGGCCGATCACTCTGGCCCTGGCGGACCTGGCGACGCTGCTGGTGTACTTCGGCATCGCGGGACGCCTACTCGCTTGACAACGCGATTGCAGGGCAGGCCGGAAAGATTCTTTCCGCCCCTTTCCGGCGCGTTCGCCGGCGCTTCGGGCAGGCTTGGGCCGTCC
>CAYYBO010000071.1:0-14532 GCA_964470125.1 uncultured Planctomycetaceae bacterium | reverse complement strand
TGCCCGGATGCACGATCATGGCGTCCGGCAGATCGACTTGTCCAGCCGCGCCGGTGTGCGGAGCGTGATGATCGGTGATGATGAGATCGACGCCTCGGGCCTTGGCCCGGGCCGCGGGCTCGACGGCAGTGATGCCGCAGTCGACGGTAATGATCAGATCCGCCCCCTCGTCGGCGATAGTGTCGATGGCTTCGGTGCTGATGCCGTAACCTTCCTCCAACCGGTGGGGAATATGGAAGCCCGGCTCGGCGCCGGCCAGGCGCAGGCAGTGCCATAGGATCGACACGCCGGTGATGCCGTCGACGTCATAGTCGCCGAAGAGCACCAACTTCTCGCCGGCCTTGACCGCGGCGGCGATCCTTTCGGCGGCGGCGAGGGTTCCTGGAAGGGCCTCTGGCGGCAGGATGTCCGCGAGCTGCGGCTTGAGGAACTGCCGGGCGGTGTCGAGGTCGGTCACGCCGCGGTTGGCCAGCAC
Source organism: uncultured Planctomycetaceae bacterium (assembly GCA_964470125.1). Classification (GTDB taxonomy): domain Bacteria; phylum Planctomycetota; class Phycisphaerae; order UBA1845; family UTPLA1; genus DATKKX01. The sequence continues at coordinate 14,057 of CAYYBO010000071.1, read as the reverse complement.
CTGGGCGACGATCGGCGAGATACGAAGGCTGCGGGCCAGGTCCTCCCGGGCCTTCGACGGCGGCGCGATAAGCCAGTCCTTGGGCATGTCCACCTCGTCCAACCGGAGCCGCGACCGCCTGCCCTTTACGCCGCAAAGCGATGTCAAGGGCAAGGGAGCGGTCTGGCCGGGAATGGAGCAGGCCCCTCGAATAGGGAAACAACCGCTGGCGCGAAAATCCTTTCTCGCACCAGTCCTTGCGGGAATCCTTCCCGCGTCTCATGCTCCCTTCCATTCCCAACCGACTCTGTGCATGTTACGCTGCACAAAGAACGATGGCGACTGCCCGGGCAGGTGCTCACAATGGTTCGGATCAAGATTTGCGGCATCACCCGCCCCCAAGACGCGATCCTGGCCCTTGAGGCCGGCGCTGACGCCATCGGCCTGGTTTTCGCCCGCTCCTCTCGACAGGTCACGCTCCGCCAAGCCCGACAGATCGTCGCGGCGATCCCACCGTTCGCGTTTGTCGTCGGCGTGTTCGTGAATGCCCGGCCGGCAACCGTCCTACGGATCGTCGAGGCCGTCGGCCTGGGTGCGGTGCAACTGCACGGCGACGAATCGCCGGATCAACTGGCCAAGCTCCAGGGCATCAGGCTCATCAAGGCCCTGCGGGTCCGCGACGGCCGCTTTCTTGACATGCTCCGCCGTTATCGCCGGACGGGAGTGAGCGCTATCCTGCTGGATGCCTTCTCACCCAAGGCCCGCGGCGGCAGCGGTCAACGGTTCGACTGGGACTTGGTGCATGGGGCTCGCGAAGGCGGCGCTCTGGACGATGCGCCTCCGCTCATCCTCGCGGGCGGCCTGACGCCGCAGAACGTTACCGCCGGAATCCACAGAGTCCGTCCCTGGGGCGTGGACGTGTCCAGCGGTGTGGAGGATGAGCCCGGCGTGAAATCCGCTGAGAAGATCGCCCGATTTGTCACCGCGGTCCGCGCCGCCGAGCGCCCGCTAAAACGGCCTTGACACTGCGCGTCGCCGTCCTAGCCGGTGTTTCGAGCCGGCCTGACCTGATGACTCCTCACGCGCTTCGAGCTAGCGGGGAGGCCCGCCGAAGCCCCGCGGGCCGCCCGGACCCCCACGGCCGCCCGGTCCTTGAGGCGGCTGGATGCCGCGCTCGGCCATGCGGGCACGCATGGCGTGGAAGTAGGCCATTCTGCGGGCTGATTCATCGGGGTTGCGCGTCTCGGATCGCGTTTTCCTTTCCTGCGGCGTCATCTCGCCGGGATCCCGGCGAGGTCTGGACGTGGGCCCCGCCTCGCGCTCGCCCGGAGGCGGTTCCTCGCGTTCCCCTCGCTCCCGACGCCGCTCCTCCATCCGCGCCCTCTCCTTCTCCATCTCGTCGATGTGCCGGTCGAGGATGACCACTCGTTCCTCCTCCGGAGCGTCGAAATACTCGTCCACATTCGCGGCCATCCTGACTTCGAAGGCCTCTCGCATCTTGCGGCGGAGCTCGTCGCGCTGCTCATCGGTGAGGTCCGGCTGGCGCATGGCCTCCATGAGCTTCTCCGGCTCGACCGGTTCGGCCGTGGGCGTCGCTCTGAAGTGCGCCGACACGCCCCAGGCGCCGACCCCGACAAGAAGCACGCCGCCGCCGGCCACCAAGAGCACTTTGTACGAAAGGGCCTGTGAAAGGGTCATAAGACTGCTCTCCTAGAACTCCATGTCGGTGACGTGTCCGTCGATGTAGACATACCTCCGCGCGCCCGGAGTTCCGCCGGGCCCGTGGAAATTGTTGTAGTCTCGGAAGAGCCAGATGGAGGTAAGCTGCAACCTGGTGCCGCGGAAAGCCTCCACCCGCTTGACAAACTCCTCCAACGTCTCTCCTCCCAGCCGCCACTGAAATTCGTAACTCGACAACTCCGACTGATAGTAACTCTTGCCTCTGTTGGGCTCGGCGCGAGTGTTGTCCGGCTTGTCGCTGGGGCACTGAAAAATCTGCTCCGTGCCCCCCGTATCGCGGGAGAGCACGTTGGCAATATAGATCGGCTTCGGACCTTCCAGCGGAGCCGGACTGATAGAGGGCATGAACGAAGCGTAAGGCAGCCTGTCGTCGCTGTATTGCAGGTACGACCGAAGGGCGACGCCGACTTCTCGCAGATGGGCGGCGCACGTCGTCCGTTCGGCGTTGCGGCGGGCGGCGCTGAGTGTCGGACCGATGATCCCGATCAACAGCGAGATGATCGCTATGACCACGAGCAACTCGATAATGGTAAAGGCATATCGCCCAAGCAGACGGGGCATGTCTCGGGTTCCAAAACAGTTGACGGCTTCGAGTGGCGGTCCGCCGGCCACGATGAGACTCGCCTTCTTTCTCAATAGTGTCAAACGACGGCGAAGGGGCGGTATTGCACGGAACCTGGGAGGACCAGGGCTGCCGACGGCGCCCCCGGGCGGCGACACCCGCTCGGCACGCTCGCCCGTCCGCCGCGGCCCGAAATGAGCTGGTCATGGCTGCGCGAGCCTTTATGGCTCCTCGCCAATCCAATCGGCAAGGTCTCGGATGACGGTCTTGCTCACACGGCCGCGCTTGGCGTACTCCTGGGGCGTCGCCTTGCCCTTACCCTTGATAAAGAGATGGTTCATCGCCTCATACCATTGCAGCTTGGCCTTGGGCCGATCCCTGAGGGCCTCGCTGTATTGATCGAAGTCCACGCGGGTTACTTGATAGTCGCGACCGCCGCCGATGACCAGCACTCGGCAGTCCAGTCCGGCTAACAGTTCCGCCGACTTGACCGCGTGGTCGCTGACCTCTTTCCAATAGGATAGCGGCGCCCCCAGCAGATTGGCGTCCATCGAAGCCGAACCGGCTCGAACCTTGGCGATCAGTTCGCAACCTTCTTTCATTACTTCCTTGTTGGCCTTTTGCTGTGGGCCGGGCAGCGAGGCGATATACTTCAGTTGCTCCTCGACAACGGTGAGAAGGTCTCGCGGCGTGCCGGCCATGATAATGACGACGGCCAGCTTCTTATCCTCGACGGCTATCTGTGGAGCCAGCGTGCCGCCCAGACTATGACCCAGCACATAGATGCGGCCTTTGTCAATCCCCTTCTGCCTGCGGATGAATTTCAAGGCCTCCAAGGCGTCGTCGGTGACCTCCTCGCGAACGGAGATCGCCTCCTTCTTCATCAGTTTGTCCTTGTGAGCGAAGGTGCGTTTCTGGTATCGCAGCACGGCGATGCCGCGAGAAGAGAGTCCCTCCGCCAGATCGCGGAACGGCTTGTTCGGCCCGATGGTCTCGTCTTCGTCGTGCGGTCCTGAGCCATGCACCAACACGACCGCCGGCACGCCCTTCTTGCCCTTCGGACGAGTCAACCTCCCCTGAATCTTCCAAGGCGCCTTGCCGAATGAAACGTCTCTCTCGGTAAACTCCCCCGGCGGCTCGGCGGTGAGGGGCTTGCCCGCTTCTGTGACCGCCATGTATGACTCATACCTGAGGAAGTCGATCTCCTCGTCCTGGTTCACGAGGATTTTCAAGATCATCTCGCCGTTCTGGAACCTGACCGGCAGAGTCACCAGCACTCGCTCTCCGATCACCTCCGTCGTGGCCTCGCCAAAGGACCGGAAGTTCGCCGCCTTCTCGTTCACCGGCTTCCAGAAGTCATCCAGCTTTCCGCCGCGCATCTCCCTGGCCCAGGCCTCCCCTAGGAATTCACCAGCCTCCTCAAAGTCGCCCTTGATGACATACTTGATGAACTTCTTGGCGATCCTCACGGCAACCTCTTCGTCAGGCGGGCCGCCGGCTCGCGCCGGACACGCGAAGAACGCCGACAGGGTGCAGGCAAGCACGCAGTTCCACAGAATTGGCGAAGTTCGACTCTTGGACATGACTCTCTCCTTCAGTCAACATTATCGATGACCCAGCGCCGACCTAACGCGGGTACATCGTTCTCCCGTATGAGCAAAGGACTTGTAAACCGCCTTCATTGTATCACAATTCACCCCTGGGGCAATGTCCGATCAAGGTCGGAGTACTGGAGCCGGATTCTCATGCGCAAAGCCGTTGTTGTCTTCTTGGCCGCGGCACTGGCTGTTCTCGGCTGGCTCTATTGGCAGAAGAACCGCCCGCAGCCGTTCGTGGTCTCGGGTTTCATCGAGGCGGACGAAATTCGCGTCGGTTCGCGCGTCGGCGGGCGGGTGGCGGAGGTCCTCGTCGCCGAGGGCCGACAGGTCCAACCTGGCGCCCCGCTGTTCCGCATTGATCCCTTCAACCTCCGAGAGCAACTTGCCGAGGCCCAGGCCGCGGCCGCCGCCGCCAGGGCCGAACGCGACCGACTCATCGCCGGCTACCGCAAGGAGGAAATCGAACAGGCCAGGGCCAAGCGCGACGGGGCCGGGGCGGTCTTGGAGAAGCTGACCGCCGGGCCTCGACCAAGAGAAATCGAGATCGCCCGCGAGAAGCTGAACATGGCCAAGGCCGGACTGGAGCTCGCCGAGTCCGAGCATGCCCGGCTGGTGCGGCTCCGCGACGAGGCTCAGGCGGCTCCGACGGAGATCGACCAGGCGGTGCGGGCGTTGAAGGCCGCGCGTGCGGAGGTCGCCGCCGCCGAGCAGGAGTTGGCCCTGCTCCAGGAGGGCACGAGAAAGGAGGAGCTTGCCGAAGCTCAGGCGGCGCTGTCGGAGGCCGAGCAGGCCCTCAAGCTACTGGAAGCGGGCTATCGGGTGGAGGATGTGGCCAAGGCCGAGGCTCAACTGCAAGCGGCCGAGGCAAGGGCCGCGGCCATCGACGTGCAACTCAAAGAACTGGAGGTCCTCGCGCCGACGGCCTGCGTGGTGGAGGCGATTGATCTACAGCCCGGCGACATCGTCGGCGCGAACGCCCCGAGCGTCTCGCTGTTGGATGTCTCCAAGCTATGGGTTCGGGCCTACGTGCCGGAATCTCGTCTCGGCGAAGTCCGGCTGGACCAGCGGGTTCCCATCCGCGTGGACAGTTTCCCCGGCCGGCGTTTTGCGGGCCGCGTGACCTACATCGCCCGCGAGGCCGAGTTCACCCCCCGCAACGTTCAGACCCCGGAGGAGCGCAGCAAGCAGGTCTTCCGCATCAAGGTGACGCTCGAACAGGGCCTCGACCGCCTCCGCGTCGGCATGGCCGCCGACGTGCTGTTAGACTAGTGGGCGCGGAGCGAGTCTGTGATCTCCGCGTCGGCCGCTCCGTCACGGCCATTTGATCTTCGGGCCGCACCGGCTATACTGCAAACGGCGGATGCAACCTTGTGGACTTTGCTCACGTGCGTCTGGCTTTGCCGGTCGCGAAGCAGACTCAGGGGCGAGATCTCACAGGGCAAAGCACAGACCGCCTTCGCCGACTCGTTGTGCGGGGATTGCCATGAGCGAGAGCAAGTCCTACTTTGAGAGTGACACGTACCGGCCCGTCCTGCGATGCCCGGCGTGCGGCAACACCGCCTACTTCATGGAGATAATGGGGCACGAATCTCATATTGTGACCGGCGATCTAACCTACGTCCGTTTGTTGCATGCGGAGACCGAACGCTACGAGTGCTGCGAGTGCGCAGCGGTTGTTGAGCTTAACGATTCGCCCGCTACGCCATGAACGCAAGCGTAATCACCGACGATGTTGTTAGCACTCTCGGGCGCCGGTTCGGCAAGGCCCGCCCAATCGGCCAGGGGCGGGTTCTGACGTTCGGGACTTCGTTTGCGTGTTCAATCAACTACTCGAAACTACTTGGTGGCCACAAATTCTTCTTCGCGGTTCCGAATGGTATTCTGCAGCCGCGCGAGAAGTTCCCCGCCACCAAGCACGGCGAATTCGTACTGCTGATCTGCGGCTCAGCTCGAAACGTGCTCGTCCTTCCTCGCGCACTAGTGCTAGACATGTTGCGCGGCGTGCCAACTCGCCGCGTAGACGTGTTCCTCGAAGGCGATTCATACATCCTGCAGACAACAAAGCATCCCAAGTTGGTCGTATCCGAGTACCTCAACCGGTGGCCTGTCGCGTCGCCGGCAAGTGAGGAGAGCGAACCCGAAGCAGACGAAACGAGCCGACCGTGCCGCGCGCATGTCCGGGTCCAGTGGGGTCTGATTTCGCTAGGCCGTGCCGAAGGCTGTTCCGTGTGGGTCCCCATAGCAGACCGCAACCTCTCCTATCGTGGCAGTCCGTTTGCGGAGCGGACGTTGGCGAGGTTGCCAAACCTTGGGCTAGACGAGAACGCTCGCCGAATAGTACAGAATATAGATGTGCTGTGGTTGACCCGAAACGTGATCCGAAAGGCATTCGAGGTCGAGGCGACAACATCCGTGTACAGCGGCTTGCTGAGGCTTAACGACTTGGCTTTGTCGCAGCCCAACACGAAGGTTGATCTCTATTTGGTAGCAGAGCGAGCAAGGCGCGAGAAAGTATACAGGCAGTTGCTGCGGCCCTCGTTCCAGCAGTTGCTTCCTCGATGCAGATTCCTGTCATTCCAGTCCGTTGAAGACAATCTTGCTGCGGTTGAGCGCATGCCTGTAGACCAGGGAGCGAGAGTCAGCGGCCTTATCCAAGGCGAGTCTTTCGAGCTTCCCGAGCACTCGGTTTACCCAGAACTAGATTGAGATGAGCGAACACGAGATTCTGCGGTGGGGATCCCAGAGGACCTGGCGGTGAACAGCGCCGTCATCCGCACCGACCGCCTCACCCGCCGTTTCGGCGCCTTCGTCGCCGTCCGCGAGGCGACGCTCGGCGTTGACCGCGCCAGCATCTTCGGCCTGCTCGGACCGAACGGCTCCGGCAAGACGACGCTTATTCGCATGCTCTGCGGCGTGCTTCGACCAAGCGAGGGGACCGGCTCCGTGCTCGGCGTGGACATCAGCCGCGATCCTGAGTCCGTCAAACGCCGCATCGGCTACATGTCCCAGAAGTTCAGCCTCTACGGCGACCTTACCGTCGTTGAGAACATCCAGTTCTACGCCCGCGTCTACGGCCTCAGCCCGGCGAGGCAGCGCGAGCGGGAGGACGCGGTCATCGAGTTGACCGGCCTGCGGCCCTACGTGGATCGCCTCGGCCGAAACCTCTCCGGCGGTTGGAAGCAGCGGCTGGCCCTGGCCTGCGCGCTGGTCCACGAGCCGGAAGTCCTCTTCCTCGATGAGCCAACGGCCGGCATCGACCCCGTCGCCCGGCGGGAGTTGTGGGACCTCTTGTTCGAGTTGTCGCATCGCGGCGTGACCATGCTCGTGACCACGCACTACATGGACGAGGCCGAGCGTTGCACGCACGTCGGCTATATCCACTCCTCGCGGCTGATCGCCCTGGGCCGGCCGGACGAATTGAAAGCGATAAAGGACGTGACGCCCGCCGGCGCCCGGCGATACGAGATTGCCTGTTCCGAACCGATGGCCGCCCTGGCGAGAGCTCGAACCATCCCGGAAATCCGCGACGCCACCATGTTCGGCGACGTGCTGCACGTATTGGCCGACGAAGCCCTGCCGCCTGAGCGAATACTGGAGCGTCTCTCTCCCGGTGACCCCAAGGCCTCCTTCCGCCCCATCGCCCCGACGTTGGAAGATGTCTTCGTCATCCTCAGTCGCGCCCACAGCCAGGGGGTGAACGCATGAACGGATTCTGGGCCATCCTGCTCAAGGAGTTCGCCCACATCCGACGGGACCGGATGACCATCGTCTTCACGTTTCTGGTCCCCGCCCTGCAGCTCACCATCTTCGGCTACGCCATCAACGTCACCATCCAGAACATCCCGCTCGTCGTGTACGACCTCGACGGCCGCCAGGAGAGCCGCCGACTCGTCGAGGCCCTCTGCAACACCCGCACCTTCCAAGTCTCCGAACGCGTCAACGATAGCGAGGCATTCCGCCGGGCAATCGACTCCGGGCGGGCAAGGGCCGGCGTGCTCATACCCGCGGACTACTCCGAACGCCTGCTCCGCCGCGAGGCCGCCTCCGTGCAGGTCCTCATCGACGGCAGCGACTCCCAAGTCGCCACCACCGCCATGAACGCCGTCGGCCTCCTGGTTACGCAGCTTTCCATCGGCCGCGCCAAAATCTTCGCCGAGACGCTCCAATCCGGCCCCGCCCGCGGACAGACCGGCGAAGTCGCCATGCCCATCGAGGCCCGCACGCGGCTGCTCTACAACCCGAACCTGGAGAGTTCGCACTTCTTCGTCCCCGGCCTGGTCGGCATCATCCTGCAACTCGTGCTGCTGTTTCTGACCAGTTTCTCCATCGTCCGCGAGCGCGAGGTCGGCACGCTGGAGCAGCTCTTCGTAACCCCCGTCGGCCGGGCCGGCCTGATGTTCGGCAAGCTGATCCCCTACGCCCTGATGGCCTTCGGCGAACTGCTCATCGTGTTGACGCTGATGGTCGGCCTGTTCGGCGTGCCCATCCACGGTAGTCTGCTGCTGTTGATCCTGCTCTCGACGCTCTTCATCGTCACCGTGCTGGGCCTCGGCCTCTTGATCTCGACGCTTGCCTCCACTCAGCTCGAGGCCATCCAGTTCGCGTTCCTGATTATGCTGCCGTCGGTGCTGCTCTCCGGCTTCATGTTCCCCCGCTCGGAGATGCCGCTGATCATCTACCTGGTGAGCTGCATCCTCCCGGTCACGTATTTCATCGAGATTCTCCGCGGCGTGATCCTCCGCGGGGCGGACTTCGTCGACCTCATCCCCCACGTCATCGGCCTGACCATCTGCTGCGTGGTGATCCTAACCCTGAGCGTCACCCGCTTCCGCAAGCAACTAGATTGATCGGCGTCTCTCCCGGCCATGTTGCGTTGCACCATCACAGGGACACCGAACGCCGGGTAGAACAAGGCTCCAGCCTTGTTCCTCTGCCGCTCGAACGAGAATCCCGCTTGCCCTTGACGGCACGAAGTGCTGTCGAGGGTCGCGTTCGCCGCCTCGCGGGATTCCCATCCCGTTACCCGCCAAGCAATACGCCGACGAACCCGGCAACGTCGTCGGCATCCACCGCCCCGTCGCCGTTGAAATCGCAGACCGCCCGCACCCGCGGCGTGACGCCGCCCGGCTCGATAGCCGCCCTCACGAAGCCCTGCACGTCCCGCCCGTCGACTCTGCCGTCGCCGTTCGCATCGCCCATCGCCCCGCCCGTCGGCGGCCCCGCCGCGGGATCACCCACGAAGTCGCGGTAGCACTCCAACCACATTTGATAATCGACGAACGTAATGCAGCCGTCGCTGTCTAGGTCGGCCCCAGCATGATCGAGGTAGTTCTGGTGCGGCGAACAGTAACCCATGCCCTCGCGGATGTACGAATAGTCGCCCACGTTCACAGCGCCATCAGCGTCAAAGTCGCCGCACGGGCAATGCCAGCGGGCCCAACGGCCTGAGACTTTTCCACCAGCAGTGGTGAACGAGCCGGCAGCGATCAAGTCGCCATCGAAGACAGCCAGAGTGAAAACACTGTAATTCACCCCAGTGCCCAGCGTGGTCCAGTTCGTGCCGTCCCACCTTGCGATACTATTGGCAGTGATCCCTCCCGCGGTGCCGAACTGACCGCCCGCAATCAAGGTGTCATTGAAAGCAACCAAGGCAAACACATCGCCTGTTGTGCCTCCACTCAGACCTCCACCCAACGGCGTCCAATCTGCTCCGTTCCACCGTGCAATCTTGCTTACGCTTACCCCTCCCGCTGTCGTGATACTACCGCCGGCGACTAGTTCACCATTGCAGACCTCTAAGGCATAGACGGTGCCATGAAGGCCACTGCCCAATCCTGACCACGTTGTGCCGTTCCAACTTGCGATGTTGTTCGCGTTCACGCCCCCCGCGGTCGTGAAACTGCCCCCAGCAATCAGTTGGCCACAGTAGACTTTCAGGGCATACACACTACCGCCTATGCCTGTGCCAAGAGGTGACCAGTTTGTGCCGTTCCACTTCGCGACACCTGGCACGCTCACTTCACCAGCTGCGGAAAAGAGGCCTCCTGCGACCAAGTCGCCGTCGAAGACCGCTAAGGCAAACACGAGGCTATTGAGGCCATCTGCTAGCGGTGCCCAGATCTCGCCGTTCCAGCGCGCGATTCTGTTCGCACCTACCGCCCCTGCGACGCTGAACTCGCCCCCAGCGATCAATTCCCCGTCGAATACGGTCAGAGCTTCTACTCTCGTAAACGGGTAGCCTCCTCCCAAGCCGTTTCCTAATGGGAGCCAATTCGCACCATTCCAGACCGCGATGGCGCTGGCCGCTGCCTCTCCCATCTGGGTGAAATAGCCGCCGGCTATGAGTGCCCTTCCGAAAACGGTCAAAGCATGTACGTCGTAATTGGCTCCGGCACCAACCGGTGCCCAGCTCGAACCGTCCCACCGCGCGATCCTCGCCGCCCCGACGCCTCCCGCCGTCCAGAACTGTCCGCCAGCGATCAATCCACCATTAAAGACGCTCAAGGCAAATACATAGTTTTCCATCCCGCTGCCGAGGGGTGCCCAACTCGTCCCGCTCCAGCGTGCGATCCGGCTCGCCATTGCCCCGCCTGCGTTGGTGAATCGTCCTGCGGCGATTAACTCGCCCTCGAAAACGCTCAGAGCTTGTACGTAGGACTCAGATCCGTAGCCCATTCCGCTACCTAGCGGCGACCAAATCGTGCCGTCCCACTGCGCAATGTAGTTTGCACCCGCCCCGCCCGCCGTGGTGAAGGTACCCCCTGCAATCAGTTCGCCGTTGTAGACTGCGAGCGAGTATACAGGGTGGTTCATGCCGTTGCCTAGCGGAGTCCAGCTTGCGCCATTCCAACGAGCGATTCTGTTGAGAGACACGCCGCCGGACGCTGTGAAAGAACCCGCGCAGACCAACTCACCTTGGTAGACGGCCAACGCGATCACGAGGTTGTCCATCCCCACGCCGAGCGGCGCCCAATCTGTTCCGTTCCATTTCGCGATGTACTTGGCGCTCACCGCCCCTGCGGTGGTAAAGGAGCCCCCGACGATTAACTCGTCGTTGAAAACGGTTGCGGCCAGCACGGTCGCGTAAGTCCAGGGATTCAGACCATTGCCCAGCGGAGCCCAGCTCGTGCCGTTCCATTTCGCAATGCACTTTGCATTTACTCCTCCAGCCATCGTGAATGCGCCCGCGGCCACCAAATCCCCATTGAAGACAGTCAGGGCACGCACGAAGTTGTTCATCCCCATACCCAGTGGCGACCAATTCGAGCCATCCCATTTTGCGATGTTGTTTGCGTACGTGTTGCCGGCGATGCTAAATTCCCCCCCCACGTAAAGCGCCGCGCCCGAGCCGTCGTCCCATACCGTCATCGCATAGACGGTGCCACTCACTCCCGGCAGTCCTTCACCGGGTAGCCATTCGCACTCCGCCACAGCGCTTGCGGCCGAGAACCCCCACCCGAGAGCCATGACTACTAGGACATTTGTGTTTCTGCGGCCTTTATGCATGGCCTTCTCCCCGATCAAGACTAACGAGTCCCATCAAATCATTCCCCGCCCGGCCCACATGGACCCGACTCCAGGGTTCTCATGCCGGGCTCTAGGAACTCGCGGGCTTTGTCCTCACGCCAACCGCTCTCCCGGCGAGGGGTTGCGGGTTGCCGGCGGCGCGGCCCGCCATGTACAGCGTCCATCGGCGCGGGCGGGAGGAGGGACAGCGCACGATCATGGCCCGCGCCGATGTTCGGCTCTTCTGGACGCCGTCCGCCGACTGTGCGGGCGCGCACCCTCTCCGTGGCAGAACTAGCCGCGCAATCAATGTCCGGGAGTCGATTGGAGATCAGCTCAGACTAGCGATGGGAGCGGTCGCGGGGACATCGCCGACGGTGATACTCGTGCGCCGGCGACGGGAGTATTGGAATACGAATGATACCTTCAGGAATGATCGAACCCGCTTGCTCCTGCTTCGGCTGAACCTACCCCAACGTCCCCCATCAATCACATTATACCACCGATTCTGTCTCGCGTCCAAATCCAAGAGCGCGAAATGTGGAGGAGTCGATTGCAGCCGCCGTGGCCGGACGACGGTTTCCTGCCGTTTGGCCCGCCCAGCCTGCTGTGGACGCCCGGCACGGGCGCCGGCTGGCTTACCCAGAAGCCGCCGTACAACCCGCCCGGTCCTTCCGGCGACGGCTGGATCAACCTTTCGGGCGGGATCGACGTGGATGAACTGGTAATCGACACATGGTGCGTGCCGGAGCCTTCCGCCCTGGCACTGCTGATCATCGGCGGGCTATTGGCTGTCCGTCGACGAATATAGAACCTCGTACCGCCCGAACACCGACTGCCGAGAGAGGGTGGCCCGCGATCTGAAGACGGAGTCGCCCTGTTCTTTTTGGAAGTGTGCCCATCCTCGCCGCCAAGCCGAACCTCCTCGACCCCAAGCGCTTCCCGGGGCCGGCCCAGACGGGGGCACCCAGCCTTCGCTCCATTTGCGGAAACCAGGGGGGCCGGCACGCGGCTAGATGCCGATGAACTCAATCTCGCCTTGAGCAGCAACGGCCTCGATTCGACCGCCCCCTCCGTTAAGCACGCCGGCCAGGAAGCCGTTGGCCGTGGAGAGATTACTTACCGCGAAGCCGCCGAGATTGGCGGTCACCGTTCCCTCGGGCGCCGAAAGGCTGAGGCGGGCGGCGGTATCTTGAGCGATGGCCAAGCGGATGGCTCCCTCGGAAGTGTTCGCCGTGACGACGCCGCCGGGGGCAGGGGCCAGACGCAGAGAGATGTCCGCCCCGGAAGTTTCGACCTGCACGTTGCCGCTGACATCGGCAACGGTGATGGAGCGCATCGTCGTCCGGGCCACTACGTTGCCGGTGACTTTAGTGATGCTGACAGCTCCGTTGGCGGTGCGAATCTCGATATTGCCGACTAAGTCAGTGACTTCGACCTGTCCGTTTGCGAGGAGTATCTCAATGTTCGCGCCGCTCGGGATAACCAGCCGGATATCAAAAGCGATGTCTGTGTCGGCCAGGCCCGGCGCGATGGTCGCTTTGATATCCAGTCGCGTCTCGTCGACGAAGGATCGTTCTGCACTGATACGTGATCCGATGAGTCTCTCAGCAAGCGCTTCATTGGAAAGCCCCTGTGCCACTATTACTTCGGTGACTGCCAGAGATGCCTGGCCGCTGCCCTGGGATTGCGAGACTGACACCCGGCCGGTGGCAATCTCGATCCGAATGGTTTTCACCCCGCTGAAATCGACCAAGGACGAGGTGCGTTCAGTGTTCGGGTTGCGCGGGTCGATTCCCTCCGGCGGAGCGAGCTGGGCGGGTTGCTCGAGATCTGGCGATAAAAACACGTTGCAGCCGGCGGCCGCGAGAAAGACACTCGCCGCCGCGATCAAGATTCGTCCGTGGTTCAGCGACACCTTTGACTCTCCTTAGCGCCGGCGCGCGGCAGGCAAGATGGTTACGCCCGTTGCCGCGGTGTAAGTTCTCGGCTGGCTTATCGGTCAGCCATCCGGACGGCTTGCGTTATCGACCGGTTTGAACCGCAAGGGCCGGTAATCCGCCTGAATGGCGTCGCCGGCGGGCGGCCGGCGCCGATGTAAACAAGCCCGGTCGGCGATTCGCGGCGGCCGTCCGCATGGGGCAACGAGACGATCTGAGGGGCGGGGCGAGGCGCCAATCTCCAGGTGTGTGACGAGATCCGCAGCACGCTACGGCTGCTGTCTGCATACCATCGAGGAAGAAGCGCGGTTTTGCGAGAGATGGTGTACTGCACATACAGCCTGATTGGCCTGATGCTCAGAATTGTGGACTAGTATGGGCCGGTTGGAGGAGCCAAGGTCGCAGAGAAGGCAGCAGCCCTTGAGGAGTTGATCTTGGCTTGCTTCCACGACTCAGGTTGACGGATGTACGTACGCGCCATGATCGCAGCATACGGCATGGCAGCATTCAGGGAGTGCCCCATTTCTGGTGTAGGAGTCCCTTCTATCGAAAGCCTGCCGTTTGTCAAAGGGGGGTAAGTGTTCTCGGGCGAAGCGGCGTTGGGCGGCGACACACTCCAGGGCCGGGATGAGGGGGAGCGCAGTTCCCTCTCCCGGCCCCAGAAACGACCTGTCCTGTTAAGAGCCTATCCCATAACCCCTGCGGCCCGAAACGTCACCCACGCGCAGGCGA
>CAYYBO010000070.1:0-14547 GCA_964470125.1 uncultured Planctomycetaceae bacterium | reverse complement strand
ATTGATGACGACCGCGGATGCGGACGCGGTCGTGCAGTATCTGTCACAGGAATTGGGCCTGGCGAGTTGATTCAAGGGCGGCGGGCAGCTTCAGCAAAGCAAGCTGTGAGCGGGTATGTTGAACGCGGCAGAAGTTCATAGTGAGTTTGAGGCGCAATTCGGGCGACCCTGCGAGGCGCTGGCGCGAGCGCCGGGACGGGTCAACCTCATCGGTGAGCACACGGACTACAACGAGGGCTTCGTGCTGCCGATGGCCTTGGAACAATGCACATGGGTGGGAGCGGCGCGGCGAGACGATGGCCGGCTGCGGGTCGTCGCGGCGGACCTCGGCGACAAGCAGGACTGGCCACTGGGCCAATGGAATCTGCGGGCGTACCCGGCGTGGACGAGTTACGTCGCGGGAGTCGTGGAGCTGCTCCTCCGTCGCCTGCCTTCGGAAGGCAGGCGGGCCGCGGCGGGCGGGTCGGCGGTTCAGTTCGGCGCAGACCTATTAATCCGAAGTGACGTGCCGGCTGGTGCGGGGCTATCAAGCTCGGCGGCGCTGGAGGTTGCCACGGCGTTGGCCCTCGGGGAATTGGCGGGAGCGCCTCCGGCGGGAACCGAGCTCGCCGATTTGTGCCGAAAGGCGGAGCACGAATTTGCCGGCGTGCCCTGCGGGATCATGGATCAGTTCGTTTGCGTCCTGGGCCGGGAGGGATTCGCGTTTCTCCTCGATTGTCGGGCGCGGACGTGGGAACACATACCGCTGGAACTGAAAAACCACGTCGTGGTCGTGGTCGATTCGGGAGTGAAGCATGCGCTTGCCTCCGGCGAATACGCTCTTCGCCAGCGGCAGTGCCGCGAGGCGGTCGAGTTCTTTCGCAGTCTTGATCCAAGCTGCCGCGCGCTGCGGGACGTTCGCTCGGACACGGTGCGGGCCCACATCGGCCAGATGAACACGGCGGTGGGCCGCCGGGCCCTGCACGTCACGACGGAGACTGAACGGACGACGACCGCCGCGGCGGCGTTGCACCGAAACGATCTTGGCGAAGTGGGGCGGCTGATGGACGCTTCGCACTGTTCGCTCCGCGACGACTTCGAGGCCTCCTGCCGAGAGATCGAGCTGCTGTTGGATATCGTAAGGGGCCTGCCGGGCGTGTTGGGGGCGAGGATGACCGGCGGCGGGTTCGGGGGCAGCATCGTCGGACTGATTGAACACGGCGGCGTGCCCGCATTGCAGGCGGCCGTGCGCGAACGATACGATCGGACGGGGCATGGCCCAAGCCGGCTTATCGTCGCGCGGCCTGGCGGCGGGGCTAAGGCGGAGGAGGGATAACACCCACGGCGGGCCGGGCGCCTCCAAGCATCAGACCACCGGCCGATCTGTGCGGCAGAATCAGCTTCAACACGAGTCCTCTGCCGTCTCGGGGGCTGTCTTCGTTGGCGAATCTGATATACTGTTTTGTCGTTTGCCCCGGGCCGGCTGCGTTCGGCTCGGCGGATGCGGTTTGGAGGTACTGAAGGGATCTGCGAGATGTCGGCGGCCAAGAAGAGCGGAGAAGGGAAGGAGGACGGCCCAAAAGGCGATGCTCAACTTGCCGAAATCCGCAACATCGGCATTGTGGCGCACATCGACGCGGGCAAGACGACAACGACGGAGCGAGTGCTGTTCTACACCGGCCGCAAGCACAAGATCGGCGACGTGGACGACGGGACCACGGCGACGGACTTCGACGCTCAGGAGCAAGAGCGGGGGATCACCATCTTCAGCGCCGCCGTGACCATTCCCTGGCGGGACCACACCATCAACCTGATTGACACGCCGGGCCACGTGGACTTCACGGCGGAAGTGGAGCGCAGCCTCCGCGTGCTGGACGGTGCAGTCGTCGTGTTCGACGCCAGGGAAGGCGTGGAAGCCCAATCGGAAACCGTTTGGCGGCAGGCTCATAGGTACCGCGTTCCGTGCATCTGTTTCATCAACAAGATGGACAAGCTCGGCGCCGATTTCGAGATGTCGGTGGCTTCACTGGGTAAGCGGTTGGGGGCCAACGCAGTACCAGTGCAGATTCCGATCGGAGCGGAGAGCGGTTTCGAGGGGGTGATCGACCTGCTGAGAATGCGGGGCTGCCGCTTCACGGGCGATCAGGGGCAGAACGTCGAGGAATCCGAGATTCCGGCAATGCTGAGGGAAGAAGCCGGCAAGTGGCGGCGTCTGCTGGAGGAGAAGATCGCCGAGACCGACGACGCGCTGATGGGGAAGTACCTGGAGGAGGAACCGCCCGGCGAGGAGGAGCTTCGGCGCGCGATTCGACAGGCAACGGTGCGGGGCGAGGTGAATCCGGTGTTTTGCGGCTCAGCCCTCAAGAACGTTGGGGTGCAGAAGCTGCTCGACGGAGTAATCGACTACCTGCCTTCGCCGCTGGATCGTCCCCCGATTGAGGGATTTCGCTCGCTGGAAGATCGCACCCTCGTGTTGCGGCACCCGCGAAGCAGCGAGCCGCTGGCGGCGCTGGTGTTCAAGATCGTGGCCGACAAGCCGTTGGATCTGCACTACGCGCGGATTTACAGCGGACGACTGCGGAGCGGTTCTCGTGTTTTCAACGCGAATACCGGAACGAAGGAGAACCTGAGCCGGATGTTCCGGATGTTCGCCAAGCGGCGGGATGCGATCGACGAAGCGAAGGCGGGGGACATCATCGCCTGCGTGGGTTTGAAGGAGACGTTGACGGGGCACACTCTGTGCGATCCGAAGGACCCCGTGATTTTGGAGAAGATCGAGTTTCCCACGCCCGTGATCAGCGTGTCGGTGGAACCGAGGAGCACGAGGGATCGTGATTTGCTCGGCGAGGCCCTGGAGAAGATGGCCCGGCAGGATCCGACGTTTCGCCATAACTACGACAAGGACACCGGCCAGACGGTAATCAGCGGGATGGGCGAGCTGCACCTGGAGGTGCTGGCGCACAGATTGGGCGCTGACTTCCACGTGCCGATTAACGTCGGACAGCCTCGTGTGGCGTATCGAGAGGCCGTAACAGACGCCGGCGAGGGGGAAGGAAGCTTCTTGAGACAAGCCGCGGGCCAGACGCAGTTTGGCTGGGTGAAACTCCGAGTGGAGCCGTACTCGGCGCCGAAGGACAAGGAGCCTTTCGAATTCATCAATGCGCTGGAACCGGGCAAGCTTTCACGGGCTTGGGCCGAGGCGGTGAACCGCGGCGTGCGCGACTCGCTGACAGTGGGCGTGCTGGCGGGATACGAAATCATCAACCTGCGGGCCACGCTGATCGACGCCAGGGAACGACAGGGAGAAAGCACCGAGCTGGCTTTTGAGAACGCGGCGCGGATTGCGTTTCAAGAAGCGATGCAGAAGGCGGGCCCGGTGATACTTGAGCCGATCATGCGCCTGGAGGTATCGCTGCCGGAGGATTACTTCGGAGTGGTGACGAGCGACATCAACGCACGCCGCGGGATCATCCATGACGCGCAGACCCGCGGGCATCAACGGGTGGTCTACGCCCAGGTGCCCTTGTCAGAGATGTTCCAGTACGCGACGAAACTGAGGACGTTGACCCAAGGGCGGGCGAGCTGGTCGATGGAGCCTATGGCTTACCAACCCATGCCGCTGGCCTTGCAGCAGGGGCTCCTTCGTCGGCACGGCTACATCGCTTGACCACGGGGATTCACGCCGGAATCAGTCTTATATTTATAACGCATTGTCAACACACATTTTATAATCTGGATATAAGTGGGGGGAGTGGCGGATGAGAGGATGCGTCGCCCATCCGCAGGGGCGGCGGGCCAGCCATGTCCGCTTGAGAAATCCTGCAGACCTTGCCTGTTGACAGTCTTGAGGAGTGTGTTAATATGTCGGGTCTTGCTTTGCCCATGGGAGTGGCAGGGCAGTGTCGGTGACGGTTTGAGGGAAAACTGTGGCGCTGGACCGGATTCGAATTCTGATGGAGGCCTACGACCATCGAGCGCTTGACCAATCTGCGCGCGAGATCGTCGAGCAGGCCAAGCGGACGAACGCGCGGGTACGTGGGCCGATCCCACTGCCCACCCGGATCGAGCGGTACACGGTTTTGCGAAGCCCGCACATCGACAAGAAGTCGCGCGAGCAGTTCGAGATGCGGACGCACAAGCGTGTGGTCGACATCTTCGAACCGACAGCGCGGACGGTCGAGGCACTGAACCGATTGGTGGTGCCCGCGGGCGTATTCGTAAAGATCAGGGCATAGGCACGAACCGTGGCGAGCGTTCGCGGCGGTTCCTCTGCAATCTGGTCTCTTCGAGCCCCCATTTAACGACAGCGTGGCGCGTGAGCTTGATCGCGCGCGAGTGCCTGAATAGCGCAAGGCGACAGGGATATTGTGCCTCATGTACGCGGCGATACTGGGGAAAAAGATCGGAATGACGCGGGTCTTCGACGCTGACGGAGCGGCTGTGCCCGTCACGGTGATCGAAGCAGGTCCTTGCCCGGTGCTTCAGGTGAAGAGACGGGCGACGGACGGGTACGAGGCGGTGCAGTTGGGCTTCGGCCGCATGAAACCGAGCCGCTGCACACGGCCCCAGATCGGTCATGCCCGCAAGGCGAAGACAGTGCCGCAGCGGTTCGTCCGAGAGATTCGCCTCGGGGAACCCACTACCCGCAATGTCGGCGACATGGTGACCGTGGGGATGTTCGAGGAGCAGCAGATCCGATACGTGGACGTGGTCGGGACGACGATCGGCAAGGGTTTTCAAGGCGTGATGAAACGGCATCGATTCGGAGGCCAGCCGGCCACGCACGGCACGGAGCGCAAGCACCGCTCGCCGGGCGGCATCGGCTCCTCGGGCGATCGAGGTCGAGGCCGATGCATCAAGAAAGGCAAGCCCATGGCCGGTCATATGGGAAACGTGCGACGGACAGCGCGGAACCAGCGGCTGATTTCAGTCGACAAGGAAAACAACCTCCTCCTGGTCAAGGGCGTCGTACCCGGCCCGAAGGGTGGATACGTGGTGGTGTGCCGGGCGAGGACGAAGGCGTAGGAGACAGGGGCGAACGGCTGAGCAGCCGACCACGGGTCGTGCTGGGATGCCTTGAGGCAGGAGCAACGGCGGACGGCTCATGATAGAGATACCGGTCCTGGATACAAAGGGGCAGAAGATCGGGAGCGAGCAATTGGACCCCGCGCTGCTGGGCGGCCGGGTGCGATACGAGCTTCTCAAGCAGGCGGTCGTCGCCTATCGGGCGAACGTCCGTCAGGGAACGGCCGCGACCAAGAGCCGTGGGATGGTGGAAGGTTCGACGCGAAAGCTCTACCGACAGAAGGGCACCGGCAACGCTCGAATGGGCCCGGTCAGAACTTGCGTTCGTCGAGGCGGCGGGCGAGCGTTCGCGAAGGTAACTCGCGACTTCACCCAGAAACTGCCCAAGAAGATGCGACGGCTGGCGAGGGATTCGGCGATCCTGGCCAAGGCACTCTCGGGGGCGGCCGTCATCGTCAGCGGCTTGAAAATAGAAGCCCCGAAGACCGCCGAATTGGCCGGTGTGCTGAAAGCGACGAAGACGGACGGCGGGGCGCTGCTGGCGGTGGCCGCCGTGGACCGAAACCTCCTGCTTTCGAGCCGGAACATTCCGAACTTCTTGCTCAAGCGGGTCGCCGAGGTGAACGCCCACGACGTATTGCGTGCGCGAAGCCTGGTGTTCACACCCGAGGCCTTCAAGGCTCTGACGACCGGCAAGGGCGAGGGGGAGGCATAGGTCATGGACATCTACCACGTGGTGCGGCGGCCGTTGGTAACCGAAAAGGGCACCCACCAGAGCAAGCAGTCATACGGCAAGACGCGGACTCGTCGCGGGCGAGGCGGGGCCTATAGCTTCGAGGTGCATCCCGACGCCAACAAGGTCGAGATTCGCGAGGCCATCGAGAAGATCTACAACGTCAGAGTGGCCGATGTTCGAACGACGCTGCGATCCGGCAAGCAGCGAAGGTACCGGTTCAAGACCGGCGTAACCAGGCAATGGAAGAAGGCGGTCGTGGTGTTGATGCCCGAGCACCATATAGACCTGTTCTGATGCACTAGCAGGCATCTGAGGCCAAGCCCTCGATGGTCGGCCCGGGACGGGGGCATAAGGTTCGAAGCATGGGAATCAAGATTCACAAGGCCACAACCCCTGGTCGACGACAGTCGAGCGTCAACGACTTCAGTGAGTTGACGGGCGGCAAGCGTCGGCCGGTGAGGTCGTTGAGCTATCGGCTGGTGAAGACCGGGGGGCGTAACAACCAGGGCTTCACCACCTCGCGTTTCCGTGGCGGCGGGCATAAGCGGCTGTATCGGGTCATCGACTTCAAGCGAAACAAAGACGGTGTCGCCGCCAAGGTGGAGGCGATCGAATACGATCCCAACCGCAACGTGCACATCGCCTTGCTGAGATATGCGGATAACGAGCTGCGTTACATCCTGGCCCCCCTGGGATTGAAGGCGGGCGATACGGTGGAGAGCGGGCCGGGCGTGGAGCCCAACATCGGCTGTGCCATGCCTCTGAAGAACGTGCCCGTCGGGATGGATGTCCACAATATCGAGATGATTGCCGGACAGGGCGGGAAGTTGGTCCGTGCCGCCGGCGGGGCCGCTCGTTTGGCCGCCAGAGAAGGTAGCTGGGCGACGTTGATTCTGCCGTCGGGTGAGATGCGGCAAGTGCGCTCGGAATGCCGTGCAACAGTGGGACAACTGGGCAACCTGGACCACAAGAATATCAAGTGGGGCAAGGCGGGGCGCACGAGGCATCGTGGGCGACGGCCGCACGTGCGCGGCGTGGCCCAGAACCCCGTGGCCCACCCCCTGGGCGGGGGCGAGGGCCGCAGCGGCGGGGGCCGCCATCCGTGCAGCCCGACGGGCGTGCTGGCCAAGGGCGGTCGCACGCGGAGCCCACGCAAGAACTCGAACCGCAGAATCCTGCGACGGCGGAAGAGCCGGCGCTACGGGCAACTGGTGCTGAAGCGCCGCACGTGATTTTGAACGGGGCAGGCTGATGACGAGAAGCTTGAAGAAAGGCCCATACGTCGATCCTCGGCTGTTTGAGAAAGTCCAGAAAGCCACCGCGGGTGGAAATCGGGAGCCGATCAAGACGTGGTGTCGCCGATGCACCATCCCGCCGGAGTTCGTGGGACTGACCTTCGAGGTGCACAACGGCAAGGTCTTCAAGAAGGTGTTGGTCACCGAGGACATGGTCGGCCACCGGCTCGGAGAATTCAGCCTGACGCGGACCTGGCGAGGCCACACGCCGGCCAGGAAGAAGGTGACGTGATCGGCGTTGCGAGGAGCGATGAGGCATGGCTTGGACATCACGACATCGTTTCGCCCGGATCAGCCCCAGCAAGGCTCGATTGGTGACCTCGCTGATTGCCGGTCGGCACGTTGACGAGGCCCTGGAGCTTCTCAAGTTCACGAGGAAACGGGCCAGCGCGCTGGTGGACAAGGTCCTGCGAGCGGCTATGGCGGATGCGGACGAGCAGGAAGCTGATGTCCGCAGGCTGTTCGTTCACGTGGCTCGCGTGGATGAAGGCCCGCGGATCAAGCGGTTTCAGCCCAAGGATCGCGGGCGGGCCCATCCAATCCTCAAACGCACGAGCCACATCGTGGTGACCGTGGGCGAAGGACCGAGGAAGTAGGCACGCATGGGACAGAAGGTACATCCGACGGGGTTTCGCATTGGTGTAACCGAAGACTGGCGGTCCCGATGGTATGCGCCGAAAGCCGCGTATGCCGAGTTTCTGATCGAGGACAAGAAGATCAGGGACCTGCTCGACGAAAAACTGAATCGGACGGCGCCGTTCGCCGGGTGCGCGGGAGTGGAGATCGAGCGCACCAGGAACGAGGTCAAGGTGGTGCTGGCCACGGCCCGGCCGGGATTGGTCATCGGCCCTCGCGGGGCGGAGGTGGACAAGCTTCGGGACGCGCTGGAAGAACTGATCGACCGCAAGGTCAGCGTCAACATCAAGGAGATCAAGAACCCCGACGTCAGTGCCCAACTGATCTCCCTGGACGTGGCCGCCCAGTTGAAACGGCGGGCCAGCTTCCGGCGGGTCATGAAGATGCGTTGCGACGCGGCGATGGCCGCCGGCGCCAAGGGGATTAAGATCATTTGCCGAGGACGCCTGGGCGGCGCCGAGATGTCGCGGACCGAGACGCAGATGAAAGGTTCCATCCCCCTGCAGACGCTGCAGGCCAAAGTCGAATACGGCTTCACCGCCGCACACACGACCTATGGGGCCATCGGCGTCCGGGTGTGGGTCTACCGCGGCCGGTATGACGAGGCGATGGAGGCGGAACGCGATGAGGCCCCGCGGGAGCAGCGGAGACGTCCCGGCGGGCGGCGCCCGCGGCTCTAGACTGCGGCGGCAGGAGGCCGAGGCGGCTGGCGGAGGTTGAAGCTTGTCGGGTGTTGTGACACCCGGCAATGAGGAGACGATGCGATGGCGATGATGCCGGCCAGAGTCAAGTACCGAAAGCACCATCGAGGCAAAATGCGCGGCAACGCCACCCGCGGCAACTACGTGGCCTACGGCGATTTTGGACTGCAATCGCTGGAGGCAGGGTGGATCACGGCCCGCCAGATCGAGGCCGGCCGAATGTGCGCCTCGCACTTTCTGCATCGCCAGGGCAGAGTTTTTATTAGGATTTTTCCGCACAAGAGCGTCTCGTCGAAGCCGCTGGAAACAAGAATGGGCAAAGGAAAGGGCGAGCCCGAGTTCTGGACTTCGGTGGTCAAGCCCGGCACCGTCCTCTATGAAATCGGCGGAGTAAACGAGGAAGAGGCGCGGCGGACGCTGAGACGCGTCGCCGCCAAGATGCCGTTGCGGTGCCGCTTTGTGAAGCGCCGGCACGGCCTCTAGAAGTTGGTCCAGGAGCACCCGCTGCACGACGTGAGGCGGCAATAACGGAGAGGCCGAGCGATGAAGATCAGCGATCTTCGCGAACTGAAGACTGAAGAGCTCCACAGCGAGTTGGATCGCTTGCGCCGGCACTTGTTCGATCTGCGGAGCCAGGCGGTGACCGAGAAGCTGGGCGATGCCACCCAACTGGGCAAGACCAAGCGGCACATCGCCAGGATCTTCACGATTCTGAACGAGCGTGGAGAGCAGAACGTGGAGCAGAAGCAGTATCACATGGAATCGGTGGGAACAGCCAGGAGAAGTTAGTTCGGGGCCCCGATGTCGGCGGCCGCGATCGGCGACGAGCTAATACCTGCAGGACAGGACAACGATGGCGGAAGCGAGTCAGGAAAGCATGGGCGGCCGGGCGGAGGGGCGCCGACGGCGGCGGACGCGCGTCGGGGTGGTCGAAGGCGTGGGGCGGCTGAAGACGATCTCGGTCCGCCTGGATCGACTGATTCAGCACCCGAAATACGGCAAGTACCTTCGCCGGAGGGATACCTTGCACGCCCATGACGAAAAGAGCGTGGCCAAGCTGGGCGACGTGGTGGAAATCATGGAATGCCGCCCGATCAGCAAGACCAAGTCGTGGCGGCTGGTCAAGGTGGTGCGGAGTTCGGCGCAAGGCTAGGCGGGTGCGTGCGACATGTTGCAGAGCGAGAGCATCGTGGATATTGCGGACAACACGGGAGCCAAACGGGCTCTCGTGATCCGTGTGCTGGGCGGTTCGACCAAGCGCGGCAGGTTCACCCGACGAACCGCGACGGTCGGCGACGTCGTCATCTGCTCGGTGAAGAAGGCGCTGCCTAACAGCGACTACTACGTGGGACGTACCCGCAAGGAGCGGCAGAGCCGGCGCGTCGTCAAGGCGGTCGTGGTGCGCACGAAGTCGCCGGTGGCACGGCCTGACGGCAGTTACGTGCGCTTCGACAGCAACGCCGCGGTGATCATAGACGACGAGAAAAACCCCAAGGGGACGCGCATATTCGGAGCAGTCGCCCGAGAGCTGCGCGAAAAGGGCTTCATGAAGATCGTCTCCTTGGCCAGCGAGGTAGTGTAGGAGAACAGCAAAGGGAACCCGGGAGCCTCCGGAAGACCCAGGATAGGCCGATGGCAGCAAAGATTCGCAAGAATGACCGGGTGGAGGTGATTGCCGGTGATCACAAGGGTGAACAGGGCAAGGTCCTGCGCGTCGACCCCAGAAAGGGGACGGTGCTGATAGAAGGCGTCAATCTGGCCTATCGGCACCTCCGCCGCAGTCGCAAGAACCCGCAGGGCGGGCGAATCAGGAAAGAAGCGCCCCTGCACGTTTCCAACGTGCTGCCGGTCGACCCGAAGACCGGAAGAGCCAGCCGTGTTCACTTCGAGGTCGAGCGGGACGCGGCGGGTAAGGTGATCTCCAGGAAGCGGGTGACGCGCGGAGGCACGGTCCTGGAAGAAGCGAAGACGACGGCCGGCAAGTAGGAAACAAAAAGGCGAGACGGCGAATCGCGACGGAAATGAGTATGGCAAGGCTTTGGGATCAATATAAGACACAGATCGTGCCGGCCCTGCAGCAGGAATTTGGCCGCCAGAATCGCTTGTCGATTCCGCGACTGGAGAAGATCGTGGTTTCAATGGGCCTGGGAAGGGCGATCCAGGAGAAGAAGCGGCTGGAGGTCGCCCAGAAGGAGCTGGCTCAGATCACCGGGCAGAAGCCGATCATCTGTGCGGCCCGGAAAAGCGTGTCCAACTTCAAGGTTCGCCGGGGATACGACGTCGGCGTCAAGGTCACGCTGCGTGGATCGCGGATGTGGGAATTCCTCGAGCGGCTGATCGCCGTGGCCATCCCCAGAACGCGCGACTTCCGCGGCCTGAATCCCAACGGCTTCGACGGCCGCGGGAATTTCAGCCTTGGCCTGGCGGAGCAGACAATATTCCCGGAGATCGACGCGGACAAGGTCGAGTTTCAGCAGGGCATGAATATCACGCTGGTCACCAGCGCTCGGAGCGACAACGAAGGTCTTCGCCTCTTGACCCTGCTGGGCATGCCGTTCAGAAAAGCGGAGAAGGTCGCGGCAAGCGCCTGACCGCTTGCAGGGCAGAGAGCGAATATGACAGGCGGCCGGCCCGCCGGTGACAGGTGGGATCGGTCGTGTAGGAGCAATCAGGGCATATGGCGAGAAAGTGTTTGAGGATAAAAGCTCAGCGGCCGGCGAAGTTCAAAGTTCGCCGCTATACGCGATGCTTGGTGTGCGGCAGGACGCGCGCCGTCTACCGCAAGTTTTGCCTGTGCCGGTGTTGTTTCCGAAGCATGGCCCTGGAGGGAAAGATCCCCGGCGTGCGAAAGGCAAGCTGGTGACACGGCGTGGGGACGGTTTGAACCGAGAGACTAGGGGTTAGTGCAGTATGTGGAGTGACCCGATCGCCGATCTGTTGACCCGGATACGCAACGGCGTGCGCAATCACACCAAGCAGGTGACGATACCGCGGAGCGGCATCAAGCTGGCCATCTGCCAAGTGCTTAAGGAAGAGGGGTACGTCAACGACGTGGAGACGATTGACGACGGACAGCGCGGTCTGGTGCGGGTGACCTTGAAATACGGCGCACGGGGCGAACAAGTGCTTTCGCACATCCGGCGCGCCAGCAGAACCGGCCGGCGAGTTTATGTCCGGGCCGATGAAATCCCGCAGGTGTTGAATGGTTTGGGCATTGCGGTTTTGTCCACGAACCGGGGAGTGATGAGCGATCGCCGCTGCCGAGAGCAGAATCTCGGCGGTGAGCTGCTCTGCACGGTGTATTGAGCACGCGGCCGGCGCCGGCGGATGGAAACGGCGGGAATCAGCCAAGTGGGAATGAGGAAATGTCGCGAATCGGGAAAAAACCCATCTCGTTGCCGGCGGGTGTGAAGGTCGAGCTCAAGGACCGGCAGGTGACGATCAGCGGGACCAAAGGCTCGCTGAGTTGGACCTACCCGGCGGGCGTGTCGGTCGCCCACGATGCCAAAGGCGGCCTTATCCAGGTGACCCGGGCATCGGATCAGCGAGCGCACCGCGCCCTGCACGGGACGACGCGAGCGCTGTTGAACAACATGGTCCAGGGCGTCAGCCGGGGTTTTGAGCGGAAGATTGAAATCTACGGGACGGGTTACGGCTGCACGATTCAAGGCACGACGCTGGAGCTGAACGTCGGCCATGCAAACTCGGTGAAACTGTCGATTCCACAAGGCATCAAGGTGGACATTGAGGTCGCGGCGACGAAGGGCGACGAGACGCCGGCGAAGCTGACCGTCTCTGGGATCGACAAGCAGGTGGTGGGACAGTTCGCCCGTGATATCAAGGACGCGCGACCGCCCGAGCCCTACAAGGGCAAGGGAATAAGGTACGCCGGCGAGCAGATACGGCGCAAGGCCGGGAAGGCGTTCGCCGGCGCGGGCGGCGGAGCGTAAGCCGGATGGTGGTGACGCGATGAAGGCATCGGTGCTGAAATTGGTTCGTCGGGAGCGGCGCAAGCGGCGTGTGCGGCGGCGGGTGATGGGTACGCCCGAGCGCCCCCGGTTGAGTGTTTTCCGAAGTCTTAAAAACATCAGCGTCCAATTGATCGACGACGTGGCTGGGCGGACGTTGTGCGCCGCCAGCACGCTCAATAAGGAGGTTGCCGGCCAAGTGAAGAAGAGCGGCAACAAGGAAGCGGCGGCCGCGGTGGGTCTGATTCTCGCCGAGCGGGCCCGAATGCACGGAATCCGCAAGGTGGCGTTCGACCGCAGCGGCTATCGCTACCACGGACGGCTTAAGGCGCTGGCCGAAGCGGCGCGCAAGGCGGGTTTGGAGTTCTAGGCTTGCAGGCCGATCCGTCGGCCGGCAGTTTCAGGCACGGGTGTAACGAATGGCGAATTCCGAAGCCCAAGTGATTGAGTCGCAGGAAGGACCTGCCTTTGAAGAGAATGTCGTGCGGGTGTATCGCTGCGCGAAGGTGGTCAAAGGAGGCCGTCGCTTCAGTTTCTCGGCGATCGTCGTAGTGGGCGATCGGCAGCGGAATGTGGGCTTCGGCTACGGCAAGGCAAACGAAGTCCCGACTGCGGTGGAGAAGGCTCGAAAAGCGGCCACTCGCGCCATGAAGCCGGTACCCCTGAGCGGCGCGACCATTCCCCACGCGGTCACCGGACGCTTTGGGGCCAGTCGCGTACATTTGGTGCCGGCGACGGAAGGAACAGGGGTCATCGCCGGGGCGAGCGTCCGAGCGGTCCTTGAGCTGGCCGGAGTCCGCGACTGCCTGACCAAGGTCTACGGCTCGACGAGTCCGAAGAATCTGGTCAAGGCGACCATGAACGCCTTGCTGTCGCTTCGGGATCGAAACACGGTTGAGAGGCTCCGGGGCGTCGCATTGCCGACTTGACGAGTTTGCTGAGATGGCCATGAACATTACCGTCATAACCAAGAAAGCCGGCCCGAACCCAAAGAGAAAACGCCGCGGCCGAGGCGAAAGCAGCGGGCTGGGGAAGACCAGCGGCCGCGGCCACAAGGGTATGGGCGCCCGCGCCGGCTACCGGCGAGACAACCTGCGCGAAGGCGGGATGTTCCCGTTGTTTCGGCGATTGCCGAAGTATGGCTTCAGCAACAAGATTTTCCGAACCGAGTACCAGGTCGTGAACGTCGAGGACCTCGACGCCCGCTTCGACAACGGCGCTCAAGTAAACGCCTCGGCCTTGGCCGAGGCCGGCTTGATCGGCGATCGAGATCAGAAGGTCAAGATTCTCGGCAACGGGCCGCTGAGCAAGAAGCTGACGGTGGAGGCCCATCGGTTTAGCGCGACGGCGGTGACGAAAATAGAGGCGGCCGGGGGCACGGCGGCTCGCCTGGGGCCGCAGCCCAAGAAGAAATTCATCAAGCGGCCGCCGGCGCCCAAGAAGCCCGACGACAAGCAATCGGCCGGTGCGGCCAAAAAGAGCAAGAAGAAGGCCGATTTGGATCCTGAGACCGGACAGGAGGGCGGTTAATCGCCATGTTTCAGGCATTCATCAACATCTTCAAAGTGAAGGATCTGCGGAATAAGATCCTTTTCACGCTGGCCCTCCTGGCCGCATATCGGATCGGGCATTACGTGCCCTTGCCCGGTGTGGACCAAGCCCAGTTGACCGATTACTTCAGGAACCTCGGCGGCGGGGGCGGTATCGGGCAACTGGCCGAGTACTTCGCCATGTTCACGGGGGGCAACCTCCAGCAGAGCACGATCTTCGGCCTCGGCATCATGCCCTACATCTCCGCCTCGATCATCCTGCAGCTTCTGGGCACGGTCGTTCCGGCATTGGAGAAGCTGAGGTAAGAGGGCGAACCCGGCCGCAAGAAAATCCAGGAATACACCCGCTACCTGACCGTGGTCATCTGCTTCATCCAGGCCGCCTTCTGGCTGAGGTTCATGATCGGTTCACAGCTTGTTTACCGCGAATACGGTGATTTCTCAGTCAGCTTCGGCCCCACTCTTTCCTTCTGGCTGATCGGCCTGACCGGCATGACCGCCGGAACGGTCTTCCTGATGTGGCTTGGAGAGCAGATTGACGAATACGGAATCGGCAACGGGATCAGCCTGATCATCATGGCCGGCATCGTCGCCCGAATTCCCAACGCGGTAATGACCGTGATGCAAAACGCCACCGTTGACGTGACCGGCGAGGCG
>CAYYBO010000069.1:0-14731 GCA_964470125.1 uncultured Planctomycetaceae bacterium | reverse complement strand
AGTTAAAAATCCGATAGCTTCGTAACTTGGGTTAGCGCCGTTCATGATACCGCGCAGGCGTCCAGAAATCAAGACTTGCAGCACTGCCTCAGAGGGCGGCACGGGCAATCGCAAGATTGCCGAGTCAGAACCTTGCCGGTGGCTGCTATCAGAGCCGCGACCGCGAGGGAGCGGTTCCCGTCCGGTTTCAACGGCCGTCCCAATCTCGGCGTAACCGCTCCCTCACGGTCGCGGCTCTGTTAGCCATCCTGCGATTGCCCTGAAGGGCGGCATCGGCCGACAGCGGTTCCCAGATCAGTGGATCACGGGCGGCTGCCTTTACCACCCCGAAGCGCAAGCGAGGGCATGCCAGGACGCCGAAACCACCCTCGCTGGCGCTTCGGGCTGGTTGTAAGGGGCGTTGCCGCGGCTTTACCTGAATCTTCCGCGGAAGCGGTCGGCGGGGTACTTGAGGGCGTTCTTGGCCATCTTGTCGCGGACGGCCGTGGATATGTCTATGTTCATGGCGTTGGCGAAGGAGAGGGCGAAACAGAGGACGTCGGCGAGTTCCTCCCGGACTTGACGCAAGTCCTCTGGTGACCCACGGACCAGGCGGGATTCATCGGTGGTCAGCCACTGAAAGTGCTCCATCAACTCGGCGGCTTCTATGGCGATGGCCATCGACAGGTTCTTCGGGCTGTGAAACTGCGACCAGTCGCGTTCATTCACGAACTTGCCGACCGCCTGTCTCAGTTCGCCTACCGTCGTCGTCTCATCGGTCATGGACCGCCTCCGATCGAGTCTGAGTGGCAGAAGGCAACAGGCACCTCGCAGAACCTCGTTCTCGATGGGGCCAGACGCCCTCGGCTCGGACGCAGTCCCCTTTTGCCGCGAACGGATTCGCGTCGAGCATGGGGGCGAGACCCCAGACTGCTCTTCGTGCCGTCAAGGGCAAGCAGGATTCTCGCACCAGCAAACTGTGGCACGGGCGTCTCGCCGGTGAAGCCACGGGCGAGACGCCCGTGCCACAGAGTTGTGCCGCTGCCCCGTCACTCCACCTGCATGAACTTCTCGGCCTTGACGCCGCACGTCGGGCACGTCGCCGGGGGCTTGCCGAACTCGATGTGCCCGCAGACCGGGCAGAGGTAGAAGCGAGCTTCCTTTAGATCCTCGCCCCGCCGGGCGGCTTCCAGAGCAAGCTTGTACAGCTTGGCGTGGACCGCCTCGACCGGCACCGCGTAGCCGAACATTCGCTTGGCGCGGTGGCCGTCGGCCTCGGCCAGCTTGAGCATCGGCGGATACATCTCGGCGGATTCGTAGGTCTCGCCGTCGATGGCCGCCTGGAGGTTCTCGGCGGTCGAGCCGACGGCGCCCATTGCGCCCAAATGCCCTTCGGCGTGTATCCGCTCGGCCTCGGCCGTCGTGCGGAACAGCTTGGCGATGTTGGGCAGGCCGTCCTGCTGGGCCTTGGCGGCGAAGCTCATGTACTTACGGAACGCCTGGCACTCGCCGGCGAACGCTTCCTTGAGGTTGTCGTGGGTCGTGGGCATGGGTAGCTCCTCATTGTTGGTTGTTGAGGGAGGCGCATACTA
This sequence comes from uncultured Planctomycetaceae bacterium, assembly GCA_964470125.1. Taxonomy (GTDB): domain Bacteria; phylum Planctomycetota; class Phycisphaerae; order UBA1845; family UTPLA1; genus DATKKX01. The sequence goes on along the minus strand of CAYYBO010000069.1, from coordinate 13,160 downwards.
ACCCGAAGTCGGGGGCAAGCCAAGAGCCGGAAGAAGCCGCCAAACGGCGATGACCGGCAAAGCCCGCCGGAGAGGCGCTAATCCAATGCGTTGATGTAGTCGATCAGCCTTCGCAGTCGTCCGTGCGAGCGGCGGTCAAATGCGAAGACCAGCCGCGGCATGTCGGGCGCATCAGTGCCTTCTTCCTCAAGCGCCTTGGTCTGCTCGAAAGAGCCGTGGTTCAGGATCTCGCCGAACTCCTTGCGGATATGGGTCAGGGCCGCCTCGGGCAGGGGTTTGTTCATCCGCAGCACAAGCAAGTCGCCGACGTAGCGCATGGAGTGATAGTGCCGGTAGAAGTGGAGTATGTCGTTGACCGCGACGTCGACGTCGTCGGTCAGTTTGAAGAGGTTCATGTCCTCTTCGCTGATCATTCCGGTCCGCAGCAACTCGGCCTTGATGTAGGTTCGCCAGTGCTGCCAGTAAGTGCCGCCGGGAGCGTCGAGCAACACCAGCGGCATCAGTTGGGCCTTGCCGGTTTGGATGAGGGTCATCACCTCGAAGCCCTCGTCCTGCGTGCCGAAGCCGCCGGGGAAGAGGGCCACGGCCTTGGCCATGCGCATGAACATCAGCTTGCGGGTGAAGAAGTACTTGAAATTCACGAGCTTCTTGTCGCCCTCGATGATCGTGTTGGTGCGCTGCTCGAACGGCAGACGGATGGCCACGCCGAAGCTGGCCTCGCGGCCGGCTCCGCCGTGACCGGCCTTCATGATGCCGTCGCCGGCCCCGGTGATGACCATCCAGTTGGCCTGGCCCATCCGCTCGGCGAACTGGGTCGCCTGTATGTACTCGGGGTGGCCCTCCGGTGTGCGGCTGGAGCCGAAGATCGACACCTTGGGAATCTGCTCCCAGGGCGTGAAGATCTTGAAGGCGTAGCGCAGCTCGGCCAGGGCCCGGTCGATGAGCTTCACGTCACCGCGGCTTATGTCGTCGCGGGACATTCGGCAGATGGTCTTGAGCATGTTGGCGTACAGCTCCGCATCGGGGCCGGGGGCCCAACGTTGGATGAACGCGGCGATGGCGGCATCTCGGTCGGCCCGCTGGTCCTCGCTCAAGGAGCCCGGGCCGCTGGTGATGTTGGTTTCGGTCATTGAATCGACTCCTGGCCTGCCGCCTGGGCTTCGACGGCGTCGGCCGGCGGCGTTCCTTCCGATTTCTTGTCCGGCGGGCGTCGAGGCGGGCGCTTCTTGTCGAATGGGATCTTGAGCCGGTAGGTGCCCTCCTCCAGCTCGGTCTCGATGGCGTAGCCGCACTTGTGGAAGATACGGAGCATGCCGCTGTTCTGCTGGAGGACATCGGCGGTGAAGCCCGCCAGGCCGTTGACCCGGGCGGCGTCGACCAGTGCGTGCATCAAGGCGGTGCCCACGCCCCTGCCCTGCCAGTCATCGCGGACCAGGAAGGCGGCGTCGGCGAAATTGGAGCGGGAATCCCGGCGATAGTGGGCGATGCCCACCATCTGGGCTTCCTCACCGGCGCTGGTCAGCACCACGATGGCCATGTCGGCGTCGTAGTCCACGCGCAGAAACTCCTGAAGCCTGTCGCGAGGGAGAGTTTTGATCATCCTGAAGAAAAGATGATGCACCGACTCGCTCGAAAGCTTGTAGAACATGTCGCGCAGCAGGGTCTCATCGGTCAGCTTCAAGGGCCGCATGAACGCTCGCACACCGTCCTTCAGATCGATCCACCGCTCCAGCTCGTCGGGGTACACCGGGGTCATCATCGGCAGTTCGAGCTGGTCCTGATAGACCATTCGCCGGGCCTTGGCCTCGGCGAGCAACCAGGGGCGGAACTTCGGATCGGCGATCTGAATCAGCGCCAGGGCCCGCTCGCGGATACTCTTGCCGTGCAGAAAGGCGGCGCCGAATTCGGTGACGACGTAATGAACGTCTCCGCGGCTGGTGACCACTCCGGCCCCCTGCTTGAGGTACGGCACGATCCGCGAGATGTTGCCGTTGGCCGCCGTCGCCGGCAGGGCGATGATCGGCTTGCCGCCTTTGGATCGGGCGGCGCCGCGGACGAAGTCAACCTGCCCGCCGATGCCGCTGTAGAACATCATCCCCAGCGAGTCGGCGCAGACCTGCCCGGTCAGATCCACCTCGATGGCCGAGTTGATGGAGATCATCTTCTCGTTTTGGGCGATGATGAACGGATCGTTCGTATATTCCGTGGGGTGGAACTCCACCAGCGGGTTGTTATGCACAAAATCGTAGAGCTTCCGCGAGCCGATCACGAAGCTGGCCACGATCTTTCCCTGGTGCAGGGTCTTTCGGGCGTTGGTGATGACGCCTTTTTCCACCAGCGGGATGATGCCGTCGCTGAACATCTCGGTGTGGATGCCGAGGTCCTTGAAGTTGTCCAGGTAGTGCAGCACCGCGTCAGGGATAGTGCCGATGCCGAGTTGCAGCGTGGCCCCGTCTTCCACCAGGTTGGCAATGTGCCGGGCGATTCGCTTTGATAACTCGTCGGGGCTTCCCTGGGGTGCCTCCAGGATCGGCCTATCACTGGGGACGGCCATATCGATGTCGCGCATGTGGATGAAGCAGTCACCCAGCGCCCGGGGCATTTGCTCGTTGATCTCGACTATGACTTTTTCGGCCGACTCGGCGGCGGCCTTGACGATGTCGATGGAAACGCCGAGGCTGCAATAGCCGTGCCTGTCCGGCGAGCTGACGGCGATGAAGGCCGTGTCGATCACCACCCAACCGCTGCGAAAGAGATGCGGAATCTCCGATAAGAAAATGGGGGTGTAATCGGCGCGGCCTTGGGCGACCGCCTCGCGGACGTTGTGGCCGATGAAATAGGCGTTGTGCCGGAAGCGGCTGCCGAACCGCGGCTCGGCATAGGTGGCCAGGCCGAGCGTGAGGATGTGGACGATCTCGGTGTCGGCGAGGTCTTCCCGTGCGGTGAGAGCCTCGACCAGTGTTTGCGGTTCACCCGCGCCCGAGCCGATAAAGACCCGCTGGCCCGGCCGGATGCCCTTCACCGCCTCAGCAGCAGTGACGACCTTGCCAGGATAGCGATCTTGCCAGGAAGACAATGTTACACCAGCACTCATGCGTTGCTCCCGCACTCCGGGGGTTCTTGCAGTGCTCTCTTTATCGTTCACAAGGGGAGTTTGGTCAATACTGCAAGGAGAGACGCAGTGTACTATAGCTTATTCAACGCAACTCCGCCAAGCAGGCGGAGGGAGCCCCCCCCGAACGCAATCGCGTAGGAGCACAGCCACGACCGTCAGGGAGCGGTCGCGTCGGGATTAAGCAGCTCCTACCCTCGCGGCGTGATCGCTCCCCCACAGTCGCGGCTCCAATAAGATGCTCCGGCGCTCATCCGGCCTCGGCCCACGACATGACCGCGTTCTTGAAAACGTTCCCCCGGTGCTCGTAATTCTTGAACCAATCAAAGCTGGCGCAGGCCGGGCTAAGCAAGACCACCTCCCCCGAGCGAGCCAACCCGCGGGCAAGTTCGAGGGCTTGGGCAAAATCGGCGGCGCTTTCGACGCGCGGAACCGTCGCCGCCCCGCGAGCCGCGCAAACCGCCTCCGCGATCCGATCTCGTGTGACGCCCATGCAGATGACCGCCTTGGCGCGGTCGGCCAGCGTCTTGCCGAGGTCGACAAACGAACTGCCCTTGTCCGAACCGCCGACCAGCATGATCACGCCGCAGTCGAACGCCTTCAGAGAGGTCATCGCCGCATCCGGCGTGGTCGCCTTGGAGTCGTTGTAGTACCGCACGCCGCCAAGATCGCGGACGAATTCCAGCCGGTGAGACAGGCCCTTGAACTCCGCGAGGGCCGCCTTGGCCACGTCGCTTTCGACTCGCAGGATGCGCGACACGGCCAGGGCCGCCGCCGCGTTCCAGACATTATGCACGCCGGGGACCGACAGGCTGACCTCCGTTTCCTCCAATACGCGGCCAGACTCTCCCGGCCACGCCCATCGCACGTGTCGCGTGGTTTCGTCCACGCCGAACCGCCAGACTCGCAGCCGCCGCCCCCATCCGCCGGGAAGCAGCTCCACGCCGCCGGAGAACGGCAGGATCAGCCAGTCTTCCTCTGCTTGGAACTTGTAGATGTTCGCCTTGGCCGCGGCGTAAGCCTCCAGAGTCCCGTGGCGATCGAGATGGTTATCGCGAATGTTGGTCACCACCGCGATGTGCGGGCTCTTGCGGATGCGCTCCACGTCCTCCAACTGAAAGCTCGACAGCTCCAGCACGACGATGTCGTTCGCCTGCATCCGGGGCAGGTCGTCCAGCAGCGACTTGCCGATGTTGCCCCCCAGCCAGACTCCGCCGTGCCACCAGCCGGAGGCCGGTCGGGCGCGCTCCAGGATCGCTCCGATCATCGCCGTCGTCGTGCTCTTGCCGACCGTGCCGGTCACGCCGATGACTCTTCCCGGGCATCGCTCCAGGAACAGATTCATCTCGCTGGTCCAGGGGACGCCGCGGTCTACCGCCGCCTTGAAGAAGACTGAACTGCGCTTATCGACGCCTGGATTGACGACCAAAAGATCGCATCGCTCCAGGTCGGCCTCGGTGTGTCCACCCAGGCGATAGGTGATGTCGAGGCCCCCCAAGGCGCCCATGCTCTCGGCCAAGGCGTCCGCCGGGGCCAGATCAGTCACCAACACCTTCGCTCCCTGGCCGCAGAGCCAGCGAGTCACGCCGATCCCGCCGCCAAAACGGCCGAGCCCCATTACGATCACTCGCTTGCCGCCGAATCCGTTGGGCACGCTGGTTCCTCTCTGCCGCGTTGCATCGCCGGGATGAGTGACGACTTGCTCGTGCGGCTCAAGCCTTCCGCGCCGCCGTCCTCACGCTGGATTCACGGGCGAAACGCCCGCGCCACAATCAACCGGTCAGGTTCCATCTAGACCGCGCTCGCCGCGATGTCACTGCGCAGGCAGGCGCCGTCGAAGGAGATCATCCTTGCCGCCTCGTAGGCGCGACCGCGGGCCTCCTCGAAAGTCCCGCCCAGAGCGGTCACGCCAAGTACGCGGCCACCCGCCGTCACGACCTTGTCGCCGCGCAAGCCCGTCCCGGCTTGAAAGACCTGCACGTCCGGCAGCCTGGCCGCCGCGTCCAACCCCCCGATCTCCCTTCCTTTCTGATAGTCGCCGGGGTAGCCCTCGGAAGCCACGACCACGCAGACGGCTCGCCGCGGATCCCATTGCAGTTCAACCTCGTCAAGCCTGCCGTCAACCACGGCCATGAACGCCGCCAGTAAATCGCTTTGCAGCCGCACGAGAATCGGCTGCGTCTCGGGATCGCCGAACCGGCAGTTGAACTCCAGCACCTTCGGTCCGCCGGCGGTCAGCATGAGGCCGGCGTACAGCACGCCATGGTAGGTGACGCCTTCCTGTCGGAGGGCGTCCACGATCGGAACCAGAATGTCCCGCTCGATTGCCGCCATGTCCTGGTCGGAGACGACGGCAGCCGGGCAATATGCCCCCATGCCGCCGGTGTTGGGGCCGACGTCGCCGTCGCCTAGCCGCTTGTAGTCCCTGGCCGGCTCCAAAACGTAGAAAGTCCGCCCGTCCACCAGGGCCTGGATGCTGATTTCCGAACCGATGAGCAGTTCCTCAACCAACACGCGATCGCCGGCCTCGCCCAGCGAGCGTTTGAGCATGAGATCTTCGAGGGTCGATACCGCGGCACTTGGATCGGGGTGGACGAACACCCCCTTGCCCTTGGCCAGCCCGGCGGCCTTCACCACCACGCCCTCGTCGCGGGTGACCACGTACTGCCGGGCCATGTCGTAGCCGCGTTGAAAGGCAACCGCCGCGGCCTCCTCGCCGTCTCTGCCGGCCTGCCGCATCTGGGCCAGTTCCTGCTTCGTAGGGCCGAACACGCGGACCTCGGCCGTCGGCACGCCGGCCACGCGCATCAACTGCTTGGCATAGGCCTTGTCACCCTCCAGCCTGGCCGCAGCGGCGCAAGGGCCAAAGATCCGCAGCCCGGCGGCCGTGAAACGATCCACGATACCGGCGCACAGCGGGTCTTCCGGCCCGACGACCGTCAGATCGATCCCCTGGCGCTGGGCGAAGGCCAGCATGGCGTCGATGTCCCCCGCCTCGATGGGCACGTTGGTGGCCACGCCCGCGGTGCCGGCATTACCCGGAGCGCAGTACAAACTTGGCCGACGCTCGGATTGAGCCAGCTTCCAGCACAAGGCGTGCTCGCGCCCGCCCCCACCGACGACCAGCACGTTCATATCTGTCCTATTCCTCCCGAGATCATCCACAGGCCGACTCGGCGTTTCGTGGGCGCCGCACAGCGCCCCGGCCTCCGGCAATCTGTCCACCGGGATCGGACACAATTCTAAGGTCCGGTCATGGCTTTGGAAACGTGCCGCCGCCGGCTTACCGGTAATCGCGGAGCACTGTCTGTAGCTAACGACCCGGCGGCTCTCTTATTGCGGTGGGCACATCCGTCGACTCATTGCGAAAGACCCATCCGTCGATTAGATTCGACGTGCATGGCGCGGACTGGCCCGCCGCCATGTGCTCGCGGGTGTAGCTCAATGGTAGAGCACTAGCCTTCCAAGCTAGTCGTTGCCGGTTCGAGTCCGGTCGCCCGCTTTGCGTTCGCGCCTTTGGATAGTGCCTTAACGTTGGCACCTTCGGCGCTTGCAGCGTTTCGCGGTTCGTTCGCTTTCCCCCGTGTCCTGTCAGCGATTGCCCCCCGACCCGGCGGCTGCACGCACGGCGCCTGCTTTCGGCCCGTCAAGCTCAAGCTGGCTGTGGGTCAACGATGCGGGCTCCTCCTCACGCAGCCCGGCGAGGCTCCCGCCGAAAAGCCAACCTCAGATGTGGATCATCGATTTCCAGCGTCGTGCTCGGTTTGAAGCCATGACCAATGGCCCGGCCTTTGGTCCGAACCGAGACCGTCAGCCAGCGGTCCCGCCCGAATGCGCGACAGAACCGCTTGCCCCCACGCTGCGCCGCCGAACCGTCTGATCCACGACCAGCCCCGCGATCTCCGCCCACGAGCCGCTCCCGATCGTGCTCTGAACCTGAACCTCGACCCACGCCCCGACACGGCCGGCTTCACAGGCAACAGTGAGCGCCCGATCCGCGCCGGCGACAAATGCCAGACGAGATCTCACGTCGGCGGCGCTCGCCAAATACCCAAGCTGGAAGCAAAGCCCGGCGATGGCCTCGGCATCGTCTGCAGTCGCCTCGCGCAACAAGACATCTGATCGTCGATCCGTGAACGAGGCCTTTGTGTTCACCGCAAGAACGTAATTGTCGGCCACCTATCAGGCGATCGCAGTCAGTCCTCTGCCTGGCTCGACGCCGGCTGGCTTTGGGCTGCGGCCGGCTCGAGTTGGCCGCGCCATTCCTCCGCCTTCTCCGGCTTGTCCCAGGCCTGGTACAGCTCGGCCAAAGTCGCTGCAAGTCTCTGCGAATAGGCGTGGCCCGGCCCAAACAGGGCCACCATTCCCTTGTAGCTGGCCAGCAGTTGCTCTTCCGCTTCTGAATGGCGCTGCATCTTGAGTAGACAGCCCCCATAGTTCCCCTCAATGACCGCGAGGGTCAGGTTGTCGATGTTGTCCGCGGTCTTCGCGGCCTCCAGCGTCTTTCGGAAGAGGGCCTCCGCCTCGGCCAGCTTGTTCTGCTGTTGGAGAGTCCTGGCCAGGTGTTGCTGAGTGAGGAGCGCTGTCGGATGGTTCTCTCCCAGAGTCCGCCGGAGCCCTTCAAGGGCCTGCCGATGGAGCTCCTCGGCCTCCCTCAACCGGCCCAGCATCCCGACGATGCCGGCGAGATTCGCCAGGGTCTTCAGCGTTTCCGGATGATCCTCCCCCAGAACCCGCTTTTGTGCGTTCCAGGCGGGTCGAGAGTACGTCTCCGCTTCGCTGTAGTCGCCCCTCTCATACGCGCTCGCCGCCAAAGCACCTGCCGCCAACAGGGTATCAGGATGCTCCTCGCCCAGGACTCTCTTCTGCAGCGGCCACACGGCCTTCCAGAGCGATTCCGCTCCGGCTTTGTCTCCTCGCCTGAACTTGCACAGAGCGACGTTGCTCATCGCTCCGATGGTAAACCTGTGCTCATCGCCGAGCACGCGCCGAGCAGCTTCCACGACTCGCTGAAAGAGCGTCTCGGCATCCGCGAACCGAGCCTCGCCGTGAAGCAGCATGGCCAAGCTGTTCAAAGTCGCGATCGCCTCCGGATGCTCATCGCCCAGAGTACGTGTCTGAATCTCCAGGAGTCGACTGTACAATTCCTCGGCTTCATCGAGCCGGCCCAAAGAGTACATCGTGCAAGCTAGGTTGCTGATGCAGAGTCGGGTCAGGTGGTGCTCGTTCCCCAGGGTCCGCCGGTGGGCCTCCAAAGCCGGGCGGAGCACCGCTTCGGCCTTCGCGTAATCGCCTCTAAGGTGCAGGCATCGGCCAAGGTTGTTGAGGGCCGCGAGGGTGTCTGCATGGTCGGCGCCCAGCCTGTGCTCCCGCGCCTCCGCGACGTCTCGGGCGATTCGCTCGGCTTCCTCGAGATCACCTGTCTCGGCAAGGCACAAGGACAGCCTGTGGAGGGAACCCAGGGTGCTGGGATGCTCTGCTCCAAGGGCCCCGCGATGCAGTTCGACCGCTCGCTCTAGCTCTCGGCGTCCTCTGTCGTACAGACCCAGATTCGTGTAGGTCGTGCCGAGGGTGGTGCGGACGGCGGCTTCGATCTCCGGCTTGCCGGCGAACGACTGCTCGATCTTCGCCGCCGCCGTATCCAGCACCTCCGCCACCTTCACCTCCCGAGCCACCTCCGCCGACGGCTTCTCCACAAACGGATCCGGCGCCGCCAGCATCTCCTGCAAGAACTGATTGATTGCCTTGGCCGTATCCGCCTGACGCTCCGCCTCGCCCTGGGCCTGCACCGCCCTCTCCCGCTGCTCCTCCACCTGAACCAACAAGCGGCTCTTCGACCGATACATGATCGACAACCCGATGGCCGCCCCCACCGCCACCACAAATAGCGCCGTCGCCAATGCCACTGGCGCCTTGTACCGCCGGATCGTCTTCTTCAGCACATACCAGCCGCTGTCCCGCTTGGCCTCGATCGGCTCGCCCGACAGATAGTGCCGGATGTCGCGGGCCAAGTCGGCGGCGCTTTGATATCGCCGCTCCCGTTCTTTCACCAGCGACTTCATCACGATGGTCTGAACTTCGTCGTCGATGGGGCAGCCCATTGGTGCCGCCTGACGGGCAGAACGCTTAACCACGCCGCCCTCGGCGGTCCAACTCCGACTCAACGGCGTCGGCGGTGTCTCCGAGATGTTGCGAAGCACGTCCGGGATCAAACCCTCTACCGGGTAGGGGAACCGGCCCGTCAGCAGGTGATACAGAATGACCCCCAGGGCATAGACATCACTGCGGGTGTCCACCTCCGCCGGGCTGCCCCCCGCCTGCTCCGGCGACATGTACGGCAGCGTGCCGAACACCTGGCCGGCCATCGAGGCCAGCGTCTCGGCCGGGGCCGCCAACTGCCGGGCCAGGCCGAAGTCCAGAATCTTCGGTGAACCATCCGCATCCACCAAAATGTTGGAGGGCTTCAGGTCGCGATGGATGATGCCGCGTTGATGAGCATAGGTCACTGCGTCGCATATCGTGGCGAAGAGTGTGAGAAGGTCCTCCATCGCCATGTGCTTCTCGCGGACGTGCTTGTCCAACGGCCGACCGTGAACGTAGTCCATCACGCAGAATTGCCGTCCGTCCGTCGTCGCCCCGGCGTGAAAAACAGCGATGATGTTGGGATGCTTGAGCTGGGCGACCAGCTCTATCTCCCGCTCAAAACGCCGCTTGGCCGACGGCGAGGCGTGAGTCCCTTCGAGCAGGACCTTCATCGCCACCATCCGCTTGGTCTGTCGCTGAATGGCCTGATAGACCACGCCCTGCCCGCCGCGGTGGACTTCTCGCAGGACCTCGAAGCCCTCAATGGTCAAACCACGCGAGACCGGACCGCCGGACGGCTCGCCGGCATCGAGTTCCTGCTCGTCGGAAAGTCGCTGGGTCCCCTTTGGCGAACCCGATGCCGCCCCCGCGCGACCAGACTCTCTCGCTTCACCCAAGCTCAGTGGGTCGATCTGCTTCAAGTCCGCCAGCAGGGCCTGATCCGCTTCCCGCCTGGCAGCGAACTTGGTAGCGCAAGCCTGACACCCTCGCAGGTGGGCTTCGAAGCGGGCCCTCTGCTCCGGTGACAACTTGTCGGCCTCGTACTGTTCAAACCACTTCTCGCCTGGACAGCCGGTCATACCTCATTCCTCCTCGCCGAGGAGTTCTATCATCCGTTCACGAAGGCGCTTGATCATCCGCGACTTGATCGCATGGACCTGATTGGCCGTCATCTTCAGTTCCGCGCACACCCGCTCGATGGGCTCTTCCTTCATCACATAGGCCACGAAGGCTTGGAACGTCGTCTCTTCGACCTCGGTGCGAATGAGCCGCAGGCAGTGCTTGAGGTGCTCCTGCCGCCAGCATTGGTCGAAGATATCGTCCGGCGATTCCTCCCGCTCCTGCGGCCGTTTGAAGTCCTGGCTCTCCGCCTGCTGCTGATGGCGGCCGCGAAGCATGTTCTTGATGCGGTTACTGACCAGCGTCTTCAGCCAGCCCTTGAACCGGCCCTTGCCGGGGTCGTACTCGAAGCCGGCGATGTGCTCGCAGACCGCGGTCATGCACTGTTGGGCGATCTCCTCGGCTTCTGTCGGGTTCAATCCCCGAGCCAGGGCGAAGTGATGCAGCATGGGCCGGTAGAGGCCGTCGAACTCCTCCCAGGCCGCCTGATCCTGGCGGTTTCGGACGCGGATGAGCAGGCTCGGACGGGTGGTTTCCATGGCCGGGCTCAACCTCCCTCGGACAGGATGACCGACTCCATTGTACCCTGGCGGATGCCATACACCCTACCTATTTCGTGCCTCAACCGGGAGCTGCCGCGCCCCCAGGCCGGGCGAACAAAAAAATCGCCGCTTGCGTGTCAGGGGCGTTCTCCAGCGGTGTATTCCAAGCGAAGTCGTTTCAAGGAAACCACGAACCAGTCAAATGAAAGGGGACATGACCATGAACGCTTCGAAGACAATCAAGAACACGATCGTGAAGGTGGCAGTGGCGTGCGTTTTGGCGACCGGCCTGCTCGGGACCGGCACGGGATGCGATTACCACAATGAGACTTCGGGCTTCCACCGGATCCCGGGCCAAAGAAACCAGCCAGACAACCCGGGCTGGGAAGATCAGTTGGCGAAGGACCTCACCAAGATCCTCAGCGCCGCCGCCAGCGGTGTGACCACGGGCGGCCGTTACTACTGATCCGAGCCGCTCATCCGCCGACGCTGACAACCCCCGACCCCCCGGGGGTTTCTCTTGCGCGGGCCGAGGGAGTCTTTTCCTCACGGAGCCGCGGCAGTCGGTCCTTGGCCTCGTACTACAGACGATCTGAGTTTGCGCGAACTGCGAAGATATCCCTTGTTCCGCGCAGCCCCCGGCCAAGGCCGGGGGCTCTTGGGTTGCGGCTCAGCCGCGCCAAGGGGGGCAAAACCAGGAACCGGCGTCAGACATCCACCCTCTCGGTGTATTCCTGTTGGAGTGATCCTGGACGGCGAGCACAATAATGGCCACTTTCATCGGAGGCAGAACCATGAACTCGGCGAAATACAACCTAGCGAAGCGAGTCGTCAGATTGACCACCAGCTTGTTGTTGGCGGCGGGAACGTTGACCGCGTGCAGAGGGTGCCTGGTCAACGTGGAAGGGCAGCTCACCGGGAACGAAGTGGACATGAAAGTCGACGTCACCGGCTGCGGCCTGGACATGCACGTAAACGTGACCGATGTACCTCTCGTCGAGGTCCACATCTGCGGTCTGTGACGGCCGACGCTCGTGGGAGAGGTTGCCAGGAGTGTGAAACGGGGGTGTGAAACGGGGACGCAGCTAGTTGTTTCCGGCTCCGCGCGCTCCACATCACTCGCCACCGCCTTTTCCAGCTTGACCTCCGCGTTGGGGGCGGCCCTCTGATCGTACCGTGTGCGTCAACCCCAACTGCCCGACCGTGCGTTTCAGCCAAACCGCATCCCCATAAGGCCGCCCTCGGGCCATGCTCACCCGCACGCCCTCCTCCTCCCTCGGCAACAACGGCGCATTCACCAGATCAACCCAGTCAGACGGCTCCTCCAGCGGCCACGGGCTCAGCAAGCCGCGACGCTCGTCGCCATCGTGCGTCCGCGCCCACAGGCTGCCGTGCGGCCAAGCCTCCGCCCGCTTCACCACGCCTGCCGCCAACGCATTCCGCTCCACGTAGCGGCAGACCGTCAAGAAGTGCTCGTCTCGCTGCACCGGAAAACTCTTGAACCGCCCCTGATAGAGGTGCCCGCAGCCCACCGTTCGATGGGCGACATGCCAACGCATCGCATGGGTGTGCGACAGCCAGCGTACAAAGTCGCTCAGTTCCCCGTCCTTCCTAGGCCAGATCACCATGTGCCAGTGGTTTTGCATCAGGCACCACGCCAGCAGCCGCGTCGGACGCCGCTGCAGCGCTTCCCGCATGATGCGCTCGAAGGCCTCAAAGTCCGCCTCCTTGCGGAACAGCGGCAGCCGAGCCACCGCCCGATTCAAGACGTGGTACACCAAACCGCCCGGAGCTACGCGAGGTCTTCTTGCCATGCCCGGAGAGTATCCCCCCCGACGCCGGCCGTCAATACTAGCTGCGTCCCCGTTTCACACCCCCGTTTCACACCCGTTTCACACCCGTTTCACACCTGGAGGACCACACTCATGGAGCCGCCGGAACCGCTTAAACCGCGACCCAACCGGCGGCGCGGGGCGAGAGTGACTGGTCGGGAGACCGGTCCCACGGGTGAGGGCCGCTGGGAGTTCTTCGGTCACGAGGGCTTACGCCGCCGATCTGGCCGAACGCGGCGAGGCAACCTCATTCAACGGTAACGCTCTTCGCCAGGTTTCGAGGCTTGTCCACGTCGCACCCGCGGAGCACCGCCATGTGATAGGCCAGTAGTTGCAGGGGGATGATGTCCACCATCGGCTGCAGCGGCTCGGGCATGTCGGGCACGTAAAAGACGTGCTCGGCCACACGGCGACTCTCCCCGTCGCCCTCTGTGGCCACGGCGATCACCCGCCCGCCTCTGGCTCGCACTT
>CAYYBO010000068.1:9766-14745 GCA_964470125.1 uncultured Planctomycetaceae bacterium | reverse complement strand
GTCCGCCCTCCAAAACCAACCACTCGTTCCATCGCATCCTTGATGGGGAACATGAGCCGATTGCGAAACGCGTCGTAGTGGGTGCCGCCCTGCCGACTTCGCACCAGCCCGGCGGCCAGCAAAAGTTCGGTCGGAACGTTTGCCGTCTTGGCCGCTTGCGAAAGCGCCTCCCATGCGTCCGGCGCAAAACCGATGCCGAACCGCTCAATGGAGGGCTTCGTCATCCCGCGGGAAGAAACATAGTTGCGGGCCGCTTCGCCCCCGGGACCGCAAAACTGCTGCTGAAACCACCGGCATGCCCAGCGATTGACCCTCTCCAACTCCACCTTGCTGACTCTGGAATCCGCAGGTGCCCCGGCAGCGCTGTCCCGAGACTCCTCGATGGAGATCCCCGCCTTTGACGCCAGGATCGCGATCGCCTCCCGAAACTCGACGTTCTCACGAAGCTGGACAAACTTGAACACGTCCCCGCCCGCGCCACACCCGAAGCAGTAAAACACCTGCTTCTCAGGATTCACGGTGAACGACGGCGTCTTTTCACGGTGAAACGGGCACAGCCCCTTGAGTGTGCGCCCCGCTCGTTTCAGAGCGGCGGACGAAGAGACCACGTCGACGATGTCGTTCGCCCGGCGAATTTGCTCTAAAATAGGTACGGATATCCGTCCGCTCACAAACACGCCCTGGGCTCTGTCGACGCGAGATTGACGACTAGGTCACAATAATGATCAAGTGAATCTGGAACCGCTTCGCCCCACTTCCCCACGCCAGGGGCATTTAAGGGACCTACAAATATAACACCAATCCTGGCAAGTGGCAAATTATCGGCGAGAAAAAGCAGCTGCTTTCCCTGGGCGATGCCGTTTTAGGACCTCGGAACACGGACTCGCCCTCCAAGCCACAGCCCTCTTGCCGATTCTGCCTCACGACTGCAACTCAATGCAGAACAAAGAGATGCCGACGCGACAACAGCCCCCGCAGCTCCGCCTCCGGGGACTGCGGCAAATCGGCGGCTCAACAAGCGGCATCGCCGGCTGCCAACGCGGGTCGGAGAATCGCCCCCCACCGCCTGCGCCGCCGAATCTTCGACCGGAAAACTCCGGTAAAAGCGCCATCCCACGGATGAGCGGCAGACACCGCCAAAACCACCCCGCCTGCGATCCCCGAAAACCGCGTTCGCCCGTTGGCTTAAGCTCCTCGCCCTTCTCCTTCCGCAACCCAACCGACCTCAGTCCGTCTTGGCAGCAGGAAAGCCCGACCAAGGCGGCGAATCGAACAAGTGGGGCCGCGGTAGAGTCCGCGTAAACATAGGCGGGGCCGATATGCTGTTGCTCACGCCACTCTGCCTGTCGCCGCCGTCATAAACAACGCGCCCACGCTGTTTCGGGCTTGCAATGGCCCAGCGACCGGCGTACATTCTAATAGCACAACGGCGTGAAAGAGCCTGGGCGGGCACACCGGTGTCGAGACTTCCTTCCCCACCAAGTGACACAATGCCGCCCCGGCTGCTGTTGTCAAGGAGAGACGTTTAGCGCCTGGCGCTCTCGCAGTGCGCGAACATTGGGGTGTTGGCGAGGACTATCCCGTTTTTCCTGAACGGATGAGATCGTTGCGACGAGGAGAATCCTATGGTTCGGCTCCGCTTCCTTCTTGGCGTACTCGTGGTCGCTTGCCTGCTCATCAGCGGCCCCGTCCGGGCGGACGATGAACAGTCGGCGGCCGAGATGCTGGCCAAGGCGATCAAGCTCTACGACGCCGGCGACTACGAGGCAGCGCGGCAGTTGCTGGACGAAATCGACCCCGACGACCTGGAGAGCGAAGGCGATGAAGTGCAATTGCAGCGGTACGTGTCCCAGGTTCGAAAGGCAATCGCCGCCGTCGCGGAAGCCAAAAGCGATTTCGCGAAGGCTGTCGCTGCGAAGGACAAGGACCTCGAAGAGGCCCAGGGCCTCTTCGAGAACGTCGTGAACAACGAATTCGCTCCGGCGGAGTTGCGATCCAAGGCGAAGACGCAATTGGAGGATATCAAGGCCAAGCGAGCGGCTCCGCCGCCGGCGGCCCCGCAGACCAAGCCTGCCGTCGACAAGCCCGTTGAGACCGCTGCTCAGCCGAAGCCGCGCGGTTCATCCCTCCTCGATCAATTGGCTGAGGAACACGAGCTGCTGTGGCAGCAGGCGATCAAGACCTACGCGGAAACTGAAAAGAAAATCAACAGAGCGGTCCTCTCCGAGAACTTCGAGGAGGCCCACCGCCTGCTCGACTTCGCCAAGCAAACCATCGAGTTGAATCGCCGCTATGCCTCAACTCCGGAGGTTTACGACGACTACGTCAAGAAGGCCGGCGCCCTTGAACGATTCGTGGAGGACGAGGAGCGGCAGTGGCAGGAGCAGGAAGTCCGATGGAAGCAGGAGGAGATCGCCCAGCGCGAGGCAGAGCGCATCGAGCGGATTTCCGCCACCAAGCTGCGGCAGATCGACGGCCTCATGGGCCAGGCCACCGAACTCCGCAAGGAAAAACGATACGAGGATGCCATTCAGGTCCTCGATCAGATTCTGGCCATCGACCCCGAGAATGATCGCGCCGCCTGGATGAAGGAGACCCTCGGCGATCTCGCCCAGAACATCCGGGCTCGCGAGGCCACCACCGAACGGTCGGCCCAGATTCAATCGCTGCTGAATGACAACAACGAGGCCATGATCCCATGGCATGAGAACCTCATCTATCCCAAAAACTGGCCGGAGATCTCCGCAAAACGCACCAACATCGAGGAGGCCGCAGAGCCGGAGGAAAACCGGATTGCTCGGGCCAAGCTCCGCAAGGCCGCTCCCGAGATCAACTTCCAAACGGTCGAGTTTGGAGAAGTCATGGAGCGATTCCGGGCCATGACCGGCCTGAACATCGTCACCAACTGGCAGGCCTTGGAGGGGGCAGGCATCGAGAAAGACGCTGAGATCACCCTGAAGCTCAAGGATGTCAAGTACGACAAGGCCCTGCAGCTCATCCTTGATGAAGCGAGCGGAGGAGAAGTTGAACTCGCTTTCGAGATTGACGAAGGCGTGGTACGCATCTCGACCAGGGAAGACCTCAGTCGCCGAACGGTGGCGCGGGTATACAACGTACAAGACCTGCTGATCACCGTGCCGACTTTCCGCGGCCGGCAGATCAACATCGAACAAGTCGGTTCACAGACCCAGGAAGGCGGCTTGGGCGGCGGTCGTTATCTCCGAGGCGAGGGCGGCGGCGCCGCCGGGCAGGGCGGCATTTTTGCCGGCGCGGGCGGTGCCGACGACACCGGCGACCTGACCGGCGAAGACCCCCTTCAGCCGATCATCGAGCTGATTCGCAACACCATCGAACCCGAGAGCTGGCGCGAGGCCGGCGGCAACGTCGGATCGATCCAGGCGCTCAACCAGCAGATCATCGTTACTCAGACATCCGCAGCTCACGCGGCCCTGCGAGACTTGCTCCAGCAACTCAGACGGGCGCGGGCCCTGCAGGTAGCCGTCGAGGCCAGATACATCACCATCTCACGCAACTGGCTCGAGCAGATCGGCGTCGATCTTGACATCGTGCTCAATCAAGGCACGGCCGGCTTCGACCGAACCACCATCCGCGACCCGGCCACCGGCAACCCTGTGCTGGTCCCGCGGCAATTCACGCGAAACGGTTTCACCCCCGGAGCCCCCGGCGGCGTGGGGATCAGTCTGCCGACCCAACCTTTTGGACAGCCCTATGGGCAGCCCGGCCTCGTCCCGGCCGCCGGCAACATGGGCCCCACTTGGGGATCCATGACGCCGGTCCCCATTGTCAACAACACGTTGGACCTGGCCGCTCCCGCAAACACCAACATCGCCGGATCCCTCGGCAGCCTGGGCAATTCCTCCCCGGCGTTCCAGGTCTTCGGCAGTTTCCTGGATAACATCCAGGTCGACTTCCTCCTGAGAGCCTCGCAAATCGACCGGCGTTCCAGCGACCTCGATGCTCCCAGGCTCGTCCTGTTCAACGGCCAGCGAGCTGCTTTTGAATCGTTTATCGAGCAAGACTACATCGCCGCCCTGACGCCCATTATCGGCGACAACGCCGGAGCCTTCACGCCCAATATCAACACCGCCTTGACCGGTCGATCACTCGACGTGCAGGCCACCGTCTCGGCGGACCGGCGGTACGTCACTATGACCGTCCGGACGTTCACTCGAGTCACCGGCGACTTCCGCACCGTCTTCTTCGGCGGCTCACAGACGGTCGGCTCGGGCTTCGTGGAGTTGGCCACCCAGACCACGCAGCAGATCCGCACCACCGTCTCCGTGCCCGACGGCGGCACGCTTCTCATCGGCGGGCTGAAGCTCTCCGGCGAACGCGACGTGGACGCCGGCGTGCCGATTCTGTCGCGTATTCCGATCCTCAAGCGGGCTTTCTCCAACACCTCCAACGTCAAGGATGACCAGGTGCTGCTCATCCTGATCAAGCCGACGATCATCATCCAGGAGGAAGCCGAGACGGAGGCGTTTCCAACGCTTTCCACGGTGTATCGCTGAGCGGGGAGGAGGGCGGAATCGATCAATCAGCCTCAAACCGCGCCGGCCGGAGTCGCCGACCCCGGCAGGTTGACACCAACTAACAACAAGGCCGATCGGTCGAATCTGTCGCCGGTCGGCCTTCTCCTTTCCTGCCGATAGCAGGTGTAAGAGAGTGCGTAAGAGGTGACGTCGGCCCGCTGTGGTGCCGACGCCCTCGTCGGCATGATGCCGGTAAGGGCGCCGGCGCCACCTCCGCGTCGCCCGCAGGGGAGCGACACTCGGGCGGATTCCCGGATCACTGGACCACAGGCGGCAGTCTCTACCAGCCCGAAGCGCCGGCGAGGGCGTGACGGCCGTTCGTCGCGCCTGCCGGCGACGCTCATCCATCGAATCGGGAACCGTTCTACGGCGGCTCCCGGATCACTGTGACAAAAAGGTGACAAAAAGGTGTCAGGATGAATTTCT
>CAYYBO010000068.1:0-9666 GCA_964470125.1 uncultured Planctomycetaceae bacterium | reverse complement strand
GGGCTTCCCGCAATCAGCATGACACCCTTTCCTGTTTCTCTTGTCTGTCATCATAATTTATCCTGGTGAGGAAAAGGTGTCAGGATGAATTTCTGGGCTTCCCGCAATCAGCATGACACCCTTTCCTGTTTCTCTTGTCTGTCATCATACTTTATCCTGACACCTTTTCCTCCCTGAGTGCGACTTTGCTTGGCCGCCGCCGTTGGGGAGTCTGGATTGCAGCGAAAACGGGATTCCCGACGAGTGCGAAGGGGAGGGCTTGATGGGCGGCGGGATGATGCAGGAGGAGTCGATGCTCTTTGACGCACCGGAAGCGTACTGGACGGCCTGGGAGGAGTACTTCAACTGGGCACGTCAGCAGGGTTGGGGGCCGAACAGCAACGTGGGCGGCTCGGGCCAATTCCGCGCGATGGCCGACAAGATGCGAGAACTTGGCTTGCCCGTCCGGAATAGGTGGCATCCCATCCCGGCCTCATCGGAAGAATAGCTGGTGATTGTGCGAGATTGAAAGTAGGGGCGAGGGTCGGCATGGTCCACCTCGCCCCTTTCTCTGCGTCATCCGTTTGAGGGCTGTACGAGATCGCTCCGAAGTCCACTCCCCGCTTGCCGGCGCCTCCGTCCGCCACCATAGACAGCCTCTCTTGCAGTCGTTTCCACCTTCGATGAGCGACAACGGTTCAGCCGTGTTGCCCTTCGGCTGAACTCGAATTCGGCTTGTTTACCCCGGGGACTGCGTCCCTTGCCAAACGGCCGTACCCACCTCTCGCGATGCGGCGGGCGTGGCCGTTTTCCGTGCGCATCGTAGAAAGGAAGACTTGTATGCGTGCGAACCCCTTCGAAAGCGAGCTTGAACGGCTGGCAATAACGTTGACTGAACAGTTCGGCGTCGCCGTCCGAGAGAATGTAGAATTGAGAATGTAGAAGGGGAGGCCGGGCGGGCGATGCCCGCAGGACGAAAGGCTGGACGCTTCGCGTCTCCGGCGAGTCCAGGGGAGCCGTCGGATGACGACCCAGAGCCGATGATCGTCGGCCGCGGGGGGCGGAGCCGTCGCGGGGATCGACATCCGTCGTCGGCCACAGGGGGCCGACGCTACGCGCGTCAGAGCCAGCCTGGATGCCATGTTCCGGCAGGTCCGCGGTCGCGTCGGTCAGGCCTCGGTGAAACATCTCCCGCAGGCAAGGCTGCCTTGGGTTTCTCCTACTCCTGCCGATATAACTACCGCGGCCGGATGGACGACCCGCTTGGCCGTCCATGGATCGGCCTTTCGGCAAGAGACAATGGTCCGACACCCTCCGCCATCATCCAATGATCCCGCACCAGCGGCGCAGCCCTGCCCCGATTGGCCGGGCTTGGCCGCCTGCCTTGTCGTCGGCGTGCTGGTCCTCGCCCTGTCGTCCTTCAGCCTCAGCAGCCTGGACATCGGCTACCACGTCGCCTACGGCAATCACTTCCTCGACCACGGCAAGATCGTTGACCGCGACACCTTCATCTACCCCGAGCACGCCGTGCCCTTCGTCAACGCCAACTGGGGCAGCCAGGTCGTCATGGCCCTTGTCCACCGCGCCGCCGGCGCGGACGGTCTGATCTATCTTCGCATCGCTCTGATCGCCGTCATCTTCGCTTGCATCCCCGCGATCCTGAGGAACATCACCGACGGCAACCGAAAAACGCCGACGGAACCCGCCTGGACCGCCAAACCAGCCGCAGCGCCTCTTTCATCCTTCATCCTCCATCCTTCATCCTTGCTTCTCTGGATCGCCTTCGCCTGGCTGCTCGCCGCCCTCGCCGGTTACGAACGCTTCAGCATGAGGCCGGAGCTGTTCAGCTACGCCGTCATGTCCGTCATGCTCGTCCTGCTCACCCGCGGCATCCGCTCCTGGCGAGGCGTCGCAGCTCTCGGCGTCCTCCAGGTGCTCTGGGTCAATCTGCACAGCTACTTCCTCATCGGTCTGATGATGACGGGCGCCTGGCTGGTAGGCGATGCGGCGAGCTACCTATGCTCTCGCCGCCGGGGCCGGGCAACCGCCGACGCCGCTCGACATATCCGCCTCCTCGCGGCGGCCTTCCTCGTCCAATTCGCGGGCACGCTGGTCAATCCCTGGCACATCCACGGGGCGACGTTCCCGTTGGCCACGCTCGAATTCCTGCACTCAAAGCAGGCGATGGGCGGCGCGGCCGGCGACGCCGGCGCCAGCGCCTGGGCGGATATCTCCGAGTTCCAATCCCCCTTCAGCTTCGGCGGGCAGATCATCAACGCCAGGACCATCCACGCCTACTACGTCCTGCTCGCCGTCGCCGCTGTCGGCCTGATCCTGCTGCTCGCCCGAGGCCGCCTCGGCCCGGCGTTGTTCGTCATCATCCTTCTGGCGATGTCCACGCAGATGCGGAGGAACATCGCCCAACTAGCCTTCGCCGCCTCGCCGCTGGCGATCGGGGCGATCGCGACTCTCGTCCGTCACCGCCTGGCCCAACCGTCATCTCAGAGTTTCGGCGTCTCGGTGTTTCGGCGTTTAGCCGCCTTCGCCGCCATCCTCGTCTCCTGCTTCTGGATCACTGGCATCTGGACCGGCCAGTTCTACTACACTGAACGCCGAATTACTCGAACATTAGGCATGGGCTACAACCCGGTCACCTTCCCGAGAGCCGCCTTCTGGCTCACGGAACACCAAGACCAACTGAAACCCCGTCTGTTCGTGGACTATTTCTCCTCCAGCAACGCCCTGCTCTTGCTGCCCGAGCGATTCCTGCTTTTCGTCGATACCAACACCTTCGCCGTCGCCGACGAAACGCTCCGGCTGGCTTTCAACATAGGCTTGGGCGCAGTCCCCCACGGACAGGTCTTCGACCGCTACGGCATCAACATCGTACTACTGCACTGCGGACCGGATACTCAGAT
The DNA here is from genome assembly GCA_964470125.1 of uncultured Planctomycetaceae bacterium. GTDB lineage: Bacteria > Planctomycetota > Phycisphaerae > UBA1845 > UTPLA1 > DATKKX01. The sequence goes on along the minus strand of CAYYBO010000068.1, from coordinate 6,769 downwards.
ACTCGTGCGGAACATGGTCGCCGACAGCGGCAACTGGGCCCTGGTCCACTTCGACGACACCGCCGTAGTCTTCCTGCGGCGCATCCCGGAACACGCCCAGGTAGTCCTTAACAATGAAATAAGGGAAACGGACGCCTCCACGATCATTCAGTGGGCGGCCATCCCGGCGCGATGTTCACGCTACGAGATCATGGCCCGCGGCACGATGCTGAACGTGCCCATGTCGCTGGGTCGGTGGAGGCAAGCTTCGATCCTGGCGGAGGCCGTCATCGAACGTGCGCCTGACTACTTCGAGGTTTGGGAGATACTCGGCGTCTGCCACGGCAATCTCGGCAACGCCGCCGCCAGGGGCGGTTCGCTCGACAAGGCCCGCGAGCATTGGGAAGCGGCCGTTCGCTGCTTCTCGACCGTCCTTTCGCTGCGGCCCGATCACCGCGAGGCGGCCGCCTATCTCCAAGGCACACGCCAACGCCTGGAAATGATCGCGCAACAGTAACCTTCTCCTTCCCTTATACTTCCACCCGCTCGATACCGCCAAGCTCTGCCACCCCCAGCCCTCGATCCGCGGCGGTCGTGATGTGCTTTGCCGGCCGACCGTCGTCCGCCAGCGGTTTCAGCCCTTTGACCTTGCGTTGCTCGTCGAGCAGGTCGGCGGCCACGGCATCAACCGCCACGAAATCGCAGCCGACGATCAGCCCGCCGAAGGGCCACGCGAAGCCGGGGTGTTGGGCCGGGCCGGCGTTGTACTGAGCCCGCGTGCCGTCGCATACCGTCAGCCGCCACTTCGGCGCGATGAATCGGTGTGCGACCACATCGGCCACGAACGGATCACAGTTGTTCATGTGATACTTGTTGGGATTGTGGATGGCCCCAAAAAAGTTCTTCATCCCCAACGAGACGCCGGCAAGGTTATGATCTTTCAGCACCGGCACGCAGATCAAGGCGTTGATCTGCTCCGCGACGATTCTCGAAAAGCACGAGCCAATCCGCCCGCTGCTTTCTATGTCCTTTTGATAACCGCTGCCCATGCGCTCGGCATCCGTGCCGCGGCATTGCACCCCCCCGCCTGTCCTGTTGAGCTTGAAGCCGGCGGCGGACAACTCGGAATCGAGACGGTCCCAGATGATAATGTTCCCGGAGGCCACGCCCGCCGAAAGGAGCCCCTGGACGATGGCATCCACCACCGCCGGGTGCGTAGCCAAGCCCAACGTGTTCACCTTGATACCTACGCGATCCCCAGGGCCGAAGAGTGAACGCCAAGCCGCACCGGCGTCGGAGGCCCCGGCGATCTTCTGCACACTCGCGTCCAGCAGCTTCCCAAGGAGGCGCCCGTGCTCGTCGATTCGTCCCCGCAATAGGGCCTCGTCGCGACTTATGACCACGCGCGGCGGCGGCTTGGCCGGGCCCGTCGCCGCGGGCTGCGGCTGCTGAGCGTTGCACGCCGCCGCCGCCCCGACCGCCACCGTGGCGGCAGCCTTGCTCAGGTCGCCGAGAAACTGCCGCCGCGTGCGCTCATCCGACATCAGCCGATCCCTCGGGGCCGCTATCCTTCCGGTGGTCGACCGCCCTAGCGGGTTCACGGGCCGGCCCGCGCGGTCGCCAGCGCCGGCCGTCCATGAGGAAGGCAACCCTGGCCATCACGTCGTCGCCGATCAACTTGGCCAGCATCTGTTTCGCGTCGCGGATCGAGGTTCGCCGGGTCACGTGGGCCAGCAGGATGTGGGCGTTGTCCAGCTTCCTCAGCAGCCTGGCCACGTCGCGGACGTGCATGTGATGACCAGCCCTGGCTCGCCGAACGTGGTCGCTATCGAAGAAAGTGCACTCGAGGATCAGCACCTGGGCTTGTCGAACGACCGCGTTCTCCACCCAATCGCCCTCGGCCGTGTCGCCGCAGTAAGCGATCAGCGGAATCTCCACGGAGTACTGAATCTCCACGCCCTTCTTCTTGAGTTCCACCAGCTCCGGGCCGGTTCGGTCCGCGAATTCCGCTTTCAACTTGTGCCGCTGCTCGATCACGCAAAAGCCCAACGCCGGCACGCCGTGGTTGGGGGCGAAGGCCAGGACCTTCATGCCTCGTCGCAGGGTGTACTCGTCGCCAGGCGCCATCCCCACGATCCGCGAAGGCGAGACATGGCCCTCAATCTGGCCCCAAACGCGCATCAACTCGCGGAGGGGCGCCTCTAGCACCGTCGGGACCAGCACGCACCCCGGCTCGTTGCCGACAAAGTTTCGCTGGCTGAAGTAGTAGGCGACGCCCGCCGAGTGGTCCATGTGTCCGTGGCTGAGCAGCACGTGGTCTACAGCGAGGATCTCGGAGGGCGCCTTCCCCACGTCGAAACAGACGTTGAGCTCTGGTGCTGCGATGACGGTTTCCTCGCCGGCGACGCTGTAGCCCAGCACCTGAATCCCGCCCAATCGGTGTTCGATCAACCGTCCGTCCAAGGCCTATTCCTGCTCGGTATTGAGTCCTGGCGATTCCTCGCGGTCACCGTAGGAGCGATCCCTCTCGTTTCAGGGCTTCGCCGAGCGGCTGTGCCAGCCGCCGCTTGGCAACCGATCCGCAGCATCCCTTCTACATGAGAAGAGGGGGAAGTGGAAGCCGTTCGGCGCTCCGATCGGCAGCGGCGGGGTGCCAGTGGCCCACGACGGCACACGTCAGCGGACGCAACTTCCACGTGGTCAGTTTCTTCCATATACCGTTTTCCCCTTTTTTCCCTTGACACACATTCCCTAGTGTCTTATGCTCCCCGACAGCGCAATAGGTGGGGCCAGGACGGCCTAGGCGTCAGCGAAGAAATGCGATGCCCATTCTGCAAAGAGCAGCGAACAGACAAGGTGATCGACTCCCGCGCGACTGAAGGCGGCTCGGTCATTCGCCGTCGGCGCGAGTGCACCGCCTGCGAGAAGCGGTTCACCACCTACGAGCGCGTGGAGGAAGCTCCAAAGCTGCTCGTCATTAAGAAGGACGGCAGCCGTGCTCCCTTCGAGCACGAGAAACTACTGGGCGGACTCCAGCGGGCGTGTTGGAAGCGGCCGATCAGCACCGAGGCCCTTGAGGCCCTTGTCAACGAAGTGGAAGAGGACGTCTTCCGCACGTGCGATCGGGAGGTAGCGAGTTCTTACCTGGGCAGTGCCGTGGCCGACCGGCTGCGGAAGATCGACAAAATCGCCTACCTCCGCTTTGCGAGCCTGTATCACGAGTTTGAACTAGTGGACGAGTTCATCCAAGAGGCAAAAGACATCATCGACCGCGACAAGAAAGAGGTCCACGGCCAGCAGGACTTGTTCCATGAGTGATCCCGCCTCAAGCCGGCGGTCGGCGCCGGATAAGCCCCTCCAAGTGCGCAAACGGGATGGCGCTGTCGAGCCGTTTTGCCCCGCCAAACTGCGGAACTGCATTCGCTCCACCCTCTGTGCCATCGGAGATTCCAGCGGGCTTGACCTCCTTGTCGCCAAAGGTCTGACCGAAGCCGTTGAACAGTTTCTACTCCGCGCGAAACTCGACGTTCCCATCCCTGCCGCCCATCTGCTGGAGCTCGTGGAGCTGGTGCTGACCCAGACCGGCCACGCCGCCGCCGCCGCCGCCGCTCGCCGCCATGCGATCGCCAGGGACAGGCAGCGGCGATGGCTGCTCGTGGCCGCCCCGAGCGCCCGCGGGCGTTATGTTCATCACCGCTGGAACAAGGGACACTTGGTTCGTCACCTGCGAAGGCAACACTTGCTCGACGCGCCGGCGTCACGGATGATCGCCGGTCGCGTCGAGCAATTGGTGTTCAATTGCGGCTTGAAGGTGGTCACCGCCGGCCTGGTGCGTGAGATGGTCGACAGCGAGTTGCTGGCCTGGGGCTTACTGCCCGCCGCCCTCGCGGTGAAGAGATCACGCCCGGCCGCGGAGGCCAACAGGGACAAAGTCAGGGATAACCTGGAGTCACCATAATGGCCGCGAGCGGTGACGCCCTCGCCACGGCGATCGCGGGCCCTGCGGCCGTCCGACGAAAGCGATAGCGCTCTTGGAGAGCGCTTCGGCGGAGCTTCTTCACGGAAGATTTGCGAGTATTGCAGGCTCCGCCGACTTCTACGAAGCCTGTCGCGGAACAGCGCCTTCTGGCCAGCGCCACGGCTTGGGCCGTTGTTTTGCGGCAGGCTCTCTTGTTGCGTCCCCGTTCTACTGCCCGGCAAAATTGAACGCCTGGATGGGGCCGCAGAGGCCTGCTATGCTCCGGCGATGAGCCAATCAGCCGCTGACATCCTGATCGTCGGGGCGGGTATGGCCGGCGCGGCAACCGCCTATCACCTGACACGCCAATCCAATTGTCGCGTAGTGGTGGTCGAAAAGGAATCCACGCCCGGCGTGCACTCCACCGGCCGAAACGCCTCCTTCATTCGCGAGCGGACTGAGGAACCCGAACTCTCGCCCTTGACCGCTGAAGGCGCCGACTTTCTTCGCACTGGAATCTTGGCCGGCTACACCGCCCACGGCAGCTTGCTCATCGGCTGGGGCGACGAGGACGCCCGCCGCTATTGCCCGGTGGCCAGCGGCAAGGGTCTTTGGTGTCCTCGCGACGGCTCTGTCGACGTCGCCGCCCTGCTACAGGCGTACCTTGCCGGCCAGACGATCCTCTTCGACACGGAAGTTCTTGAATGGGCTCGTCAGCGAGGCGGGCTGGCCGTCCGCACCAACCACGGCGTCATAACCTGTGACCTGCTGGTCAACGCTGCCGGTCCCTGGGCCGGCCGCCTGGGGGGCCTTCCCCTCAGGCCCAAGAAGCGGCACATATTCGTGACCCCCCCGATGGACTGGGTCGATCCGCGATGGCCGTTCGTCTGGGACGTGGACGGCGGCGTTTACTTTCGCCCGGAGTCCGGCGGGTTGCTGCTGAGCCCCTGCGACGAGACCCCCTCCGAGCCGGGCGACTACAGCGAAGACCCCGCCGCCGCCACTCTCCTGGCGGAGAAAGTCGCCAGCCGGCAGCCCGATCTCCGGGACATCTCCATTCAACGAAGTTGGGCCGGACACCGTACCTTCGCCGATGATCGACTGTTCGTGATTGGCTTCGATCCCCGCGACGAGAAGGTGTTCCACGTCGCCGGCCTTGGTGGCCATGGCGTCACGGCATCCTACGCGGTCGGCAAGCTCGCCGCGAAGTTAATCCTTGGCGCGGCCTCCAAAGACCTCGCGGCTCCCTTCTCGCCGACCAGGCTGCTCTGACCGGTGGTCGCGCGGGAAGGCAGTCAGAGCCGCGACCGCGAGGGAGCGGTCTCGCCGGGGTTGAGTGGGCCGCGACAGTCGTCGAGTGACCGTTGCCTCAGCCTTGACATCCGCCGCGGCGGCCGGTGGCATGGCCGCAGCCTTGGGCGGCCACGTCGCTGCCGCAAGCGCGCCGTCGCGAAGGCCGATTCCCGCTCATCGGCGCCCTTCCCCATCGACAAGCCCTTACCCGCCCCCGATCTCCGTCAATAGGTGGTGCGCTGAGCAAGAGTATACGCGTGAAGTGAGAGGCCGTGGCGGCAAGACGGCCGAACCGGTGGTTGCCGCTGCCGATGCGCGCCGACCTGAGGTGCCGCAATGACGGATCACTGAGTGCCGACGGCTGTTCGCTAGGTGCTGAACGCTCAACGCCGCTCACCGACAGCCTTCAGCTTGCGAGGAGTCCCTGCCCCATCTGCCTACATCAGCCACGCGGCATCCGGTGTTCGGCTTTTTTCGGGTTTTTTCACTTGGCCGGGGGCCGCAAAGTGAAGATTACTATCCCCACCCGCCGCGGCTCGGCGGTAGTTTCGCCCTCCCACGGGTGGCGAGGAGAACGCTCGCACGTCGCCCCCCTCGGGTGGTGGAAATTGCGTATTCGAGCCTGACGTGTAACATGCCGCAGCCGGAGTTGGTTGGAGCGCTTCACGGCGGGTCTTGCGCCCGTAGTCCGTAGCGGCCGACCTCCCGGTCGGCCGTCTTCCGCCCCCCCCGGCCGAGCAGGAGCTCGGCCGCTACCAAGCGCGCGGCCGCAGGCAACTGTGAAGGGCTTCAGTGCGTCGAGAGACGCCCGACCCGGTTCGAGCAGCGTCGATCCTTGACCATTCTCTCGGCCCGGAGCGACTAGGCATGAACAACACCGACTATTCTCCTCCCAGCTACTCGCCTGCGCCGCCGCCTTCCGCGTACAGCAGGACGCCCTTGCTCGTCGGCGTGCTCATCGGACTCCTCGCCGGCTGGGGTCTGGTCAGCTTCGTACGCAATCAAACCGGCACGGTGCAGTCGACGCCTCGGACCGTGACCGCCCGCGGCGATCTTGCCGAGGACGAGAAGGCTACGATCACCCTTTTCCAGCAGGCTTCTCCGTCGGTCGTGTACATCACCAGTCTCTCCCGGCGAGCCGACGTGCTTGGCCTGAACGTCTTCCAGGTGCCCCGTGGGTCCGGCTCGGGCTTCATCTGGGACGATGCCGGCCACGTGGTCACGAATTTTCATGTCATCCAGGATGCCAATGCCGTCGAGGTGACTCTCTCCGACCGCACATCCTACCCGGCCAGGCTGGTCGGCCGAGAGCCTGCCAAGGACCTTGCCGTTCTCCGCATCTTCGCCCCCGCGGACAAGCTCCGGCCGCTGCCCATCGGCGCCTCCAACGATCTCCAGGTCGGCCAGAAGGTCTTTGCCATCGGCAACCCCTTCGGCTGGGATTACAGCCTGACCACCGGCGTGGTCAGCGCGTTGGGGCGTACGATCCCCTCCTTCGACAATCGCACCATTGAGGGCGTCATTCAGACCGATGCGGCC
>CAYYBO010000067.1:0-14754 GCA_964470125.1 uncultured Planctomycetaceae bacterium | reverse complement strand
TGGCCGACGACCGCATGCAGGTCGTCCCGCTATCCGAGGGCCGCGCGGATCCCGCCTCGCCGTCTCTGACGGTGCTGATCGCCGCCCACAACGAGCAATCCAGAATCGAGACCTGCCTACGGCCGCTTCTCGCCCAGGACTATCCCGGCATGCGGGTCATCGTGGCCGATGATCGAAGCGACGACGCCACGGCGGAGCGGGTACGTGCCATCATGCAGCATGACGCTCGCGTGCAACTGGTCGAGGTCGATACCCTGCCCCGCGGCTGGATCGGCAAGACGCACGCCCTGTCCGTCGCGGCCCAACATGCCGATGGGGATTACCTGCTCTTCATGGATTGCGATTGCCGCTTCGTGCCCGGGGCGATCGCCTCGGTGATGCGGAAGATAACCGCCGAGGGCATTGAGTTCGCCTCGCTGATGCCCAGCCTGGAATTGCGCAGCATCTCGGAACGGCTGTTGACTCCGGCGGCTTCCTGGCTGCTCGGGGTGTGGGCCGTGCTGGGCCTGAAGCGGGGTGAGCCGAACACCGATCTCCGCCTGGGCAACGGGCAGTTCATGCTGTTTTCTCGTGAGGCCTACGAGAAGACGGAAGGCCACGCATCGGTCCCGGCCGAGCTTGCCGAGGACTTGAGCCTCGCCACCAAAGCGGCGGAACTCGGCCTACGGCGATGGATCGGCCTGGGCAAGGGGCTCTATCTCACCACGAGAGCCAACACCACGCGCGTCACCGTGGATGCTTTGACGCGAGTCCTCCTCGGCAGTCTGGCCCAGCCTTGGCGTCTCTTGATCAGCCCGCACCTACTCTTCGGAGGCTTGGCCGCGCCATTGTGGGTGATTCCCCTCGGGCTGACCCTGGGCTACATGACCGGCGAGGCGGGCGCGTGGCTTCTGGCGGGGCTCGGCCTGCTGCATCTGCTGGTGATGCGTTGGGTGATGCGCAGGCTCTTCAACATGGTGCTGGAGGATCGCCCGTCTGTATGGTCGCTCATGGTCGGCGGGCTGGCCTGCGGCATCCTCGTACACTGGGCCCTCCTGGTCGCCACCGGCCAAGCCAATGTGCGTTGGGGCAAGACGGCTTATCGCGTCCGCGGCTCGCGGATCGTTGACGTGTTCCCCGAGACCGGCCGGTCGTTACCGGCGTAGCCGAGCGAAGGGCCGGCTTTCCCCGCCGCCGGGCTCAAGCCGCAGCTTCAGGCCCGCACGCCGCGATTACTCGTCTTGCCCCAAGGACCCGGCGATACCGCGGCTTCGGTTGGGCCTCGACAGGGTCCACTCATGAGTACTGCGTTCCGCGCCAGGCGATGGACTCTCCGCGGAGCATGTGGAGCCCGGCCCTAATGCAGACGTACATCAGGATGGTACACCCGAGCGGATGCAGCAGCGACAGTCGCCTGGGGACACCGGCGGTGTGATAGACCAGGCAGGCCAGGGCGGTGGAGACCAACAGGTGCAGACAGGCAGTTGCTCCCCAGGCCCACGCCCAACCGCCCGACAAGCCGGCCGCCCCCCCCAGGCCCAACCACGCGAACACCAGCAGCGGAAACAGTGAGACAAATGACAGGGCGTTGAGGGTGAATGCCAGGCGGGGAATGGTCTTCATCGCGCCGACGAATGTCCGGGTCATGCCGCGGATCGTGCGGGAGAGGCTGCCGTAGTGCCGCTGTTTGAACAACTCCGGCGTCAGGAGGAACGAAACACGCTGACCGGCCCTTTTGGCGAGGCGGATGAGTTCGCTATCCTCGTCATATATGCGCACGACGGCGCCGTGGCCACCGATGGCCTGGTATGCCCTCCGGCGGCAAACCATCAGCGCGCTGCCGATGGCGTTCGGCCATTTCGGGTCGCTGATCTTTCGCGGATCATACCAGGCGAAGATAACCGCTCCGAAGAGCGGGACGACCAGGCGCTCCCAGAAAGAGCGTACGTCCGGCCCACCCATGACCGCAACCCAGTCCAGGTTGTTTGCCTGCAAGTGACGCACCAGCGTTCCCAAGCAGGCGGGGTCGAGTCGCAAATCGCTGTCCACGAAGGCAATGAAGTCGCTGGTGAGCTTGTCGGCGACGGCATAAACGGCGTGGGGTTTGCCGTAAAGGCCGGGCGGCAGCTCGTCAATGTCAACGCGGTGAAGGCGGGGTTCGCACTCCTGGATGGATTGCACAACGCGGGCCGTGGCGTCGGTTGACCGGTCGTTGACCACGACGACGCACGAGATCGGACAGTCTTGGGCAAGGACCGACTGGACGCACGCAGCAATGCCCTGCTCTTCGTCTTTTACGGGGATGACCACGTCCAAGCTTGAGGCCGCGGCCTCTGCCGGCCGACCCGGCGTTGGGGCGGCGCGCTGCCGCCGGACAAGATCAACACCACGGAGGAGGTTCCAGGCCAGTGAAAGGACGCCCGTCGCGTACGCAATGAGAAGCCCGCCCAAGAGGTTGGTCACCGTCGATCCCTGTTCAGCGGCTGTTTCGGCATTTGGTGCAGCTTTCTGGGGCTTCGTCGCCCGGCTTGCGCAGCGGTGAGGAGTTGCCTGGGCCGCGTTGTCGGGCATCCAGCAGACTATTGCCTACGTTGAGGACATCCCTTGACTCGCCGTCGGCCTCTCGGGCATCTACGCGAGGCTCTCGGGGGACGGACGGGCAAGGAGCCGCGGCCCACCGGACGACGAGCGGGGCAATCCGTCGGCAAGCTAGCGAACAAGCTCGTGATCGTCAACCTCTGTTGGAGGATCGGGAAGGCCGCTGGCATTGGAGGCTGGAGCAGAGGTGCGCGAGGGCCGCTGCTGCCTATCTATGCCTGGTGCGGCGAGCCGGAACCGTGTGGGGGTGCAACAGGAAGAGTTGCAGGGCCTCGAGAGAATGTTTGGATGCAGAGGGCGAAGGATGGAGGCGGGCTGAGACGCATTGAGCGCGGGTAACTGCTTAGAAGCCCGACCATCCTCATTGGACCCGACGTCAGGGGGTGAAAGCAAAGAGAGCAGACAACTCCCAGGCGCCAAGCGGTCCTTGCACTCCTGCTCGTTTTGCGACACTATCCCGTGTGTAACCGCCCATCGCAGGGTCCTTGCCATGCCGCCGGCAGCCGGTCCGTCACATGATCCTGATCCGCTTTCAGCGTGCCGCGATAACACTCCCCAGGGCCGTCGCGCGGCGGCTATCGAGGAAGAAGACGCGCCTCCGGTCGTCCGGCGCTTCGGCTTCTGGGCCGGACTGGCACTGTTTGCGGCGCTGCTGCTCATGCCGGCCCCAGAGAGCATGCGGGCCACGGTCCGCGAACGATTCGCGACGGCTCTCCAAGCCGATACGGAGGAGCTTCTACGGCGTTCGAATCAAGCACCTTCGTCCCCGGAGACAGAGCTCTATCAACTCGCCTATGCCCAGGCGGTGGACGCTCGGGCGCGCACCATGCTGGCCGCCGGGGCGGTGATGGCCCTGGTGGCTTGTTGGTGGATCACGGTGGCCCTGCCGATTCCGGTGACTTCTCTCCTGCCGCTGGCCTTGTTCCCCATAGTGGGCGTCATGTCGGTGGAGGAGGCCGCCGCCCCCTACGCCAATAGCAACGTGTTTCTCTTCATGGGCGGTTTCATCATCGCCTTGGGTGTCGAGCGGTGGGGGCTGCACCGCCGGGTCGCTTTGCACGTCGTCCGACTGATCGGCACCAGCCGACCGAACATCGTTCTCGGCTTCATGATCGCCACGGCGGCGGCCCGCATGTGGATCAGCAACACCGCGGCGACGTTGATGATGCTGCCCATCGGCCTCGCGATCGTCAAAGCGGTGGGCGAACTCGGCGGCGATGCGGGGAGCAAACAGCACAAGAACTTCTCGGCAGCATTGATGATCGGTATCGCATACGCCGCGAGCATCGGCGGAGTGGCGACGCCGATCGGCACGCCGCCCAACGTGGTCTTGCGGGGCCAGATGGCCAAGCTGCTTCCGGAGCATGCGGAGATCGGCTTCGGCCATTGGATGGTCATGTTCATTCCCCTGGTCGCGGTGATGATCCCGCTCACCTGGCTCCTGCTGGTCCGCGTCACCTGTCCGGTCTTGAGAGGGCGGCTTGCCGTCGGCCGCGACCTCATTGCACAGGAGTTGAAGGGGCTTGGGCCGATGGCCCGACCGGAACTGGGCATGCTCATCGTTTTCCTGGCCACGGCGGTGCTGTGGATGAGCCGAAGTATCCCCGTGGGTGGCACTGATTACGGATGGTCGGGATGGCTGGAACGAGCCCTGACGCCGGCAGCGAGACCGGCATGGCTGTTCCACGCTCGCTACATCAACGACGCGACCGTAGCCCTGGTCATGGCGGTCTTGTTGTTTGTATTACCGGCGGGGCGAAACAAGACCGGCGGACGAGTCCGGCTGATGGATTGGCAGACCGCTGAGCGTCTGCCCTGGGGAATCCTGTTGCTGTTCGGAGGAGGGTTCTCCATCGCCGCCGGCTTCATGACCAGCGGCCTGGGTGTCTGGTTTGGGCAGGTCTTCGCCGGCAGCGGCCTGCGCAGCCCGCTCCTGCTCGTGGTCATCGCTTGCACGCTGGTGACTTTCCTGACCGAGGTTTCCAGCAATACGGCGTTGGCTCAGCTCATGCTTCCTGTTCTTGCCGAAGTGTGCCGCAGCCTCGGGCTGGACCCGCTGACCTTGATGGTTCCATGTACAATCTCGGCGTCGTGCGCTTTCATGCTGCCGGTGGCGACCCCGCCGAACGCCATCGTGTTCGGCTCCGGAGTCGTCAGGATGGGACAAATGGTGCGCAGCGGCTTCCTGTTGAATCTGCTGGGCGTGGTCCTCCTCACCGGCTTCTTCTACCTGCTGGCAGCGCCGATGCTGGGCATCCCACTATGAAGACTCTCCGACCGGATTTCACTGATTGATCGCGTTGCGCGGTTCGCTTGCCGGCGGCATCGCGGCGCCGTATGCTGAGCCTGGAGCGGTCGCCGAGCGTGTGAGCAGTTGACCTTGGAGGGCGGACGCCCTCGCCATTGCGACGCCGGCAGCTTTGCCAGAGATGATCCGCTGCCAGGACACAACGAACCGCCTCATGCACCTCATCGACTCACACTGCCATTTGACCGCTCCGGACCTCGTCGGCCAAGTCGAGGCTGTTCTGCAGAGAGCCGCTGACGCGGGCGTCGCCAGGATGATCACCGTGGCTTCGGACCTGTCCGATGCCACCGCCGCCATTGCATTATCGGAACGACACCGCCAAGTACACGTTGTCGCCGGGGTTCACCCGCATGAGGCCGCCCACGCGCCGGGAGGCTGGGACCATCGGCTGGAGGAGTTGGCCCGACGTGACGACGTTCATGCGGTGGGCGAGATCGGTCTCGATTATCATTACGATTTCTCCGATCGGCCCTCGCAGGCCAGGGTCTTCCGCCGGCAACTGGAGATCGCGGCGGGAATCGGCAAGCCGGTCGTGATACACTGTAGGGAGGCGCACCGCGACGTTCTGGCTCATATGCAGGAAGTCCCGGGGCTGCCCGGAGCGGTGTTCCACTGCTTCAGCGGGTCTCTCGCCGAGGCGGAGGGATTGTGGGAGCGGGGGTACTGGATTTCGTTGACCGGAGTCGTGACCTTCAGACGCTCCGCCGAGCTGCGACGAGTCGCGAGCGAGGCCCCGGCGGATCGACTGATGATCGAGACGGACGCTCCGTTCCTGTCGCCGGAGCCAGTTCGGAACCGCCGGCCGAATGAGCCGGCCTTCCTGACGTACACGGCGGTTTGCATCGCCCAGGAGCGCGGCATGCCCCTGGCGGATTTCGCGGCACTGGTAACGGCAAACACGGAGCGTTTCTTTTCGCTGCCGACGGCGTGATGTCCATGCAAGAAGATTCCCGAGCGGTTGCAGTCGGATTGGACGTGGGCGGCACGGCCATCAAAGGCGGCTTGGTCACATCTCAGGGAAAAGTGGTCAGCCGGCGAAGCGCGGCGACCGAAACCAACGGGGGTGTTGACCATGTCATCCAGCGGATGAGCGCGATGATTCGCGAGTTCCGCCGAGAGGCGGAAGCGCAGTCGTTGGAGGTCCGGGCCGTGGGCCTAGGCATGCCCGGCACGTTGAGTCGCCGGCGGGGCGTGGTGATTTCTCCGCCGAACCTGCCGGGGTGGCGCGACGTGGCGGTGGTCGAGCGCCTGGCCGCCGGCGTGGGCCTCTCCGTGGTGCTGGACAACGACGCCAACAACGCGGCCCTCGGCGAGTTCGTGTGCGGCGCCGGCCAGGGCATCCGAGACATGGCGCTGATGACGCTGGGCACGGGCATCGGCGGAGGACTGATTCTCGACGGGAAGCTCTGGCGCGGCTTCTTCGAAAACGGCGGGGAGATCGGCCACACCATCATCCACGCCGGCGGAAGGCCCTGCAAATGCGGCCAGAGAGGATGCCTGGAGGCCTATGCCTCGGCGAACAGCATCGTCTCGCAGGTGTTGGAGAACCTGGAACGCGGCGAGCAGTCATGCCTGCGGCACCTGTACAACGCCGGCGATCCGATTCGCGCCGAGACCATCGTCGATGCCGCGGAGGCCGGAGACAAGCTGGCCCGCAGGGTCTGGCAGGAGGCCTGCACCCACCTGGCGATCGCCTGCGTCAACTTGCAGCACTTGCTGAACCTCCAGAGGATTGTATTCTCCGGCGGTCTCAGCGGAGCCGGCGACCGCCTGCTGCGGCCCGTGGCGACGGCCATCAAGGAGATATCGTCGACCATGCTGCACGATCCTCCCGACCTTCGGATCGCCGCCCTGGGAAACGACGCCGGCTTCATCGGTTCGGCCTTAAGCGTTTTCTCGCCTGATTGAAGAGACGCAGCCTGATCGCGAGGGCGTTCGCGACTTGGCTGGGCCGCGACGCGAGGTACAATCCGCCAAAGAGCCGAGCCTCGGCCAAGCCGGCAACGCAAGCGGAGCAGTTCTCAGTGTCCGGGCGACAGGCACCTGAAAGGCGGGTACTTCCATGAGCGACGTCGATGAGCCGCTTCCTCCAAGCAAGATTCTCGTCGTGGACGACAACGTGCAGAACAGGGAACTGCTCGAAGCCTACATGGAGGAGCTTGAAGGCGTAACCACCATCTCCGCCGCCGACGGGCGCCAAGCTCTCGAACTGGTCGAGTCCCGCAAGCCGGACCTCATCCTTCTTGACATCATGATGCCGAAGATGAGCGGGTTCGAGGTCTGCAAGAAGCTCAAATCCGACCCGGCCACCAAGGACATCCCGGTCATCATGATCACCGCCTTACACGAGGCCGGCGACGTGGAGCGGGCCGTCGAGGTGGGCACCAACGACTTCATCACCAAGCCGGTCAACCGGCTGGACCTGCTGATGCGGGTCAAGACGCTGCTTCGCGTCCGCCACGTGCAGAACCAGTTGGACCACGACGCCGACTACCTGGACGGGCTGGGCGGCGCGAGATCCGCGCGCCCCCAATAGAGCTACGGGTGTGTGGGGGGAACAGAGCCACGATCGTGGGGAGCGGTCGCCACAGATCCCACAAGGGCCGATAGACTTCGCCGGGTCGTTATGGTCGTGGCGGTCCGTGTTTCACCAGCAGCAGGGTCACATCGTCCTCGGGTTCGTTGGGGGCGCAGAAGGCGCGAATCCGATCCACGAGCTGTTCGATAGTTTCGTCCGGAGGCTTGGTGGAAAGGCTGAGTAGTTCCCGGCCCAAGCGGTCTATTCCAAATTCGGCTCGGTCCGTGTTTCTCGCCTCGCTTGCCCCGTCGCTGGAGAGGAGCACGAGACGATCTTCCGAGACATCTCGGCGGACCACTTCTCCAAACCACTCGGAGGCGATCCCGAGGGCAAGCCCGATACGGTCGGCGAAGGGTTCAACCTGGCCGGTGTTGGTCACCCAGAGCGGAGCGTCGTGACCAGCGTTGGCCATTTCCAGGGCGCAGCCCGAAGGGGACCAGCGGCAGACGACCATCGTGACATACGATGCCGGCAGGCGGTACTCCAGGAGGGTGGCGTTGATTTGCCGCATGATCGCCGCCAAGTCCTCCACTTCACGCACGGCCCGCCGGAATGTGTTCTGCACGATGGCGGTGATGAACGCCGCCGGCACACCCTTGCCGGAGACATCGGCGATGGCGACGACGAGGCGGCGTTGGTCGTCGACGAGGACGTCATAAATGTCCCCGCTCACCTGGTCCGCAGGCACGTTCTTGGCCGACACCTGACCCCAGGGGGGCTGGGGTACGGGGAATGGGAGAATCATCTCCTGAACCTCGCGGGCGGCGTCCACGCGTCCGCGCAGTCGAGACAACTCCCGGGCGCGGGCATGCAACTCGTCCACATCGACCGCCGCCGCGGCCATGTCGACCGCCGCGGTAACGAAATCCAGATCGTCGGGAGTGAAGGGCAGGCCTCCTTGGCGCCGTTCGGCGTAGACGACGGCTCTGGCCCGGCCGGCCACCATGACCGGGACGCAGATGACCGAGCCGGTCCGCCCGACGACGAGGCTCTCCGCGGCTGCGTATCTCTGATCGTCGGCCACGCTGCTGATGAGGGCGCCGCGTCCAGCCTCGATGACGTCGTGCAACACCGACTGGCTGATGACCAAGGGGGCCTCGCCTTCGGGCGTCCGAAGCCTGGGCGCAAGGCGATAGATGCCCGCCGCCTGGTCAAACCCGACCAACACACAACGGTCGGCCGGCAAAGAACGCTGGAGAGCGGCATGGATGGCGTGCCAAAACGTGCCGTTGTCCTGACGATGGATGACCAGACGGGCCAGGCCGTAGAGGTCGACGAGACGCTGGCGGACAACCTGGGCGGCGGGGCGCCGTTCGCCCACGAGCGAGGGGCTGTCGCAACTGGCTGCCAGGCAGAGGGAGCGGTCGGGATCAGCCGCGCGGCCGGCCAGGTAGTTCATGGCGAAGGGGCGGATCTCGATCACGTCGCCGGGGTTCAGGGGCGATTCCTTCACCCGCCGACCGTTGACCCGCGTGCCGTTGACGCTGCCCAGGTCGTAGAGGCGCCAATCCGGCCCTCGTTTTTCGAGGCGGGCGTGGCGGCGTGATACGGCGTCGTGCTGGAGATGAATGTCACATTGCGAGGAACGGCCGATGGTGAAGCCCTTGCCGACGAGATCGACGGCCTCGACCACACGGAGCTCCTGTCGGATGATCAGACGAGGATTGCTCAAAGGCTCGGATGATTCCACAGCGGCCTCTCCACCCCGTGGGTCCTCGTTCTGCGACGCGGGTGGGCACTACGGCTGAAGCCGTGCTTCCCAATCTTGAATCATGGCTCGCAGTTTGTGGGTCCGCAAGCCGGCCGGTCCTCGCCAAGTTACCTCCGCGTCCCCCTCCAACAACTTCTCCAGGCGACGGCATGCCTGAAGCACGGTGGTGTGGTCCTTGTTGCCCAGTCGGCGAGCGATTTCGGGAAAGCTCATGCCGGTGAGTT
Organism: uncultured Planctomycetaceae bacterium; assembly: GCA_964470125.1. Taxonomy (GTDB): domain Bacteria; phylum Planctomycetota; class Phycisphaerae; order UBA1845; family UTPLA1; genus DATKKX01. The sequence continues at coordinate 5,356 of CAYYBO010000067.1, read as the reverse complement.
TGCGCGCCAAGTGCATGGCGATGTTGCGGGCCAGCACGATGGTTCGGTTCTTGCGCGAGCCGTGCAGATCGGTCACGGTAAGGCCGAAATAGGTCGCCACACACTGGGCGATGTCTTCGACCGACGGCGGATTTCCGTTTCCACCCAAATGGTCCTTCATGGCCTGCCGGGCGATCTCGGGGGTGACCGGGGCGTCAACCAGGGCGGCGAAGGCCAGGAGCTTCAGAAGGCAACCCTCCAACTCGCGCACGTTGCCCTCGATTCGCTCGGCGAGGTAACAGACGACCGGTTCGGGTAGCGTCTGGCGCATCTGGGCGGCGCGGCGTCGCAGGATCTCGCGGCGGGTCTCCGCATCCGGAGGGTCGATGCGGATGACCATGCCGGCGATCAGGCGGCTGACCAGCGATTCCGAGAGCGCGCTGGTCGTCTTGGGATGAGCATCGGAAGCCAGAACGACTCTCTTGCCGGCGGCGTCGATGGCGTTGAAGGTGTGCAGGAACTCCTCCTGCGTCGCTTTCTTGTTGGCGATGAACTGCATGTCGTCGAGCAGAAGCACGTCGATCTCGCGGAAGCGACGCCGGAAGACGTCAAGAGACCTCTCTCGTAGAGCATGAATGAACTGGTTGGTGAACTCCTCGCCGCTGACGTAGAGCCAGCGGATTCCGGGTCTTTTTTCGGTCAGGGCGTTGGCGATGCCGTGAAGCAGGTGCGTCTTGCCGAGTCCGCACCCGCTGTGAAAGAAGACAGGCGAGCTATCGGCGCGAGGGCTCTCGACCACCGAACAGGCGACGGAATGGGCCAGCCGGTTGCAGGGTCCGACGACGAAAGTGTCGAGTCGGCCGCGCAGCGTGCGGTGCGGGGCCCAGCACCGGCGATGTTGCCCGTTCCCGCCTTGAGGACGGAACGACGCCCCGTCGTTTCGTTCAACGAAGCTTGCCTGCGAGTTCAACCGGCTCTTACGCACCTGCCTAAAGAGCACTGGGTCTATCGCGTAGGCCACCGCCACGCCGTCTCCCATCACGTCGTTCACCGCCCGGGCGACCGCCGCGGAGTAGTGATCCTCGATCCATCCGCGAATGAAGAGGTTTGGCAGGCCGACCTTCACCATCCCGTCGGCGCAGGTGATATGGGCGGAATCCTGGAACCAGACGCGGAAGGGCTGCGGGCCGATCAATTCCTCGATTCGCGAGCGAATTTGCCCTTCCAGGCCGGCGAGTTGTGTGGGCACGGCGCGCTCCTTCATCGCTCCGCGTTAGGGCGCGGCTTTGGGAGACCAGCAAGACAAGTTGCTCGATCAGGTCGCGGCCGGGACGGCCGGGTGAATCGGGTTCCCCTCCACATCCAACCCCCACAGGCAAAACCCGCTTCTTAGTACTGCTAACGTCGTTTCAAGTCGAGCGGCAGTCTAAGAACGGAGCAACGGCGCGTCAACCACGAAATCTTTAGAGGAACTTGTTCACACAGTGTGACTGCAAGAAAGTCAGGAGGTTGCGTGAGAAAAAAAAGAATCCTGCACGCCTTACCCACAGCCGGGGCCGTCGACTGAAGAACCGGTGGACAACGAGCCAAGCCGGCACACATGGTTAGCTCTCGCCGGACGTTGCGCGCAGAACCCGGAGCATCGCCACTCTGCGATGTGTCTCCGTGAAACCGCCGGCGGCATAGAGGGCCAGGGCGGGTGTGTTCTCGTGATCGACCGCCACTGTGACCGCAGCGAAGCCGGCGTTCTGCGGCAGAGTTAGGCCGTAGTTCAGTATGTAGCGGCCAAGGCCCCGGCCGCGAAAGGCGGGGTGGACGCCCATATAGACAAGGTCGATGGCGCTGCGCAACGGGTTCTCTCCGAAGAGGATACAGCCCACGGCAATGTTGTTGAACTTGAGAAGCAGCCAGCGTCGAGGGTCAAAGCGGCCGGCGGACTTGTGGCCGGCAACCACGTCCTCGATGTCGCGCAGGCCGCTGAGGCCGCGGCAGTCAAGGCTGTCCCGGTACGTCGCGCTGATGAGTGTGGTGAAGTCGGCATGGCACTCGGCGTCATAGGTCATCCATTGACACTGCCGGCCCGCGGATTCCACCGGGTTCACCGGCACCGGCGACGGTTGCCCGCCGTGTCGTTCCAGATAGAGCAGCGTTGTCAGGTCACGGAAGCCCGCACTCTTTAGCGCCGAGCAGCTCCAGTCGTCGCCGGGCTCCAGCAGGCACTGTAATAGTCGGGTGCCACGGGCGGATTGGTCTTGAACCGCGGCTTCCACCAATGCGTGGAACACCGTGTGGTCGGCGCAAGGAGCGGCGCCGGACGGCAGGAGAAGCACGGCGGTGCGCCCAGGAGACTCAAGGCACGCGCAAGCCGAGAGGCGGCGCCCTCCCGCCGTGGCCAGCCAGAGCCGGTCGAGCGACAGCGACAGCTCGCGGGCATACTGAATGAAAGCCGAGACCTGCTGTTCCAAAGCCTCGGCGGTCTGCCGGGGCTCGGCAAACACGATTCGCAGAACGGTGCGAAGGTCGCGAGCCGAAGCAGGAGCGATGGTGAACGGTTTCATGTGGGGCTCGGCCTCTTCCATTGCAGTGTCGACCGACATAGGAGAACGATACGCCGCCGGCCGGTGCTCGACAACTCGGCAGAAAGCCACACGGCAAATCAGAAGCCGTAGACCCTGCCTTCGGGGCGCACGGTTTGGCGGCCCCACCGACGCTGCCAAGCATCCGTGCGTTCTGCGCCAAGTCGCAGAAGAAGCCTGCCGAATTGAAAGGGGACAGGATCATCCGTCGTGCGACCGCTGCTGGTTTGACAGCTTGGCCAGGCCGGGTCAAGCCTGTTTGGCCTTTACAATGTCGTCCACAACCATGGCGACGGCGTTGCACGAGGGCCAATCGGCTCCCTGCGGCGGAGTAGCACACATTACATTGGCGCCGAGGGGCTTCCACAGGCCAGGCGTGGTCGGGCCGAAGATGGAGACGGTCGAGGCCCCCACCGCGGCGGCGAGGTGGGAGACCCCACTGTCGTTGCCGATATACACATCCGCGGCGGCCAGAAGAGCGGCTGCACCGGACAGGGAGTGGTCGTGAAGCACCGGGCCCGCCGCATGCAGCAACGACATCTCGGCCGGCGAGTACCGCTCCACCTCCACCGGCCCTAGAAGCACGATGCATGCCCAGCCTTTTGCCCTCAACATACCAGCGAGGGAAACGTAGTTGTCAAGCGGCCAACACTTATATTTCGAGCCGCTGCCGGGGTGCAAGACTGCAAACAGGTTTGCGGGCGGTTCACATGATCTCAGAGCCGCAGCTCGGGCTTCTCTGGCGCGCGCGTCCGGGATGCGAATTCGAGGCGGACCAGGATCGGAGGTGATCCCGCTGTCGGCAAGATCGTGCAACCATTGATCGCTGATGTGGCCGGCCCAATCCGGCCGAGGGCAAGCGTCGATGCCCACCACTCGGCAGACGCCCAACTCGCCGAGTCGCTCGGACACCACGCTACCAGGTCCGCCAAGCATGTCCACCGCCAGGCTTATCCCCTGCAGGTTCTGCCGCACGGGCAACGGGAGCGGCGCATCGGCCGTGAATAGAGCGTGGTAGCCACCTTGGTTCAGATCGAGGACCGCGTCCACCACGCCGCATTCGACGGCGATCGATGCTATCTCCGGGCGACCGAGGACGGTGACGCCGGCCATGCCTGGTTGGCGCAGCGCCTCAACGACCCGGAGAGCTAGAATGAAGTCTCCAAGGGCACCGGCGTGGATGAGCAAACCTTTCATTCCGGCTGCCTCTTTGATGTTCTGAGCAGGGAACCCACTCTGACGGGCACGCCTTTGTTCGCGGATGGCGATTTTGCGTCAGATCGTTCCCCCCGCCAAGTATTACGGAGTCTTGCCTCCGGCGATGCACGGCTTGGTGGGCTTGGCACGGCACTGATGCCCTCGCGATCTGAGGACGCGGCGGTCGGCGTATGGCTTTGTTCTTGTTAGTCCGGCCCGGAGCAACATGTCGGGGTACCTCGGTGACTGCCTGGGCCGGCCACCGTTAACGAGTCCCAACCTTATAGGTCTCAGAGTGATGGAAACGACCGGCTGAAGAATTCGTTCGGTCTACCGGGGGAGGAGGGCCTGAACGGTGCCCGGTGGTCGCCCCTGTCGTCAGGCAGCCCTCAGATGGTCGCAGGAGCCGGCGACGAGAGCCAGGGGGGAGCCCCCCGCGGGGCGCTCCTCCGGGACCGGAAACCCCGGCCCGGCTTGACGGGCGAATCTCGGGAGTCAAGTATTTATATCCGCTGGCGTTGATGCCCGATGAATGCTACAGTATCCCCAGAGACTTCGAAGAGGTCCCTTTCGTTTCGTGGGGCTTAGCACAATTAGCCACGAGGCACTCTTAAGCCGGGCTGACGACGGAACGTGATGACCAGTTAGGACCAGGATGGTCGCGAAAAGGCACTGCACGTCAGGGCCGCGTCTTCGGCTGCACCTGCATCCATTTTCGCGTCGCAATGAGGGAAATAGGAGTATGTACGCGACGGAAGAGAAGTCCAGACACGAGATCATCGCTCGGGCAAAAATCACCTACGCCGAGCAGAAAACAAACGTTTCGATCCGTGCTTGGATTGATCGCGAACTCCGCGAGCTGGGGCTGGAGCCCATCAACGAGGAAGAGTGCCGCACCTACGCACTCGCCTCGTTCCCGCGCATTTTCTAATGACTCGTGAGCCTCTGGGCCGCGGCTGCGCCATTGTGGGTTGGGCCCGCTCTTGGCGGCTGCCGGTGTCTGCGCGCTTCACTGCGATGAAGAAACGCTTGCGCGGCGCGAAGACGGCTCAGAGGGTCGAGTGCGTACCGGCCGGCTGAACGGGAGTGTTCGAGGCGGCTTGAGGAGACTCTATGATCACTCGACTGACCCTGGTGCTTCGCACCGCCACTCCTGCCAAGGTGGGCCGCCGGGCGGGAATCACGACGGTGAAAGTTGACCCCTGCCCCGGCTGCGAGCGGACGTAGATCTGCCCGCCCGCCTGTTCTATCACCTCGCGAACGATCGAAAGACCCAGGCCGGTTCCGGATATGCCCGCCGCCAGCGCCTGGTTGCCTCGGCGGAACGCGTCGAAAATCGAGCCCTTGCCGCCCGGGCCGTCGCTGCCCTGCAAGGTCGCCGCATCAATCCCCAGCCCGGTGTCCGCGACGGATACAAAGACGCACTCGCCATCCGAGCTGCTGGAGCCCTCTTGCGGGGGGATTCCGACGGCTCCAGGGGGTGGTTGGTCGATGGAGCATCTTCCGGCAACGACCGCCACCTTGCCGGGGCCGAAGGAGAACTTGATTGCGTTGTCGATCAGATTGCCGATGCAGTCGCGGAGATCACCGGGATCGACCTCCAC
>CAYYBO010000066.1:0-14998 GCA_964470125.1 uncultured Planctomycetaceae bacterium | reverse complement strand
GATTGCGCGCGGTCAACATGAATCAGCCCTCAAAAAGGGCAAAAGTCGAGCTAAGGCGTGAAGACCCGAAGCTGCCGCCCGGCGGCGAGCTGCTGTTGCACATACTGGCAGGAACGTTGGCTCAAGCACTCTTTGAACACCATGCCGCTAAGCAGAGAGTCCTTGACGCGGGTAAACTTCTTGTTCTCCAAGAGGGGGCCACCGCGGACGGTGCCCATGTCGGCCACGCTGTGGATCAGGCAACAAGGATCGAGACTGCCGTCCTTCTGCACCCACACACCGCCGATCCAACCGCAGCAGGCCAACTGTTTGGCTGAGTCCTCGCCCGGGTCGGACGGGAGTTCCACGACCGGCTGTTGGTCCGGCGCCGGCGGTGGGGGTTCGGGGCTTCGCGGATCGGGGCGGAGGCGCGAGGGAAGCTCAAGGCGCAAGGCGAGACGAGCGGCGACATTCTGTGCAGATTGAACGAATGCGAGGCATTGCGGGTGATCCGAGGCGGGCTTGTTGGGACTGTCGGGACCATCCCAGCCGATAAGGTCCTCGACGTAAACCCGGTAGGCGCCAAGGCGAGAAGCCAACTCTACGAAGGCGGGCAGTTCCTGGATGTTGTCGGCCATGGCCACGAAGGAGAGCGACAAGGCGGGACGCTGGGCGCGGCGTTCTTTCATCATTGAGCGGAGCATCTCGACTCTGGCGATCAGGTGGCGGAGGTCCTCGCCGCGCAGTCGCCGGTAGGTTTCCGGGGTGGCGGCGTCGACCGAGAAATTGACCATGCTGAAGATGCCTGATTCGACGATCTTTCGGCAACGCCGGGCGGTCAAGGGCAGTCCGTTGGTGAAGATGCTCAGCAGCACTTCGTGCCGCCTGGCGATGTCGATGATCTCCTCGAACTGCGGGTGGAGCAGTGGGTCGCTGTCTCCCGAGCTGAGGGTGACGCCACCGACGGTGGGAGCGGCGGTGAGGGCAACGTCGAAATCATCGGGAGAGAGGCACTCGAACCTGGCGGAACCGTCCTTGTCGTGGCCGCCGAGGCACATGCGGCACTTCAAATTGCACCTGCCGAGGACAAACTCCATGTTCATGAATGTGGGGGCATAGAGCAGGCGGCGGTATTTTCTGGGCCAGTCCAAGCGGCCCCAGAAGTTCAGCAGTTGTCGCTGCACGGCTTCAAGATTGGTGCGGCGGAGTTGGCGGCGGACGAGCAACGCGGCGGCGACATTGTGCAAAACACCCTGGCTTTCGGGCTGGAGGTGCTGGGCTTGTTGCAGGAGCCTGAAGCCCTCCTCCACTTCGTCATTAGCCAGGCGGGCGATGGCCAGGTCGCAGAAGGCCTCGGAGAGTTGGACTGTGGCCAGCTCTTGGGCTTCGGCCTTTCGACCACAAGTGAGGGCCTCGCGGACGCGAGGGTTAACGATTCGGACCTGGTTCAGACTGGGGTGAACGTCAGCGTCCACGTTGCCGGCGCGTACTCCCACTTGCGTGTCTCCCAATGCGTTGCCCGGCCGAGCTGTTGATCGCTGCTCGACCTGCATAGATATCGGCGAACGGCGAAGCCGTCGGGAGAGGATCAGGGGCGGCCGCGAGGGTCCATCGCCGCCGGTGTTTCCCCAGGGTAGCGCAGGCGGGGCAGGTGCTTCTCGATGTCCGAGCCGTAGAACACGAGGGCCAGGACCATGCCGGTCCAGAGCAGGGCGGTGACCAAAAAAGGGCGGTCATTGATCAGGATGTCCGTCGGGCCGGTCCTTCGGCCGCGGGAGATGACCGTCGCATAGCGGAAGATGGCGTAAAAGACGAGTGGCGTCGTGAAGACCATTGAGCGAGGTGAAGGAGTGTGGGAATCGAGCGTGTAGAGGAGGAAGGTGATCACCGCGATGCCGCCGGTTGTGGAGAGGAGTTGGGTGAGCAACTCGGGCGTATAGTCGGCCAGGGTGGAGCGATGGCCGGCGGCCTGGTCAGAGTTGTCGATGACGGCCAGCTCGCAGCGGCGCTTGCCGAAGCCGAGGAAAAGGCAGAGGGTGAAGGTGCAGATGACCAGCCAGGCGGAAACGTCCACCTGTATCGCCTGGGCACCGGCCAAGGCTCGCATGACGAAGCCGATGGAGATGAGGATCACGTCGAGCAGGACTCGGTGCTTGCCCCAAAGGGAGTAGATGATGTTGAGGGCAAGGTACGCGGCGGCGGTGATGGCGAAGCCCTGGGCCATGCGCAGAGAGATGAGCATGCCGACGACTGCGAAGAGAACGGCCACGACTCCCGCTTGAGTGGGTGAGACGGCGCCGCTGGCGACGGGACGGCGACACTTGGTGGGGTGCAGGCGGTCTTCTTTGTAGTCCCGGAGGTCGTTGAAGGCGTAGACCGCGCCGGAAAGTACACAGAACACTATGAAGGCCTCGACCGTAAGGAGGAAGGCGTTCAGCCGGGCCTGTGGGTCGGCGCTGTTGGCCCAGAATACGAAAGCGCCGAAGACGAAAACATTCTTGACCCACTGAGCAGGCCGGATGAGTTGGATAATCGCGACGATCGTACGCAACACCCGTAGGCTCCCGGTGTTCGAATCGCAAAACGGACTTTCGGCGGCTAAGTTACGCCCGGCTGCGAGGGCGCGTCAAAGGGTCGCCCAGATCGCTGCGGGGCACCGGGTAAAAAAGGGGGGAGCTTGTTTGCGTCGCCGCCGGCTCATGGTCCGGGCAGTGAGCCGTGGAGGTGGCCGGGCGGACCGCAATTGGCGCCGCTCGGCGGGTCTGGGGCTTTCCAAGGGGTCTGCAAGAGAAGCCCCGTGCAGGGTTTGACAAAGCGCGAGGGCTTTGGTCTACTAGGTTCTGTCGGCCCTCCGAACTGGCCGGCCGAACTGCTGTGTGTTCGTTGAGCGATCGGAGAAACGTGGCGGCAACGGCGAGGGAGCATAGCGACCAGCGTCCACACAAAAGCAACCGGTTGCGAGATGAGGCGATAATCTCAGCCTCGACAGGAAGTTAGCGGCGTAGCTCAGTTGGCTAGAGCAAGGGATTCATAAGCCCTGGGTCGTCGGTTCGAGTCCGACCGCCGCTAGTTCAGCAGATGCTCGATATCACCCCCTGGCGCTGAAGTTCCCGCCAGTGCTTTCCTCCAACCTCGAAGGGCTGGACGAGCGATGCGGGTCAGGCTCCGTCTTGAACCGGCGCACGCAGGCGGCCGCGGATGCTGCTTGGAGATCCAATCTGGTCTTGGCGCGCGGGGTCCTGGCGGGCGGGTTTTTCCCGTGGCCGCGAATCTTCGCCTACCTGGGGCAAGACGAAACATAGCATCGCGGCATCAGGGCGAGGCCAACAACGCGTTTAGGAACGATTGGATATCTAAGCCATCCTGGCGTGTGTCTTCGTTCATGTCGGCGCGGACTCGCTGGCAGAGGGCGTAGGGGCTTCCGTCGTGGTCGGCATCGTAGCCGGCTGGATCGATCAGGGCCTGGGCGAAGTGGGGAATGTCGTCCTCGTTGACCAGGCCGTCGCAGTTCAAGTCGCCGCGCACAATGCCTTCGACCACGAAACTAAAGCTAGCGCTGGCGGTGTTGACGGTCGGGCGGGCCACGGGCCAGTGGTCGGGCGGAAGAGGCGGCGGGCTGACATTGCCCAGCACATTGGCGACGGCGTTCTCCAGTTGGAGCGTATACGTGCCGGCCGTGCCGGGGGCCTGGAATGAGCCGGAGGCAATGATCTGCGGGGAGGCGCCCTGGCCCACACCGGAGACGACCATGGCAGTCTGGGCCACGCCTGACTCCGAAGGCAGTGTGCTACCGAACGTGTTCTGGGCGCCGCCGACTTGGACAAGGTCCTTGTAGCCCTGGCCGGTCGGGCTGCGTTGCACGCCGATGTAGCCGGTGGCGGCGCCGTTTTCGCCCGGATTGCTCACACCCAGTGGGCGACTGAAGTTCTCCATCCCGGCAGGTACGTCGCCGGCCGGGGGCAGATCGATGAAGGCGGGGTTGCCCGACGCCTGGGTTAGGTCGATGCTGACGGCGGCAAGGCCCGCGTTGCCGCCAGCCGGTACGGTTACACTGATGGTCCAGTCAATCGCGGCTCCCGGCGTGACGGTCTGACCGTTCTTCGAGGATTCCAGCGAGAGCGTCACGGCAACGGACTGGGCCCACGCGGTCGACGCCAACAAGGCCGTCGAGAGGAAAGCCAAGCTGAACCTGAACATGATCTGGTCTCCCTTGAACGCAACAGCCGTTGCAGCCTCACGGCGCATTGTTCACGTTCGTCACGATGCCACTAGTTGTAAACGTAGTGGGGCCGGCTCCGCCGGAATAAGTACCGCCTTCGTACAAACCGTCCGTGACGGTACCACTGCAAGTGCCGCCGCGGTATAGACCACAGCTCAGCCCAGCCGTAAATAACGGCGAGGAAACCACGAGCGACCGGTATTGCTTTGAGGGGGCGAAGGTCACAATGTGGTCGCCGCCCGAGGTCTTGCGGATGTGGGCGAGGGTGCCGGCGGCTTTCGTCGTGCTATAGGTGATCTTCACGGAACGCTGCGTTGAGGTGGTGCTCGGGGCTTGAGCCATCTGGGCGCTGCCCGCCGCCACCAGGAGACCGCCGCTGATGTTGAAGGACACGTCGTAGTCTATCGGGCTGTCCATGCTTGATGTAGGCCCGTGAACGATGACCGTGCCGCCGGTCATGACGATTGTGCCGTTCACGTCGATTCCATCGCCGGAGGCATACACCGCGATGTAGCCGCCGTTGATGGTGAGTTGATGATTGCCGGGAGGCGGCGGCCAGCCGCCGGACCCGTCAGCGCCCCCGGCGCCGTTTATACCGTCATCGGTCGAGGTGACGCGGATAGTGCCGTTGTTGATGATGATGTCCGAACCCTCAATGCCCTCATAGGATGTAGTGACCGTAATCGTCCCGTCGTTGATCTCGACCGTGGCATCGGCATGAATGCCGTCGTCTGCGGTGGCGATTGTGAATGTTCCCCCATTGATGGTCACGTCGGCGTTGGAGTGGATGCCGTCGTCGGCGGCGTCGATGTCGAAAACGCCGGTGTCGATCGTCACGCTCGCCTGCCCCTTGATTCCTTTGGCAGACAGGTCCTCGGGAATCGTCGCGGCGTGGCCACCACCACAGACGATGGTGAAATCGCCTCCGGTAATAACGACATCGGTTTCGGCTGCGATACCGTCTCCTCCGGCGGTGATATTGAAGGAGCCTCCCTGGATCATTATGTAGCCGAGGCCGGCGCCTCCTTCGTTGTCGGACTTCAAGCCGTCGCCCGCAACCGTCATGGTGATGTTGCCGTCCTGGATCAACAGGTAGTCCTTGCCGCGGATGCCGTCATCAACCGAGAACACGGTGATGGTGCCGCCGGTGATGAGGAGCTCGTCCTTGCTGGCGATGGCATCGTTGTAATTACCGTGGACGGTCAGCGAGCCGGTGCCGGAAATAGTCATCGGATCGTCGCTGAACAGGGCGGCATTGGGTTCGTCCTGTTCCGGATCGTCGTAGACGTAGGCGCTGGCGTCGGAGAGGGAGTTGGCGGTTTGATCGGCCAGGATAATCTTGGTGTGAGCGGCGCTTATCACGTTGATGCACGCGCTGGTGGAGTTGCTGATGTTGATTCCGTCAAAGACGATCTCCACCGGACCAGGATCGGGCGTATTCACGGCGATCTGTCCGTCGGCCAGCGATCCGGTGACGGTGTAGACGCCTTGAGAGGTGATAGTGGCTTTCGTGCCGCCGACCGTGACCCCGTCTCCAATTACGGTAATCGACGTTCCGTTCAAGATGATCTGGGTTTCTCCTGGCTCTTGCGAAGCACTTCCGCAGGACGGATCCACCGGGTTGCCTTCACCGCCGTAGCACAATTGCAGGACCTCGAAGTCAACCAGGTCCACGTCGCCGTCCTTGTCGGAATCGGCGGCGATGTAGCCTTCGCCATCGGGGGTGAGCGCGCAGCCTGACGGCAGGGGGTCGTAGGACAAAGACGGGCCGGTCATGCAGTGGACGAAGATGCCGAAATCAGTCATGTCCACGTCGCCGTCGCGGTCCAAGTCACTCCGGGCGTAGCCGACGATGCGCCCCGGGCTGCCGACTTCCCCTCGGGTGGAAACTCTTGAGCCATACGCATCGCCGTCCGCAGCCAGCCCCCAATTGGTCTGGACTTCGGTGTAGCCGTAGTCGGCGGCGGGGATATTGCAGCTCTTGTTTTGCGTGCGCACAGTCCCGGGAAAGTTCTGATCGCCGTAGGTGAGTCGATCGACCAGATTGCCTCCGGCGTCGTAGAGGTTTATTTCGTCGTTGCGGCCGAGGTTAGCGGTATTTTCGCCGACAATGACGACGCCGCTCAGCCCCCAGATGGCGGCGAAGTCCGCCGCGGTCTCATCTGTCAAGATAACCGATTGGCCCGGTGCAACCACGCCAAGGGCGCTGAGGCTTATGGTTCCAGGCACGCGGCTGTCGTCGTCGTAGCTCCAGCCGGTCATGTCAACCGGGTCGGGTCCGGTGTTGGTGAACTCGACAAACTCCCCTTTGTTGTCCGTTCCCAGGCCGTTGTACATCCATTCGGTGATGACGATGTCTCCGAATGCAACGGAAGCGAGGGAAACAAACAGGCCGAGTGCCAGCGCGCGTAACACGTTCCATCTCCTCTGCGTTGTCGTTCGCGAACACCGCCGGGGCGAACCATCGCTCGTCCGAAGGCCTTGCCGCAGGCGAACCCAAGGCGGCGGTGCGTGCTGTCGAGGGCCGCGCCGTGGACGACCCTTCGGGAAAACGGCGCCTTCCCGTCTAGTGCAGACGGCGGCCGAGCAAGAGTCCTCCGGCCAGAAGGAGAACTAGCGTGGTCGGCTCGGGCACCATGCCGGGGCTGGCAATGTCGCCGCCCGAGGACATCCACGAGCCGTAGGCGTCGCCCACTGTGGCCAGGACCCAACTGGTCTGCACGACGCCGTGACCGTAGTCCGTTGTGGGAATATTGCAGCTCATGTTCTGGGTGCGGACCGTACCCGGGTACGTCTGATCGCCGTAGCTCAATTGGTCCACGAGAATGCCGTCGGCATCATAGAGGTTGATCTGATCGTTTCGGCCAAGGTTGGCGGTGTTACCGCCGATAATGCCGATGCCGGCCAAGCCGCCCCATGCCGTGGCGAAAGCCGCGGCTTCCACCTCCGTGAGAAGTACGGACTCGCCGGGAGCGACCACGCCGAAAGCACTGAGACCAACAGTACCCGGTAACTGGCTGTCATCATCAAAGCTCCAGCCGGTCATATCCACGGGATCGGGCCCGGTGTTGGTGAACTCGATGAACTCGCCGTTCGTTCCGCTGTACATCCATTCGGAAATCACCATGCCGCCCGATGCGGACTGGGCGAGCAAGCACACTACGCAACCCACCACCAGGAACTTCATGATATCCCTCCGTTTGGTATACCTACCATGGCGCAAAGCGAAACCGAGGAGGCAACGGGCTTCCGTTTCGCTCCGGCGATGATTTCTGTTTGTACCATGGGTGTTCAAGCTCTTTGCGTTCAGCAAAGATGCCTTCGCGTCTTCCGCCAGCCGCCCTGGACATCGCTTGGCGGAGTGAAGAGCAGGCACACAGCGACACTATTATATCCGCAATACTGCGAACTGCGGCGTAAAGGCGCCCTCCATTCAGGACCAACGCAGCAAATCACCTCCTATTACATGCGGGCCGAGAAATCCTTGGGCTTGCCTTATTCGATGTCGTGGACGGCGTCGTCGGCTCGTGAAGGTCCGCATAGTGTTTCGCGGCCAAGGCCGCGAGCGTCGGACCAGGATCGGCGGCAGGAGGATATGAACAGGCCAAGCGTCAAGAGCACGGTACCGGCGGACTATTAGGGAGAGTGACTAGTACTTCAACGCTATGTTCGATCTTGCCCCAACGGGGCAGGCAGTCCACCAAGGGCGGATGCGAAACTGCCCAGAGCGTTGCAGCACTAGGTTGTTGGGGCGATCCCGTGGCGGCCGCTCCTCAATCCCAAGGCTTGTATGTTCTCGACGACATTTCCTGAGGCCAAGTCGCGAAGCAGGGCGAACCCGAGCTCGAATGCTGCCAGCAGATCCTCATCGGGGATAACGTGCGGCCACCCGCCCATTTGAGCATCGCGGGATTGGTCCCCTAGTCCGACTACGATCACGTCGCCTTGGCCCAGCGGCACATAGGTCGCCGCCGGGTCGCCCAGCTCGGCCCGGAGCAAGGGGGTCCCGCCGTCGATGATCGATGCTCGCCGGAAGGTGCAGACCCTCGAACCGCTATGGATTTCGACAATCTCGCTGCCGCGGCACGGCTGGTCCGCGATGCGAACACCCCAAGGCCGTGTAAGAGCGTTGACCACCGAAACGTCGTCTTCCGGCGATGTCAGGACAAGCAGGCGGCCGCCGCCCCGCTGATGGCGGTCCAGTGCGGCAGAATCGCCCGGTGACATCGCCGTTCCTGGTCCCACGACCACAACAGGCCGGCCCGATTCCAGTGAGTCTGACAAATCGAACGTAATCGAGGAAAAGCAGCCCTGTCGTAGAACCCACTGGTAAAGAACGGCGTAACTCGCTTCACGATCCCGCGTGAAACCGAAGATCGGCAGCTCGCACCGGCCGTGCTGCAAGTCGAACACGATCTCGCAGACATGCTTGGCGGGCTGGCTCGGCGGATACGCCCGCAGCCGAGCAACGAGCAGACTTCCATCGCCACCCACAGCGTAACCGTCGAACATGCCGCCGCCGTCGCTAGAAGGCAAAGCCGAGGTCGGACCGAACCGCCCGAGATCGAGAAGGGGTGTGCGAAAGTCCCTCCCAGACCATGCCATACCTGACATCTTGCCTAATGCGCAGACGCAGCTACAAGTTTTGGTGGCCAGTATCTTGCCTGTGATGAGGGTCTCTTCACGCAGGGCTGCAATACTGCTTTGTAGGACGACAGGGGCAGCGTGTGTGCTTAAGTCGTTCATACAAAAAGTGTTAGGGAGTTGCCGCTTTCGGGTTTCGGCCGGATGCCCGGCCAACTTTGGACCGCCGGCCTCCCGGCTGCCCTCAGCCGGCTGGGACGTTGAAACGGCCGGTTTCACGCGTGTCCCAGGTTGCGGCCTTCGTGTGATGCACGACGCTCAGCCACGCGCGTGCTCCGCGGGCCTCACTGGGCGTGGATCGGGCGGTCCGTTGGCAATCCGTGTAGAGTACTCAACAGATTGATGGCTGGCGCTATTGCGGGCAGGGACCGTGGCTCGGGCGGTCTCGTTGCAGCCCAGCAAACGGAAGCCCTTTGCAGGAGAGGACCGCCGCCTCGCGGAACGCCGTTGTCGACTGCGCCAGTCGCCTTGGCTCCGGAGCCGATCCCGCCTACCAGCATGAGTGGTGGCGTCGGAGCTTGATCTGGGGAGGGCTGTAGGGCGACCTTTGCCGAGAGAACCATGACGCCAGAGCAGTACGAGAGGGTTCGCCAGATCTTCTTGGAGGCTCGCGAGACGCGGGGCGAAGAACGCGAGGAGTTTCTGCGCCGGGCGTGCGGCTCGGACGCCATCTTGCGGGCGGAGGTCGAGTCGCTGCTGGCCAACGATGAGCAGGCCGATAGCTTTTTGCAGTCGCCGATCTTGGGAGGAGATTTCGCTCTCGGTTCGCCCAAGACGATCGTAGCCAACTGGACAGGCGGCGGAGGCGCGGGGCCGCTCGAGACGTCTTCGCCGGCGGTTCCT
Source organism: uncultured Planctomycetaceae bacterium (assembly GCA_964470125.1). Taxonomy (GTDB): domain Bacteria; phylum Planctomycetota; class Phycisphaerae; order UBA1845; family UTPLA1; genus DATKKX01. The sequence goes on along the minus strand of CAYYBO010000066.1, from coordinate 5,313 downwards.
GAGTGGATTCAGCAATACCGCATTCTTCGCGAGCTCGGCCAGGGGGGCATGGGCACCGTTTTCCTTGCCGAGCAGTCCGAGCCGATTCGCCGCCGTGTCGCACTCAAACTCATCAAACCAGGCATGGACAGCCGTCAGGTGATCGCCCGGTTTGACGCCGAGCGACAAGCCCTGGCGATGATGGATCATCCGTGCATCGCCAAGATCTTCGACGGGGGGACTGTTCCGGCGGGGTTGCCTTGCGCCGGGGCACCCTATTTCGTGATGGAATACGTGCAGGGCGTGCCGCTGACGGAGCACTGCGACGCCCGGCAACTCAACCTCAAGGAACGGCTTGAGCTGTTCATTCGTTTGTGCGAAGCCGTGCAGCACGCGCATCAGAAAGGGATCATTCATCGAGACATCAAGCCCAGCAACGTGCTGGTTGAACCTGTCGACGGAGTCGCCACTCCCAAGGTTATCGATTTCGGCGTGGCCAAGGCCATGGGGCCGCCGTTGACCGAGCGAACGCTGGTCACCGAGCTTGGCCAGTTGATCGGAACACCGGCCTACATGAGCCCCGAGCAGGCGGGGATGTCCGGCCAGGACATCGACACCCGAACAGACGTTTACGCCCTGGGGGTGTTGCTGTACGAGCTGCTTTCCGGCTCCCTGCCGTTCGATCCGCAAACGCTGCGCAGCGGCAGCCTGGCGGAGATTCAGCGCATCATCTGCGAGGTCGAGCCCCCCAAACCGAGCACGAGGCTTAGCCGGCTCGGAGTATCCGACCGCGCCGCCGTCGTCGCCCGCAACCGGAAGGCGGACTCCCGCGGGCTCATGCGAAGTCTCCGTCGAGAACTCGACTGGATCGTCATGAAGTGCCTGGAGAAGGACCGCTCGCGGCGATACGAGACGGTCAGCGATCTGGCGATGGACGTCCGCCGCTATTTGAACCATGAGCCGATCCTTGCGGGCCCCCCGAGTACGGTCTACCGCGTCCGCAAGTTCGCCCGGCGAAATCGCGGGTCCGTGATCGCCGGCGCGCTCGTGGCGACCACCTTGGTGATAGGCATGATCACCACGGCGACCTTTGCCGTACGTGAAAACCGTCAGCGGCAGATCGCCCAGGAAAATGAGGGCCGGGCCCTGGACGAAGCCGCCAGAGCGGAGGCGGCGCTGGCTCAAGAGGCCCGGCAGCGACGGCTCGCCGAGCAGAATCAGCAGAAAGCCCAACAGATCCAATATTTCCTGCAGCGAATGCTCGAGTCGGTCACTCCGGCGCAAGCCCGAGATCGGGACGTGACGCTTTTGCGCGAGGTCCTCGACGCCGCGGCCCAGCGCGCCGACAAGGAGCTCGCCGATCAACCCGAAGTGCTCGCCGCCATTCGCAGTACCATCGGCATTACCTATCTGGGGCTTGGCTTGTTCGAAACAGCCGAGGCCCACCTTTCGGCGGCCCTGGAGGCGCGTCGGCAATTGCTCGGCAATGAGCACGTCGAAGTGGCTGAGAACCTCAGCAGCCTGGGTTCGCTCAAGTGTCAAATCGGTGACTATTCCGGCGCAAGGGCGGTTCTCGAAGAGGCCGTGGCCATAAAGCGCAAGCTCCTCGACGAGGATGATCCCGGCCTGGGCGTCACCTTGAACAACCTGGCCACGGCCCTCGACAACGTCGGCCAGCCCGACGAGGCCGAGAAGATCCACCGCCAAGTCCTGGCCCATCGTCGCAAGAATCTTGGCGACGAGCACGCCGACGTGGCTTTCTCGCTGAATAATCTCGGCTTCCTGCTGATGAACAGGGGCCGCCATGCCGAAGCTGAGGAGATGTTTCGAGAGGCCCTCAGCATCCGCCGGAAACTCCACGGCGATGATCACCCGGACGTGGCCCTCAGCCTGCTCAACCTCGGACACCTGCTGACGCGCACCGGCCGCTACGCCGAGGCCGAGCCGATGCTCGCCAAGGCCCTCAATATCCGCCGCCGGGTATCGGGCAACGAGCATCCCGACACGGCCTATGCTCTCAACGGCCTGGCCACCAATTACCAGAAGCAGGGGAATCACGCGGCCGCTGAACCCCTCTACAGGGAGGCCCTGCCCATCCTCCGGCGGGCCTATGGCGAGAACGATTGGCGGGTGATCCGAGTGGCGAGTTCCTCTGCCGTCGGCATGCGCGCCCAGGGTAGATACAAAGAAGCGGAGGAGCTTCTTCTTGCCGCCAAGACGGCGGTTGAACAATCACCCGACGGGAGCGGGCAGCTTCTGGCCGGCATCCTGCAGAATCTCGTCGAGTTATATGATGCCTGGCACACCGCCGAACCGGATCGCGGCCACGATGTTACGGCAGGCCGGTACCGAGCGCAGCTCAAGCAGTAGCGAGCCGCAAGCCTGTCCGCGTGAAGTCGCCCCGGACGATGAGAGAGATGTATAAGGGCGTCCAGAACACACCCTGCCGCGGTGATCCCCCGCACCCCCAGCCGCTTGCACCACATTTCTTGCTGTTCACTCCTGCCCTCGGCCGGTCTATAAGGGCCATGATCGGATTAGTTGCCGTGGTCCAAGCAGAAGGTTGCCCCAGCCCAAGAACGTCGGAACCATGAATACGGAATCGAACATCCGTCGGCCGCCGGACGCCTGGAACCTCACTCGACGGGCCTTTCTGGCGTTATGTCTGGTCGGATGCAGTCAGTTGACGCGGCGCAGCCTGACGAAAGAGCCGGCCGAGCAGAATTGGGCAATGATATCCGATACACATATCGGCGCGTCGCGCGGTCTGACCGTTCGCGGATCGCGCATGGCCGACAACCTGGAGCGCGTCATCGCGGAAGCGGTCGCTGCCGGGCCGGATCATGTACTGGTCAACGGCGACCTGGCCTTCGCCTCGGGCGAAAAGGACGACTATGCCACCTTTCACGACTTGATCTCACCGCTGACCAGCCGTGGGATACCGCTGCACGTCACGCCGGGCAACCATGACCACCGCGACCGTCTTGTCGAGTCGTTCGCGGCGGCGGCGACTCCGACTATGCTCCCGGACGCGAGCGTGCCGGGCAAACTGGTTTGCAGCCGGATCATCGGCGGCGTTCATTGGATTCTGCTTGATTCGCTCGAACGGGTGGGCAGTCTGCCGGGGCGGCTGGGATCGGAGCAGCGGCAGTGGCTGGCGAGGACGATCGACTCAGCCCCGGCCCCGGCAATCGTGTGCCTGCATCACAACCCGCAGCGGTGGATTACAGGGCTGCAAGACGCTGATGAACTGCTCGACGTCATTCTCGCCCGGCGGCGGGTCAAAGCGGTGATCTTCGGCCACACGCACGCGTTTCAACTGCGGCAGACCGAGGGCCTGCATTTCGTGAGCCTCCCCGCCTGCGGCTATTGTGTTCTGGTGAATCCCAACTCCTCCCTGGGCTGGGTTTGGGCCGGGGTGCGGCAAGACGGCATGCGTCTTGAGCTCCGCGGCCTCACCGCCCGCCGGCTCGATCACGACGCCGCCTTCAACTTAACGTGGCGGAGTGATGCGTGACTTTGATCTCCGCCGTTTCTGAGCGAGAATCAGTTGCTGGTAAGAGGATGGCATTCTCGCACAAGTGGTGGACGCGATCCGGCGCACTCGGAGTTCACGTCGGCCGCGGGGGGCTAGCGCTACGGATAGAACTTGCCCATCATCCGCGGGAAGGGGATGGTCTCGCGGATGTGTTTGAGGCCGCAGAGCCAGGACAGCGTGCGCTCGACGCCGAGGCCGAAGCCGCCGTGGGGGACGGTGCCGAAGCGCCGCAGGTCGAGGTACCACTCGTAGTTCTTGGTGTCGAGTTTCTCCTCGGCCATCCGCTCCAGCAGATCGTCCAGGTTCTCCTCGCGCTGCGAGCCGCCGATGATCTCGCCGTAGCCGTCGGGGGCCAGCAGGTCGAAGTTGTTGGCCAGACGGCCGTCGGCGGCGTTCTTCTTCATGTAGAAGGCCTTGACCGCCCGGGGGTAGTGCGTGACGAACGTCGGCCGCTCGTGCAGGCGGCTGATGATGGTCTCGTCCGAGCCGCCCAGGTCCTTGCCCCATTCGAAACCGGCGGCGAGTTCCATGTGGTGCGGGATGTTGCGGACCTCGGTCTCCAGGTCCTCCAGTTCCTCGCGGTGCTCGATGACCTCGCCGATCAGCGAGTCCTTTTTGGCCTGCTTGACGCCGGCGGCCTGCGACTGGGCTTCCTTGTCCGCGATGAGCTTCTTCACTTCCCCGATGCGGGCGGTTTTGGCGGCCAGATCCTTCTCCAGTAGTGCCTTGGCCTTGTCGCTTCTCAGAATGTCAGCAGCCTCCGAATAGGTAACGCGGCAGAACGGCTTCTTAATCTTCTCCAGGCCGGCGATGTCGCGCCCGAGAAAGGCCAGCTCCTCGCGATGGTCGCGGAGGACGCGGTCGACAATCGAGCAGATGAAGTCCTCGGCGACGGCGATGACCGCGTCCAGGTCGGCGTAGGCGATCTCCGGCTCGACCATCCAGAACTCGGTCAGGTGCCGGCGGGTCTTGGACTTCTCCGCCCGGAATGTCGGCCCGAAGCAGTACACCTTGCCCATCGCCATGCAGGCGGTCTCGACGTAAAGCTGCCCGGTCTGGGCCAGATAGACCGGCTCGCCGAAGTAATCGACGGTGAAGAGCGTCTGGGCCCCTTCGCCCGCCGCCGGGGCGAAGATCGGCGTGTCGATCAGGGTGTAGCCGTTGCGGTTGAAGTAGCCGCGAATCTCGTCCACCAGCGTCGACCGTACGCGAAGAATGCACCACTGCCGGCGCGAGCGGAAGTGCAAGTGCCGGTGCTTCATGAGGAACTCAATGCCGTGCGGCTTCGGAGTGATGGGGTAGTCGTTGCTCTCGCCGACCACTTCCAGGCCGGTCACGTTGATCTCGTGGCCACCGACCTGCTTGGCGTCCGCCCGGACGGCCCCGGTCACGCGGAGCGCCGTCTCCTGCCCCAGCCGGCGAGCCTGCTCGAAGAAGCCCTCCGTCTCCGGCGACTTGCTGACGACGCACTGGCACAGGCCGGTGCCGTCGCGAACCACTAGAAAGACGATCTTGCCGGAGTCGCGGCGGTTGTAGAGCCAGCCCTGAAGGGTGACGGTTTGTCCCACGTAGCGATGCAGTTCCTTGAGGTCCACGATCATGGTCTGTTTCCTGTCGGCTGTAGCGTTCCTCGCTTGCGTGCAACTGGGGCACGGGCGTCTCGCCCGTGCGCGCCGGCGAGGCACGTGTTTAGCGCGTAGCGTCGCCCCCCGTGAGCGACGGGAATCGCGAGTGAGCGCCAACTCCCGTTCCCGTCGGCCACGGGACTGGCTATGAGGTTGTTATAACGCGGGGGC